>JAMQPI010000039.1 GCA_023717565.1 Pyrinomonadaceae bacterium | reverse complement strand
AATCCGAAATTCTTATGAACGAGTTCGATTTCATCGACCATCTCCGAACCAAGACTGAAGACGGCGCACATCCGTCAGAATTGTTGCGCGGGATCGGTGATGACGCCGCCGTGATCAAACAGATCACCGGGCGCGACTCAGTAGTTTCCACGGATCTGCTCGTGGAAGATATCGACTTTCGTCGAGACGCTACGCAACCGCAATTGCTGGGACACAAGGCCCTCGCCGTTTCACTTTCAGACATTGCGGCTATGGGAGCCCGACCGCGTTGGGCGCTCGTTTCGCTCGCCATACCTCCTGACATTTGGGCCTCTGATTTTGTCGCTGAGCTATATAAAGGATTACTCGACCTGGCTGACAGCTATGAAGTGCGGTTGATTGGCGGCGATCTCTCGCGTGCTCCCGGGCAGATTGTTATCGACTCAATCGTAATGGGCGAGTGTACCAGCGGGAACGCGGTTCTTCGCTCCGGGGCAAAGCCCGGTGATCAACTCTTCGTTACGGGTTCGCTCGGCGGTTCCGCCGCCGGTCTCCGATTGATTGAGCGCGGAGCCCGGCTCGGCATCCATGAACTGGAAGATCCGGACACGCGGTCCTTACAAGAGCTGCTAATGAGGCATCTTCGCCCCGCGCCTCGCGTAGGCTGGGGCCTGGTCCTGGGTGAAGAGCGAATTGCCTCCGCTATGATTGATATCAGTGACGGTCTGTCTTCTGATCTGCACCACCTTTGTCGAGAGAGCCGGGTCGGGGCCATCCTCGAATCGGGCAGATTACCTATCGACCCCCGAGTGGCGGCACTTTGCGGACGGCGGGCGCTGGATCCACTTATGTTGGCCCTGCATGGCGGAGAAGATTTTGAACTCCTCTTTGCGGTGTCTCCGGAGAATGTTCCCCGGTTGCCCAACAAAGTTGACGGAGTCGGCCTGACTAAGATTGGCGAGATCAGACCTGAGTCGGAAAGTGTCCGCGTGTCGGAAGGGTCTCGCCTTTGGGATCTGAAACCCGAGGGTTGGAAGCACTTCTGAAGAATTTCGGATTTTCGGATTGCGGATTTCGAATTTGGTATTGTAGGTTGTGATGTTCCTGGCCGAGGACTTTGTTCTAAAATCCGAAACTCGAAATTCGCAATCCGAAATTCTTATGCTGAAGTTTCAAAACACGCTCTCCGGAAAGATTGAAGAGTTTCAGCCCATCCGCCAGGGCGAAGTGCGCTTCTACTACTGTGGACCAACCGTTTGGGACTACGGACACGTGGGCAACTTCCGTTCAGCGGTTGCCGCCGACATCGTCCGCCGTTACCTGGAGTTCAAAGGCTACAAAGTCACCCACGTGATGAACATCACGGATGTCGAAGACCGGATCATCGCCAAGTCGCAGGAAGCCGGATTGAGCATCGACGACTACACCGCGAAGTATATCGAGGCCCTGTGGGAAGACGCCGACGCGCTCGGGCTTAAGAGACCCGACATTGTACCTCGCGCCACGCGTCACATCTCGGAGATGGTGAATCTGATCGAGAGGCTGCTCGCTAACGATCATGCTTACAAGTCTGACGGATCGATCTACTACCGCATTAGTTCGTTTCCGGAGTATGGCAAGCTTTCCAAGATCAACTTCGCGGGTAACATCGTCGGCGGCAGTGAACGCGTCGACACAGACAAGTACGAGAAAGAGGACGCACGCGACTTCGCGTTGTGGAAGGAGCCCGCGAACGAAACTGAGCCAGGCTGGGACTCGGCGATCGGTCGCGGACGACCGGGCTGGCATATCGAGTGCTCGGCGATGTCGATGAAATATTTGGGTGAAACGTTCGACATCCACGCGGGCGGCATCGATCTGGTTTTTCCTCATCACGAAAACGAGATTGCGCAGAGTGAAGGAGCTACCGGAAAGCAGTTCGTCAACTACTGGCTTCACTTCGAGCATCTCAAGGTCGAGGGTGAGACGATGTCGAAGTCGAAAGGCAACTACTACACTCTCCGAGACCTGACAGCCAAGGGCCATTCTCCTCGCGGCATTCGTTACTTTCTCCTGAGTGTACCCTACAGCAAGCAGCTCAATCTTACCTTCGACGCATTGCGCGGCGCGGAGAAGACGGTCGAGGGTCTGCGCGACTTTCATGCGCGGCTGAGCGAGGCGCGCACTGAACCGGGATCAAACGATAGCCTGCACCAGGCTACCGAGCGTGCGCTGCAAGAGTTTGAAGAGGGGATGGACGACAACCTCAACACGTCTGTCGCGCTAGCAGCGATCCACGACCTCACTCGCCACGTGAACACTGCTCTGGCCCGCAAGAAGTTGGGCGCAGAGAACAAACGCGAATTGCTCGAGCTCTTCAGTCGCTTCGACCTGGTCCTCAACATCTTTGGAGAAGATCCGGCAGAGAGTCTCGACAACGAGATTCAGACGTTGATCGACGAACGCCAGGAGGCTCGTCGCCGGCGCGACTTCGGCCGAGCGGACGAGCTTCGCGATGTACTGGTTCAACGCGGCATCGTTCTCGAAGACACGAAGGACGGAGTGCGCTGGAAGAGACGCTGATCATTTGTCCATATATCATTTTTCATTTGTTATTTATCATCGCCAGACTATCGAGGCACTGAGGTTTGAACATGGACGAAGTGCAACTGGAAACTGATCGACTCCTTCTGCGAATGTGGCGAGAGGAAGACTTCGAGCCCTATGCGAAGATGTGTGAAGATGAGGACATCATGCGCTACATCGGCGGCAAGCCGTTCAGTCGCCTGGAAGCCTGGCGACACTTTGCCTATCTGATCGGACACTGGCACTTACGTGGCTACGGTCATTGGGCCGTGGAGGAAAAGGCCACCGGTAAATTTGTCGGACGCCTCGGCTTTCTTAACCCCGCCGGTTGGCCTGGTTTCGAAATCGGCTGGACGCTAGGCAAGGAGTCGTGGGGGAAAGGGTACGCCAGTGAGGGGGGCCGGCGCGCGCTTCAATATGCCTTCCAAGAGCTAGACAAGGCTCATGTCATTAGCCTGATCCATCCTGAGAACCGCGCGTCAATCCGAGTGGCTGAACGCCTCGGCGAAAAACCTGAAGGCCGAGCTGAAGTTCTCGGCATTCCGGTAATCATCTACGGCGTCGATCGCCCGGCCAATGTCCCAGCAGAGTGATCCCCAACCTCTGATTGCCATTCTCCAGCTTGCGTACTCCGGCGAGTTGGCGGCGGCTTACGCTTACCGCGGACATTGGCACTCGGTCAACGATGCCGACGAGAGGACCCGAATCCAGGAGATCGAGAACGAAGAGTGGCATCACCGCCAGCTCGTCGGCGAGATGTTAAGTAGTCTGGACTCCAAACCGAACGCTTTCCGCGAAACTCGCGCGGCAATTCTGGGCCGAATCCTGAGTGTGCTCTGCCACTTGAGCGGATGGCTGGCTCCGATGTACGGGGCCGGTAAGCTCGAAAGCAGGAACATTCGCGAGTATGAAACTGCAGCTAGATATGCGCGCAACTGCGGACGGGACGATCTCGTTGATTGCCTGCTAACTATGGCGGAGGTCGAGTGGGAACACGAACATTACTTTCGCGCGCGCGTTCTGGGTCATCGCTGGGCCAAACGTTTGCCCATCTGGCCTCAACCTCCGGCAAAAGAGACGATCCGCAAGTCGTTCGCACACTCATGATCAAGTCCATCACTCTTCTTCTGGTATTTCTCATTACCGCGGCCAGTGCGAATTCTCAACCGGCGCCTAATAAGCAGAAACTGGCCGCTGAAGTGAAGGCCGAATTTCTTCATGCCTGGAATGGTTACAAGAAACACGCCTGGGGACATGACGACCTGCGACCACTGACAAAGGGCTTTCACGATTGGTACGCCGAACCGTTGTTGATGACGCCCGTGGATGCGTTGGATACCATGATCCTCATGGGCCTGAAAGACGAAGCCGACGCTACCAGAAAATACATCCTCGACAATCTCTCCTTCGACAAAGACATCGACGTCCAGAATTTTGAAATCACAATCCGTCTGCTGGGCGGTTTGCTTTCGAGTTATCAACTCACCGGTGATTTACGTTTACTGGCGCTCGCCGAGGACCTGGGACACCGGCTCTTGCCTGTATTTGAATCGCCGACGGGTCTGCCCTACAAGTTCGTCAATCTCAAGACCGGCAAAGTCCGCGGCGCCGAAACCAACCCGGCGGAAACCGGGACCTTGCTGATCGAGTTTGGAACTCTCAGCAAGCTGACCGGCAAACAAATATTTTTTGACAAAGCCAAGCGCGCGCTCGTGGAAACCTATAACCGCCGATCAACCATCGGGTTGATCGGGACCCGGTTCAACGTCGAAACGGGTAAGTGGACCAACACCGACAGCCACATCAGCGCTGAGATCGATAGCTACTATGAATACCTGCTCAAGAGTTGGTTGTTGTTTGGCGATCGGGATTGCAAACGGATGTGGCTGGAAAGCATCCCGGCAGTCAATAAGTATCTCGCCGACGAATTCGTACGCGAGGGCGAGCGACAATCCAGTGCGGAACTCTGGTATGGTCACGCCGACATGAACACTGGCAAACGCACAACGACCACTTATGGTGCGCTGGATGCCTTCTTCCCAGCAGTACTGGCGCTTTCCGGTGATCTCAATCGCGCCAGGCGTTTACAGGCGTCGTCGTTTTTGATGTGGAAGCAACACGGGATCGAACCCGAAGAGTTCAACTACCGGACGATGGAGGTCGTGCACGCCGGCTATCCACTGCGGCCCGAGATCGTGGAGTCAACATATCATCTGTATCACTACACAAAAGATCCTCGATATTTACGGATGGGTGCGACGCTCTTCCGGGATTTCGTGACTCACTGCAAAACTGACGCGGGTTATGCCGCTTTGAAGAACGTGATAACTAAGGAAAAGTCCGACTCAATGCAGAGCTTCCTGTTCGCCGAGACCTTCAAGTACTTCTATCTACTATTCGCACCTCCAAAAACTCTGGCTTTCGACAAGGTGACATTTAACACTGAGGCTCACCCTGTGAGAAGGACATGGAAGTAAACGTGTCCATTTGTCATTTTCCATTGTTTCATCGTCAGAGGACTTGTATGTGATCGCCCCATGCGCAAGAAACGTCGCGACAAGGTAACCTCGATTCATCCGAGACCTTCAAGAGTCGGCCTTCGGGCTGGCGAAACGCGCCTGGTCGCAATCATATTCGCGATCAAAGCGCTGGTTTTCCTTTATGCAGGCCAGAGCTATCAGGCACTGGCAGATCGTCGGATCGGTGGAGTATACGGATGGTTGGAACTCTGGAATCGCTGGGACTCGCTTCACTATCAAAAACTAGCAATCAATGGCTACAGTGCGGTAGGGGATATGAAACCAAGCATGGTCTTCTATCCATTATTCCCCTGGATCATCCGGCTCGTCGCGGTAGTCCTCAATGATTATCTGGTTAGTGCCTTCCTCATCTCAACGTTGGCTTCCATTGCTGCGGGAATCCTGCTCTATCGGTTAGTTCAGCTCGACTTTAGCCGGGCAACTGCAAGCTTCGCGGTCTGGTTTCTGTTCATCTTTCCCACCAGCTATTTTCTGCACATTGGATACACCGAGAGCTTGTTTCTCATGCTGACCATCGGTTGTGTGCTCGCTGCACGTACTGAACGTTGGCCGCTGGCCGGTCTGCTGGGGATGCTCGCTTGCCTTACCAGGGCCCCGGGTCTAGTGCTGGTTCCCGCGTTACTAATTGAGGCTGGACACCAGTATTGGACTACTCGGCGTTGGAATTGGCAGTGGCTATGCATTGCAATTGTGCCGCTTGGCTTCGGTGTTTATTTGTTTCTTAACTATCATGTGGCAGGCGATCTTTTCGCATTTCTGCCAATCAGGAAAGAGTTTTACCACATCTCGCTAGCCCCGCCGTGGACGGGTTTGCGCGAAGCACTTGGCTCTCTGAATTTCAACCCGGCACAAGCACAGATTGTAGGTATGCAGGAGTGTCTGTTTATTGCGTTGGGCTTGGTTTGCACAATCGCGAGTTGGATCAAGTTGCGCCCAATCTACGGCGTCTGGATGACCGGCAACTGGCTGCTGGTTACCAGTGTGAGCTTTGTCAGCAGCGTGCCGCGCTACACCTTGACGATGTTTCCCATCTTTTTTCTCTTCGCCATGCTCGCGCGCCGCCGTTTGTGGCTGGTGATACTCAGCGTTTGGTCGCTGCTCTATCTCGCGCTCTTCGCTGCTCTATTCGCCTGGGGACGCTGGGCGTATTGAGTCTATTTCGGTGTTACTCCCAGGTTGTAGAGAATGAACGAGTAGATGTCCGCCGTAGTCTCAATCGCCTTCTTCGTGTTGCTGGCGCCGTGACCTGATTTTGTATCGATGCGAATCAGGACTGGCGCTTCTCCCACCTGCGCAAGCTGCAGAGTCGCCGCGTATTTGAACGAGTGCGCCGGCACTACCCGATCGTCGTGATCCGCGGTTGTGATCAAAGTCGCCGGATACTTGCCGCCCGCTTTGATGTTATGCAATGGCGAGTATGCGTAAAGCGCCTTAAACTCGTCGGGGTTGTCGCTTGAGCCATAGTCAGCAACCCAGTTCGAGCCGATCGTGAACTTGTGGAACCTAAGCATATCCATCACACCCACCTGAGGGATGGCCACTTTGAATAGCTCCGGCCGTTGATTCATTACGGCCCCGACCAGCAAACCACCGTTTGAGCCACCCTGGATCGCAAGTTTCTGGGAGGACGTGTATTTGTTTGCAATCAGATACTCGGCAGCCGCAATGAAGTCGTCGAAGACGTTCTGCTTCTTGAGCTTGGTGCCGGCTTCGTGCCACTTCTCGCCATACTCGCCACCGCCGCGCATATTTGCCGACGCGTAGACCACGCCCTGCTCCAGCAGCGCCATTCGAAGCGAACTAAACGACGGCGACTGGACCACATTGAAGCCGCCATAACCGTAGAGCAGCGTGGGATTATTACCGTCAAGCTTCAGACCCTTCTTGTAGACCAGAAACATCGGCACGCGGGTCCCGTCTTTGCTGTTGTAGAAGACTTGTTTTGTTTCGTAGTCGGCGGCCAGGAATCCGGGAATCTCCGGTTGGCGAAAGAGCGTCGATTTCCTGGTAGCGATGTCGTACTTGTAGATTGTGGGGGGAAAGTTGAACGACGCGAAGGTATAGAAAACAAACTTGTCATCTGGTCTGCCGCCGAGACCGAAGGCTGCACCGAGCCCCGGCATTTTGATCTCGTTTTCTAACTTGCCATCGAAACTGTAGACATAGGCTCGCGTCGCCACATCTTGTAGGTAGGTCAGGAAGAGCTTGCCGCCGGCAGTTCCGGCACCCTGCAGTGGCACGGGTCTTTCCGGAATTACTTCCTTCCAATTCTTCTCGTCCGGGTTTTTCGGATCGAAGAGGAAGATGCGGCCGTTGGGCGCGTTGTGATCCGTTTCGATCAGAAACTTGTCACCCACATTGTCAATCACACCGTAACTGTCGTCGCCAATGTCGGCCACGATGGAGGTAAAGGTTTTGTCGCCCTTTGCGAGGTCACGGAAGAAGACGGCGTTCCCCTTCTTGCCCGTGCTGCGGTCAGAGATTGTCAGAATGGCAAAGCGTTCGTCATCAGTCGTCCCCACGATATGAAACCGCTCCGTGTTCACCTTGTCTTCGTAGACTAACTCATCTTCGGCCTGTGCTGTCCCCAGCTTGTGGAAGAACACCTGATGGTTCTCGTTCTTGGAAGTCAGTTCCTTACCTTTCTCCGGTGCGGGGTAGCGGCTGTAGAAGAAGCCGTCGCCGGTCCACGCCACGCTGGAGACCTTGACCCACTCCAGTTTGTCGGTCTGAGTTTTCTTTGCCGAAATGTCCAGCACGAAATACTCCTGCCAGTCAGAACCGCCCTTCGAAATACCATACACGGCCATTTTCCCGTCCTTAGAGAGCGAAAAGGTGCCTAGCCGTGAGGTGCCATCAGCAGAAAACTTGTTCGGATCGATCAGGACCTCCGGTGTACCATCGATGCCCTTCTGGACGTACCAAACGCTCTGGTTCTGCAGCCCATCGTTTTTGGTGAAAAAGAAGTGCTCACCGCGACGCGCCGGCGCCGTGTACTTCGGGTAGTTGTAGAGCTTCTCCAAACGAGCTCCGAGCTGTCCCCGAAACGGAATCTTTTCAAGGTAAGCGAAAGTCACTTTGTTCTCCGCTTCCACCCATGCCGCCCTCTCGGCCGAGTTGTCCTCCTCGAGCCAACGATAAGGATCCGCAACCACAGTCCCGTGATAGTTGTCGACGTGATCAATCTTCCTGGCTGCGGGATATGAAAGCCTCGCGGCGGCCCCAGAAGTAGGGGTGTCCGCCGACGAAGGTGTGGTGGCAGCCGCGGGCATCTTTTGTCCACTCTGCGCACCCGTAAGGGGAGCAAATGGTGAAAGCGAGAGCGCGGAAAGCACCAGGCTGATCAGGGCAAGCAGCAGCAAGTTGGGGAAGGTTCTTCTCATGCGGGGTCCTCTTTCTTAGATCCAAACTGGAAATTTGAAACACTCTCTGGGGAGGGCGAGGAATACTCTAATCGACTCGTGTTCAAAAGTGCAAAGCGCGAAGAGCGCTGGCAGGCGAACCACAATTCACATCAGTGCAGGATGCTGCCTTCTAATTCATTACCATTGACATCGGGCTTACATTAGATTTAGATTTAGTCTAAATCTATATCCAAGAAATTGTCCCGGACCGTGCTTTGAGCGGCCATCTCGAAATGAAGTGGGTACTGAAGCTTTCCAATTGAAAGGAGAATCATGAAAACCACAGTTCGCATCAAGTTGCTGGTAGGACTTGTCCTGGTACTTGTAGTTACTGCCTCTTTGTTAGTGGCGACGAACGCAGGTGCGCAAGATCAATCAAAACCCGCGCCGCCATCTTCCTTCTCGTCAGTAATTGAAGAGCCGTTTGACGTCGTGTTGAGACGCGACAAGGCAAACAAGCCACAGGTAATGGCGGCGGCCAAGCGTCTGCTCGAGGAACGCTATGACCTAACCAGACGCGTGGACCCGAATACTAAGATGAGCCGCGGCAAGCCGGTGCCGATGGGGCCCACCGCACGTCTAAAAGGTGGGGTGACCTGGGAACAACTGGGACGCATGTCTCCAGATGAAATCAGGGACAAGAACCTGTTTCCCTACCTGCCCTTGCCACATGTTAGCCACCCTGTCGGCGGCATGATCTTCCCCGAAATGCATATCAAGCTACAGCCCCGGTTGGAACGGTTTGATATGGACTTCGACATTCCTGAACAGTTTCTCCCAGAGTTTCCGCCGGCGATATTCCTGACGACTCGGCCGGATCTGGGTGATGTGTCCAAAGGACAGCTGGTAACGATCAATAACTTCTACGAATTGTTCAATGGCATTCTCAACCCGAAGCAACTAGACGGACTAAGGCTGCTCGTGACGCAGTTTCCACAGCAACAATTCAACGCCACAGCTGATCGGAAAACTGAACGCAATGATGGCATGCAAGGTGTAGCCTGCCTGGATTGCCACGTGAACGGCCACACCAACGGTGCGGCCCACCTGGTCGGAGACATACGCCCCCAGGAGAACCGGCGTCGCATCGAGACTCCGAGTCTGCGCGGGGTGAACATTCAAAGGCTGTTTGGCTCACAGCGCGCGTTGAAGTCGGTCGAGGATTTTACCGAGTTCGAGCAACGTGCGGCTTACTTCGACGGCGATCCGGTGGCGGCGACGAAGAAGGGGATAAACATTCTCGACCGTGGGCATCAGGTACACAACATGTCGGAGTTTGAAGAGCTGTTGGATTTTCCGCCGGCGCCAAAACTCAACGTGTATGGGCGGCTCGACCGCAAGAAAGCTTCGGCATCCGAGGCCAGGGGCGAGGATCTTTTCTTTGGCAAAGCAAATTGTTCAGCTTGCCATACTGCGCCTTTCTACACGGACAACCTGATGCACGATCTAATGGTCGAGCGTTTCTATCAGCCGCGCATGGAAGGTGGAATGATGATTACCAAGCAAGGGCCGATCAAGACCTTTCCCTTGCGAGGCATCAAGGAGTCGCCGCCTTACCTGCATGATGGGCGTTTGCTAACGCTGGAAGACACAGTAGAGTTTTTCAATCTGGTGCTTGAGTTGAACCTAACAGCGGCTGAGAAAGCCGATCTGGTGGCATTCCTGAAAGTGCTCTAGTTCCAGGAGGCAGGTTCAAAGGATGAAGGCGGAGGGATGAAGGCGGAAGGATGAAGGTATCCTTCGAATCCGTTGCGGTTTGATCCTTCCGCCTTCCGCCTTCATCCTTCCGCCTTCCGCCTTCCGCCTTCTGCCTCGTGCTCCTGCCGTCTGCCCCCTGCTCCTGCCTCCTGATGTCTACTGCTCTCGGTCGCCTGAATTCGAGTAGCGAATCGCTACCTGAAAAGCGCCGCCGTTGTCGCTGTAGTCATCATCGTTGATGGCCAGGACCAGACGGCCGTCAGCATTTGCAGTGAAGGTCAGCTGACTGCCAATCAGGAACGGCTGACTGATCTGACCATCCGCCGTGCGCACGAACCCAATGAGGGCGCCCGGACCAACCGTTGGCACCGGCCGCGTACCGATAATTGATCCAAAGCCGCTGACGCGACCTCCTTCCGGTCCGACCTCGCCGATCCTTCTGCCCGCGATTACGCGACCCGACGCAGTAAACGTCAACTGGTCGCCAACTCTCACATCAATACCGGTGTCAACCCCACGCGACGTGCCTGGGACTTCAATTTGCACTTCCTTCGGAACCCTGGTACCGGCTCGTGGCCGGCGTGGGCGCACAGGTCCCGGGCGGTCACGGCGGCGGTCAGAAACATTGTCGTCATCCGCGGTAACACTAAGCTCGCGGCGAGTCTCAACGGTAAATGAGCCGCGCGCGTCGGTGTAAGATCCGCGATTTGCGGTCAGGTACAAGCGACCATCTCGGTCTGCAACAAACTCGCGCGAGCTACCGATTTCTATGATCGGCGAATTGAAGTCGTTTCCAATCACGCCAATGAGCGCGCCCTCGGAAGCCCGCGGCAAAGGTGATGCGGGATCGGTTTGACGTAGTCCATCAGGGGTGATGCGCGTGCGTCCAGCCAGAATTGTGCCCGAAGCCTTGATCTGCAACCGCTCATTTCGTCGCACATCCACGCCGGTGTCGATCCAGTTAGGTCCCAGGGTGACCTGGACCGTGCGGATGTCGAAGCGAAGATCGTCAAGCGAACGCCCGTCAATCTCGACACGGTCAACTTCAGCCGGGCGGAAGTACTGAATCTCACCAGCTCCCATCGATGTCGCGTCGGTTGATGTAATCCGCAACGAGGCAACTCGGATCGCAAAACGTCCGTTGACGAAGCCGATCAGAGTACCTTGCACGCTGCGTCCATCACGCAGATAGATTGTATCGGCAGCTGCGAAACCGGCGGACAGCAGTACTACAACTAGAGCCAGAGCTAGTTTCTTCATGTTGGGGTTCCTTCCTTCAACCCGCCTACTCGCGGCGGTATTCGAACGTCACTAACGAAGTAACTTTAGAATGGGGGTTCTGTTTGCAAATCCGGAGCGAAGCGGGGGCAAGTGGTTACTCGCGATTTCGCAGATCAAGCTTATACCCATTCGGAAATGACGGGCAAGGCGCAATCGACTGGAGTGCCGATAAAAGGGGAGGACCAAAGGAGCTTGAACCAAAGCTCCAACTGGCATATTGTCGCCCACCGCAAGAGCTATCGCACGCAGTGTCCAAGAACAGAGGAATTGGAATTTGAGTTAGTTGCCCATGAAGCAAATAGCGTAACGGTAACGTCTTGAAATGGGCCAACTGACTCCACTGGAGAACAAACCAAGATGAACCTGAAGGGAGCCGGGACAGCGTTGCTTGGCTTTGCCGGACTCGTTGGACTCTTTGCCTTCGATCAATGGCTTTTTTCGAAGTGGATCGGTACCGCCTATTGGCGATGGTACCTGACGAATGGAACTTTGATTGGACTGATAACCCCAATTGTATTCAAGGCCTGGGGCGATCTTGCGGACAAACACACGGGACTGCTGTCTCCTCATCCATTTGTCTACCTGGCTTCCTGCATTCAAGTAGTAGGACTGCCCATTTATGGTCTTGGTACTCAGATAAAGGGCACCCAGGGACGATCATCCTGGTTCGATTACCCGCTCACCTGGGTCTGGGTCCTGATTCTCCTGGCCAGCATTCTGGTATGGTTCGTCGTAGTCGTGCCGATCCAATACGTTGTGTACCTTGTTTGCGGTGCGCCTATTCGTTTTATGCTGGGCTCCAGTCGCGTACCGATCGCGAGACTAGCCGGTACTCAGTTGCTTCCCCAGGAAATCGATAGCAGGGAAACGGTGCCGGAAGGCTGGGTGAACGTGAGTATCAGTAAGAACCCAGTATCGATGACCAACGTGCTCTCGGCACTGCTCTTCGGGATACTGCGGGCCTATTTCCATTGAGCCAAAAGTGAGGAGCAACCACCCTTCGTTTGCGAACCTTTTGCGCTGGTGTCTTCTGCTCCGGTGCCCAGTCTGTGGAAATGCGTCTATCGTCAAGGCGCCCTTTAGAATAAAGGATCGCTGCTCTTCCTGTGGTGCAATCTTCCAGCGCGAACAAGGGTTCTTCGTCGGCGCCATCCTCATAAATGTGGTGACGACCGAGTTGGTGATTCTGCTGGCTTACATGGCCTCCCTTCCGGTGATAAATGCCCATTATCAATTCGTGTTGGCGATGCTCTTTGTAATAGCTGTCTCGTTTCCAGTTGCCTTTTATCACCATAGCTGGAGTATCTGGCTCAGCTTCGACCATTTAGTCGAGGGATTACCCAAGTCCTGAAAAGTAACTCCACAAGTCCCTAGCTGGCACACTCATCCCGTAAGTGTTACTATGCCAGGAATCGTCAGGCCACAGGGCCAATTGCAATTCAATATGTTCAATCCACAGCCTCTGCATCTTTGCCCACTGCAATCTCGCGCGAACCTCTTCGCGGACTAGGCAATTCTCGCCAAAGTTTCGGTCAACGATCCGGCATCTCGATGTTCGGACCACTCCGCTACCCCGCTCGTGAAAGAGCGACCGACTTTACTAAGGAGAAAACCTATGTCCAGCACAACCATGGCTCCAGCGAAGCGCCCCGAGATTAAGACAGCTCTTCCGGGTCCCAAGGGCCAGGAGATCATCAACGCCGACGCACAGTTTGTAACCCCATCTTATCCGCGACCTTCTTTCAAGCTGGTGGCAGAGCGTGCTCAGGGCGTTTGGATTGAAGACGTTGATGGCAACATTTTTCTCGATTGCAATGCCGGCGTGGCCGTCTGCTCAACCGGACACTGTCATCCGGAAGTTGTGGCCGCCATCCAGAAACAAGCAGCGGAGATGATCCACATGTGTGGCACCGATTACTACTATCGCCACATGCCCCAACTCGCTCAGAAGCTGGATGAGATCGTTCCAGTCCCCTCGCCTACGCGAACACACTTTGCCAATAGCGGCACCGAAGCGGTAGAGACAGCTTTGAAGTTGGCAATGCACGCTACCGGCCGCGAGAAGTTCATCGCCTTCTTCAACAGCTTCCACGGGCGGACGCTTGGTTCGCTTTCGCTAACTTCATCCCGGGTGGCCCAGCGAAAAGGCTTCAAGCGCCAGGCGCTCGATGTCGTTCACGTCCCATACCCAAACGAGTTTCGGAATCCCTTTAATGACGCGGATTGCGGCGAGGGCGGCGCCGGCCAGGGAGCGCTCACCTGGATTGAGGAGCGGCTATTTAAAACGACAACCCCGCCCGAAGAAGTTGCGGGGATAGTTGTGGAAGTTGTGCAAGGCGAAGGCGGCTATGTTCCGGCGCCACGTAACTTCCTCGAGGGCTTGCGCAGAATCTGCGATCAGCATGGGATCATGTTGATCGTTGATGAAGTACAAAGCGGGATGGGTAGAACGGGCAAGATGTTTGCCAGCGACCATTTCGATCTAAAGCCCGACATTGTTTGCATTGCCAAAGGCATCGGCTCCGGCCTTCCCATTGGAGTCTGTGTGGCCCGCGCGAATTTGATGGACTGGAAGCCGGGCGCACATGCGTCAACCTTTGGCGGTAATCCGGTTTGTATTGCGGCCGCACTAAAGACCATCGAACTGCTGGAAGGCGGGCTGGTGCGAAACAGTGCAGAGGTCGGAGACTATCTGAAGTCCGAGCTCGAGAAGCTGCAAAGAAAGTATGACTGCATTGGTGATGTGCGCGGCCTGGGGCTGATGATTGGCGTCGAGTTCGTGGAAGGAAGATCAAACAAACCCGCGCCCGATCTGCGAGATCGCGTCGAGGTGGCTTGCTTCGATCGCGGCCTGGTAATCCTGGGGGCCGGCACCAATACGATTCGCTGGTCGCCACCGCTTATCTTGACGAAAGAAAACGTCGACGTCGCGGTCGAGATCTTCGATCAGGCAATCGCTGCGTCAATCTAAGTCGAACAGCGCAAGTTTAGCGACAAACCGATCCACGAAATAACACGCAAGATCACTAAGACGTAGTTAGTGCTCGTTCGTGTAGTTTCGTGGATCGTTTGTTTGGCCTAAAACCTCTGCGGAGCGCCCCGTACGCAGCGCACGGTATCACGAGCAATCAGCAATTCCTCATCAGTCGGAATCACGTATACCGCAACCCGTGAGTCGTCTTTGGTAATCAATCCATCCGTGCCGGGCTGATACCGATCATTGCGATCAGTGTCCACTTCAATTCCCATCCACTCCAGCCCGGCGCATATCTTCGCTCGGATTTCAGCGGAATTCTCCCCGATGCCTCCGGTAAACACGATTGCATCCGTTCCGTTGACTACTGCCATGTAAGCGCCAATGTACTTGCGCGCTCGATAGCAAAACACCTCGATTGCCAGCCGGGCGCGCCGGTCATTGTGCTCGTGCGCTTCCGCAAGTAACTCCCGCATGTCATTCGTTAGACCTGAGATGCCGAGCAGTCCCGACTGCTTGTTGAGCAAGGTCTCGACTTCGCGAGACGTCAGTCCCTCTTTGGCGGCGATGAAATCAACAATTGCCGGATCGATATCACCCGAACGAGTACCCATTACGAGTCCTTCCAGCGGCGTGAGACCCATCGATGTGTCCACTGAGTCGCCCGCCCGGATCGCCGCAATTGAGCACCCATTTCCCAGGTGAAGAGTGATCACGTTGGTCTGCTCGCGCGGGATATTGCGTAGCTGTCGAAAGCGATATGCAACGTAGCGATGCGAAGTGCCGTGGAATCCGTAACGCCGCACCCGATGCCGCCGATAGAGTTGATATGGAAGCGCGTATAAATAGGCATGTTCAGGTAATGTTTGGTGAAATGCAGTATCGAATACTGCGACTTGAGGTAGCCCGCCGCCAAACACCTCGCGAGCGGCCTGTATCCCTTTGATGTTGGTGGGATTGTGCAGCGGAGCTAGTTCAATACAATCTTCGATTCCCCGCAGCACTTCGTCCGAGATGACAACCGAGTGTGTGAAGCGTTCTCCGCCATGCACCACGCGGTGGCCCACGGCATGGATGTCGGCGACACTAGTAATCGTGTCAATTCCTGAATTCTCCGCACATGCCCAGCGAATAATCAACTCAACTGCGGCTCGGGTGTCGCGGAGAGGGGCGGTTGTACGCTCCGGGGCGCGGCCAGCCGCCTCGAGCAACACGATAGCCTCGCCCCCGATGCGGTCAATGGTTCCCCGGGCCAACCGCCGATCAGTGTTATCCGCAATCTGCTCAAGATCGGTGGTGATTAATTGAAACTTGAGAGTCGAGCTGCCACAGTTGAGAACCAGTACATTCATGATTTTTCAGTAAGATAAGATCCTAGTTTAACTGCGATCTCTTTCATTCGGGCTGCCAGGCGATCTTCGTCAATCGTCATGATCTGGCCCGCGCTGAAGACTTCCTTTCCCGCAACCACGGTCAAGACCACATCTCGTCCTGAGGAAGCAAAGATAAGTGTGCTGATGGGATCGTATGACGGCAGTTGATGAGGGCCGGCCAGCGATACGACGGCAAAGTCGGCTTGCAATCCCGGCCTCAGTTCGCCGGTGAGCCCTTCAAGACCGAGCGCTCGCGCACCACCCGTTGTCGCGGCATGCAATGCATCTGTCGC
>JAMQPI010000724.1 GCA_023717565.1 Pyrinomonadaceae bacterium | reverse complement strand
GCGCGACACCGCTTTGGATCGGTCAGGCAACATCGAATCCTGAATCGAAAATCCAAAGCGGTGTCGCGCAAAGCCTTGCCACCGCACTCCAAAAAGTTGAGCGTGGCGATCGAAACTCTACGGCGTTAATTAGGTTTTGGGATTTTCCTTTGCCAGGGTGCGGACAAAGTCTACGAGGTGCCAGCGTTCTTCCTCGGTCAGCATCTCGCGGCTGGGCATGATGCCAGGAATACCTTTAGTAATCTTCCAAAAGATCTCACCGTCAGAGAGTTTGGGCATTCTCTTTCGGTCTGAAAGATCCGCGGGGACTCGTCTGAGTTGGGGCAAATTCTCCTTATTGCCGGATCCGGTCTCTCCGTGGCAGAAAATACAATTGCCTTTCCTGGTCGTAAACAGTTCCTTCCCTTTGGCGATCGATTCTTCTGTCGCCGCAACGGTGTTCTTTGTCTTATCAGCATCCGCGGGCAGGTCCCAGGTATTTTTGGAAAAGTCCGGTGAGGCCTGGGGAGCTGGCTGCTTCGCGGCCGTTGGGTCAGCCGATTTATTGGTCGACTGGTTCGTTTGACGAGATCCGGTCTGGCCACCCTGGCCGAATAGTGGCAACGTCAAGGCAAAAGTTGCCATTAGCAGAACTAACACCAGGGCCAGGATTTTGGTGGAATGGTTCATTGAGGTCTCCTCGTTACGACCACCGCGCGAGTGGCCGAAGTGGATCTTGTTCATGTCCTAGCTGCGGATTTGCTTCTAAGGCTTGGTGCTTTTCTTGCTCCGTCGCCTTACGACGCGCTTCTTGACGGTAGGCTCTTTCGTTGGCTCCACTGGTGAAGAAGCCTCCTCTTTCTTCTTTGGTTTCATCTGTTCCTTGATCATATCGATCACCATCTGCTGAGGCAGGTCGGCTCGCAGCACTACCTCGTTATCCTGAGGAGTTATCGAGAGTGTCTTAAGCAGTGACTGGGCTGAAGGATCTGGCACGGATGCGCTGGCGTATCGGAGCAGACCATTGATCAGGTTGTTGACTATGTGTGCGGTGTCCGGATTGTCCGCGTTCAGTGCTCCGCGCAGCGTGAAGTTGGCCGCGTCCATCGTTACGGCAGCATAAAAGTCGCCAAACTTTGAATCACAACGCGGAGCTCTGGGGTTAGCTTCCGTGCCGAGCAGGGCGAAAGTCTTGCTGAAGGACGTTAACGGCGACCCGGCGATGCTAATCAGCGCACTTGGGTCGCGCAAAAGCGAATTAAGGCTCTCCGAGCTGATGCGTTTGTTGCCCTCCTCAGCGTCGATTGCAGCTTTCAGGTAGGCAGTTGAGCCGATGGCAATGGTGGTGGCATTGAGTGGTACAACGGCAACTTCTGAAAACGACTTGAGCAACGGGTTCTTTTCCGCTTCCTTGGCGATCGGGTCGATCGTCATTAGACCCAGGGTCTTCATTCCATATTTCTCATCGCGCAACTTTCCGTCTGAAGCCATCCTGGCCAGCCCCATCAGCGACTCAGAATTGAAATCACCGCTGGCCAGCGCCATGAATTCGGGCGGCATGAAAGTCAGCTCGGCCGACGGCTTCCTGAACCTGACGGCGATCACTATGTAGTCCACACTTGAGGGATCGACACCGGACATCTGTTTCATATCGTCGAAGCCTTTGCGCATGTCGGCCAGGTCTTTTTCCGGCATCAGCCGTGGTGCTGCTTCACTTAAGATACGACGCGAGTTGATAAAAATGAGGGTGTCTGCTTCAGGCAAGGCCGCCAGTGCCGCCGGTATCGTTTGGGTGAGGGCACTATTTGAATCCGTTCTCACCGTCCCGCTTAAAGCAAGCGGCTGGGTGTTTTGCGCCGGGGCCGCGGCACTTATTGTCAACAACAAAAGGGTTAGTACAAGTAACTGCGGACGGGTTTTCTTCACGAGGTTAGCCTCCATTAAAGTTTGGTCAGTGGTCAGTAGTCAGTAGTCAGGTGGTCAGTGACTACACAATCACAGACTACCACCAAAGTGGGCCAAAGACTCAGCTGTCAGTTTGACTCTTACCGACGACTGACCACTGACCACTGACAACTGACAACTGACTAATCCACAAATATCGCATCCAGGAGCTTTGCCAGCCGAAAGCCGCCTTTGGCCAATTGCTCGCGCACGTTGTTGCGATTCACCGCCAGATAATTGCTGGGGCGCCTGATGTCGTAGACCGTCTGTGTAACCGGCTGCCCATTGCGTATTAATGGTACACCGTCACGCAGCACTGGAATCGTTCGCTCACGCACAATACTTACGGCCCGGTACGTTTGGCTGCCCGAGAGCTTGAGCGAATCCGTAGCCCACTGCGCTGCCCAGGTATTTACTGGTCCTTGCGGTTGCCAGCCCGGTTTCGGTGGCTGCGTCTGCTTCAAGAAGGTGCCCAACTTATCGGAGGTTGGTTTATGAGTTACGCTCATCAAGGATCGCACCAATTCAAAGTCCCAAAAGCCGTGCAGGTTTTTGCGGTCGTTGTCGATGATCAACTGATTACCGCCGCGGTCGTGACGTAGATTGCGCTGGCGGATCACCTGCGGGTCTCTGGCAATCAGGATGGTGTGGTTCGGACCATTCGCATCGATGAAACCAACACCGACGTGCAACGGTTGATGCAGGTCCCCGATGAAGTGTGCGAGCAACCTTAACGCATTGCGTTTGGTGAGTGGTTGGTTCGGATCGGGATTGCCTTGCAAAGTGCGGATGCAGATATTGATCAGGTGGACGATGTCGTTATCCGGAGTGAATCCGGTGCAGGTCTGGTAATTTGCACAACCGAGCGGAAGGTCGACGAAGTGCCAGTCGCGATTCCGCTCGTTGTGCGCCAGGTCCTGCAGGAAGGCGTTGGTATCCGGATCCGGATCGGTTGAGCCCACCCGCTCCTTGACCGTGTCGGCCCACGTAGCCATGTTGGCCAGTGTATCGCCGGGTCTCAGAATCTGAGCCAGCCTTTGCGCGGTATGTGGCTTTATGCGCAGGGAGGCGATCTTGCCGACGGTTTGATGCCCTTCGTCCCCCCAAGCGAACGCCGGGGTCAAACTGCTAAGCGTAACCAGAAGCGACGCGGCAATCGCCACGAACCTTTTCATTTGAGTTGTTCCTCCGGATGCATTGTAGCAAGAGGGGATCATTTGTCATTTCTCATTTGACATTTCTCATTGGTCATTTTCTGAATCTCTTTTCGTGTTGCTTCGTGTGATTTCGTGGACCGTTCTTTTCACTCGGCCAAAGAAACGATCCACGAAACCACACGAAAGAGACTCAGAAAATGACCAATGAGAAGTGTCAAATGAGAAATGACAAATAGTCTTTTCCTGCCGCCTGCTCCTGCCGCCTGCCGACTACTTTACCGGCATCGTCATCAGCGCTGCCATCGTTTCAATCCCGTCCCACAAATTTTGCAGCCTGATATTCTCGTTCTCGGCGTGCTGGTTGTTGTCGTAGTTGGCGATGGGTACCGTGATGGTTACTGTACGGAGGTGTTTAGTAATGATCGACAGTGGCAGACTGCCTCCGGCGGTTGGCAGCTTCACGATAGGTTTTTCCGAAGTGGCCTGCACCGCGGTGATAACCGAGTTCGCTAACGGCAAATCCATACGCGTACGCTCCGCGTTGTATCCTCCTTCGCGATGGACAACTCTGGCGATCAAAGGTTTGGTGAGTCGTTCCTGGTCCGTCGGGTCATGATCGATGACATAGAACCCTTGCTTGCGGATGTGGGCGATCAAACGCTCGACCTGGCGTTGATAGTCGTTTCCTTTTACGAGGCGCAGATCCAGAACAGCACTGGCCGTGGTAGGAATTACGTTGCGAGCGAGCGCGCCGACATCTCCGCTGCTCATCCCGTTGATATTGAGCGAAGGTTCGTTGATCAACTCGAGCAGACTCTTACCCGCATTCTCTGTGCGCGCCAGGCCGAGCTGGGTCTTAAGTTCGGTGTCATACTGCGGTGCCTCTGCAATCGCTCGCCGTTCCGTTTCACCCAGGGGCTCAACGTCGTCATACCAACCGGCAATTGTCACGCGCCCAGAATCATCCTTCATTGAGCTGAGCAGCTTCGCCAGAGTTAGCGCGGGATTGGGAGACCAGTTTCCGTAGTGACCGCTGTGAAGTGGCCGCTTAGCTCCATAGACAGTGAGATCGACGTTAGTATCGCCACGCACCCCAAAGACTACTTGTTTCAAACCTGATTGATGGACTGGACCGTCGCAAATGAGCCAGGCGTCAGCTTCCAGTAGTTTCTGATGGCCACGAATGATGTCGGCGAGATGTGATGAACCAGCCTCTTCTTCGCCCTCAAAGAAAAACTTGATGTTGGAGGTGGGCGCAATTCCCTGGGCTTTCAGGGCGTCGACTGCGGTCAGAATCGCCATCACGCCAGCTTTGTCGTCCGACGCGGAACGGGCATACAGACGCCACTCAGGATCGATTTTTTCACCATGCTTGGGTATCGACAGGACAGTACCGCCGGCTTCCAGCGCAGCTGAACGAAGTGTGGGTTGCCAGGGCAACGTGCCTGCCCACTGTTTTGGATCGGTTGGTTGGCCGTCGTAATGCGCGTACAGGATGATGGTCCGCGTGGCGCTGGGAACATTCCATTCACCGTAGACGGCGGGTGGGACGGTTGAATTGCCGGCTTCCAAAAGCCGCGGCTCCAATCCGCGGCGCTTCATCATTTCTATGATTAAGGCCGCATTCTTACGGATGTTGACGGGATCGCTGGCGACGTTCGGGATCGAGAGCAGCGTAACAAACTCTTCAAGGATGCGATGCTCATTGGCGACACGGTAATCTCTGACCTTGCTCTGCTGCGCGGAGACTCCATCGCTGGCACTGACTAATGCGAGAAGGACCGCTGCGAGAACCACGCGTAGAAGTATTTTCACGGCCGGATCCTGTTAGCCTTTTCAGGTTTTGGTCTGGATTACAACAGCAGACTATGGTTGAACGACTTCGTCGCTTGCAGTGGCGGTCTTCGTCAAGTTCACGCGAATCTCGGGCGAAGCGGAGCCGATGTAGAAGTGACGGCCCTTCTGGTTGGCGGCGGCGTCAGGATCGGCATTGCAATAGTAGGAACTCTCCCCTCCGCCCGAAGAGTTGGAGACGGTCATGGTCAGAAGATAACCACCGACCCGCGGCGGGCTCGAAGAGAAACGCGAGTCCAGATGCCCAGCAGCAACTAACTGCTCGAAACTTCCATAGGCGCCGGAGTTGCTGACACTGTACACCGTCTGCGCAGAAGCGATAGTGCGCAGTGTTGAAAGCGCTACCCGCTCATCAACGCGTCCGGGAGCCTCTACGAGACTAGTTGTGTAACTCTGGCAGGCAAGTGCGCCAAAACTACTAAGAACGAGGGACCCGAGCAGCAAAGTTCTAATCATGGAAACTCCTTATCAGAAACCCATCGAAGGCCATGATAGCTCTGATTGGCGGCGGTAGCAGTAAAATTCAAGCCAAAAAGGTGGGTCACTCTTGACCCCTTAGGGGTGAAATGTTTATAGACCGGAGCGTTACAGAGAATACGTCGCCGTTCGGAGGAGCGGAACTCAAGCTGACAGGCACCCTTCTAGCCTCGTGGCGCTCCTCCGAACGGCGCCTGGCATTTGGTGGTCTGGCGGTCCATAAACATTTCACTCCGAACGGAGTAAGGACGTTGGTTGAGTCCATGACACGCGGCCTCTAACTATCCAACCGGCGCTGGATTGTGGTTACCGGCCTTTCCTGAGCGCAAACACCACATCATGATTGCCGTGAGGCAACCGCAAATGAAAGTCCCCACCCAGACCGCCGAAGTGCCGAGTGTTTCCATGATTTGTGTGCCCAACCACGGGCCGACAGCGAACGCCAGACTAAAGCCCATCGTGTACAGGCCCATGTAAGCGCCTGACTGCCCCGGCGGGGCAATGTCCGAGACGTAGGCTGCACTGGCTGGGAGGAGGATCATTTCGCCGAAGGTCCATATCACCACGGTGGCCACCGCGCCGAAAACGCCGTCAACAAATACCAGTGCACCAAACCCGATGCCGACCAGCAACGCTCCCAATGCCAATGAGTGACGGTGAGACCACTTCAACATCGCCATGTTCAACCACACTTCTACCAGAATGATTATCACAGTGTTCACGGCGGACAGCATTCCGTAACCTGCCTCCGTGAAATGCAGGTCGCGCACCAGGAACAAAGGCATTGCCGCCATCGGTTGGAAGAAGACCAATTCAACTGGGATCATGGCAATCACAAAATAGATGAAACGCCGGTCCTTCAAGACGCTCGAGTAGCCCAAGACCGGCACCTTGTCGCTCACGGATTCGCCAGTACCCGAACCAATACCCTCCCTATGGTCAGCGCCAGGGCCACCGGCTGTCGTTCTTATTCGCCACGGCAACACCGCAAGCAGTAAGGCCGCGAGCAGCGTGGTCGCGCCGTCAAAATAAAACAGCAACTTGAATGAGCGCATCGCCAGGAACCCGCCAATGACCGGTCCAATGCTCATGCCCAGATTTATCGCCAAACGGCTAAGTGCGAAGGCTGCCTTGCGTTGAGCAGGGCCGGCGAGATCTCCAATCAGGGACATGCTGGGTGGACGAAAGGCTTCATTAGCAATGGCCCAGACCGCAGTAATAGTCAAAATGCTGGTCAGGTGGTTAGCGAACGGGAAGACAAAGAGGAGGAGCCCGCTTAGCAATAGCGACAGTTTCATTATGCGCAGGCCGCCGAAGCGATCTGATAAGCGTCCTGCCAGCGGCGCCACGGCGATTGCCCCAATTCCATAGACTGTCAGGGTCAGGCCAGCGGTGCTCACAGACAAGCGACGATCGATGGTGAGATAAAGAGTCAGGAAGGGCAGCACCATTGTGCCCGCGCGGTTTACCAGAATCGCCAGACAAAGAAACCAGACCTCTCTGGGAAGTACACCTAGTCCCCGCCACGGATTCAACCCTTAGCCTCCCGACGGTCGTTGATTTCCTTGTATCGAAAGCAGGTGTGATCGTGATCGTTGACCAGACCAACGGCTTGCATGAATGCGTAGCAGATTGTTGAGCCGACAAACTTGAAGCCTTGTTTCGCCAGGTCTTTGCTTAGCGCGTCGGATAGGGTGGTGCGTGCGGGGACGGGTGCTCCGCGTTTTCGCCTTAGCGGCTGATTATCGACAAAGCCCCAGAGGTACTCGTCAAAACTGCCGAACTCCCGCTGCACCGCAATAAAGGCGCTGGCATTCTGGATCGCCGAGGCAATTTTTAGACGGTTACGGATGATACCGGCATTACTCAGGAGTTGCTCCACTTTGCGCGGGTTGTATTTTGCGACTTTAGCGGGCTCAAAGTTATCAAATGCCGCGCGATAGTTATCCCGTTTCTGCAAGACAGTTTCCCAGCTGAGTCCGGCTTGGGCGCCTTCCAGAATAAGGAATTCAAATAGTCCGCGATCATCGTGGAGCGGTACGCCCCACTCCCGATCGTGGTAAGCGATTGCCAGATCAGTTCTGGGCCAGGCGCAACGTTTCGTCATGTTGTTTATTTTAACAGAGGCAGGCACGTCGATGGGGAGACAGGGAGATGGGGAGACAGGGAGATGGGGAGATGGGGAGAA
>JAMQPI010000706.1 GCA_023717565.1 Pyrinomonadaceae bacterium | reverse complement strand
GGGCTCGCCAATCCAAAGCGGCGTCGCGCAAAGCCTTGCCGCCGCACTCCAAATTTCGCTGTTTTCATATCCTGAAGGGTTTTCAGCAACCTGCTACAAGCGAGGTGGTGTCAAGTCTCCTGTAATTACTCCAAACTCGTAGCGGGGTGTGCTGTCACCAGCGTACCTGTTTGGCGATCGCCGCGAACTTTGACCAGTGCAACGACGGCGAGGTAGAGAGCGAGCACAACCAGCGCAGCCGCGGCGATTGCATTGATCAACTCGATATCCAACTGCCCGAAGCCGATTTTGGTGACTCGGAGATTACCGATAACGAGCGAGATGAGCGCCCAGAGCGTGATCACGAGGACGAAGATCATCGGGAAGAGGGTAAACGCGATTCGCCGGCGAGCCTGATAAAGCCAGACGGTTATTGAAAGCAGGGTCAGCGCAGCCAGCAACTGGTTGGAAGCACCGAACAGCGTCCAGAATTTTAACCAGGAGTTGGGCGGCGCGAAGACGATGAAATAGAGAGGCAAGGCCATCGTCATTACCGTTCCCACCAGGGCCCCGATTCGACCTTTCCAACCGAAAAGCTCCTGCACAATGTAGCGACCCAAACGCGTGCAGACGTCCAGCGTGTCAAACACGAACGTGGAAAACGCCATCGCGCCGAAGGTGATTGCGAAGGCCAATTTGTCCTGGCCAATGATGAGAGTGAGAAACTGTCCGATCCCATTGCCGTAAATAGTTCCTGGCGCCTTTCCACGTAAGGCTTCTTGGGCAACGATCATGACCGTCACCAGTGCGATCATCGCGACAAAGCCCTCGGCCAACATGGCGCCGTAACCGACGGGACGGATGTGTGACTCGCGATCAACCTGCTTCGACGTTGTACCTGAGCAAACCAGCCCATGAAAACCTGAACACGCGCCACAGGCAATGGTCACGAATAGGAAGGGGAAGAGCATGCCCGTCATTCCGCCAATGTCAAAACCCTTAAAAGCAGGTTGCTGGATTTCGTAACCGCCGAAGAACACGCCGACGATGCCGAGGGCGAGCGCCGAATAGAGGATGAATCCGCCGAGATAACCACGCGGCTGCAGCAAGGCCCACACAGGAACTATCGAGGCCACCCCGCAATATAGAATGATTAGAACTCCCCAGGTCTTGTGATCAAACACAAACCAGTTTGAAGTCATGGTTCCAACCCATGACAGAGCGAATGCTGCCGGTACGAATATGAGGGTGACGAGCCACAGCGGGGGTTTGAGGTAACGCTGGACCAGGCCGAGCACGAGCGAAAGCGCCAGGTACATCACGCTGGCCGCCGCCACTGCTCCGCCGGGATTGAAGTTTACCGATGCCGCCCGCAACTCTTCTGAGCCGCCGGTGAACGTTCCGGCGGTGATGTCGGCGAACGCAACGATGACGTAGAGCAGAGCGATCCAGATAAACCCCATCAGTGCCCGACCGGCGCCATTGCCCAGATGTTCGCGGGTGATCTCGGCTATGGAAGTTGCCCCGTGACGAACAGAGGCTGCCAGACTCGCGAAATCGTGAACAGCGCCTATCAGCACTACACCCAAACCGATCCAGAGGAGACAAGGAAGCCATCCGAACGCCTGGCAAGCGAGGATCGGCCCGGCAATCGGTCCGGCGGCCGCAATCGCAGAAAAGTGTTGTCCAAAGAGATAGAACGGTTTGGTGGGAACAAAATCGACGCCGTCATTCACCCGATGAGCAGGAGTTGTGCGCACATCGTCGAGTTGAAACTGTCTTGCTACCCACCCTCCGTAAAACCGGTAGGCGGCCACCAGCAGGACGAGGAATCCAAGTGCCAGAAGCGTCAGGGTCACGCTAAAAAGCCTCCATTGCCGCGTTGTTTTCTGCTCTCCATCTCTATCGCATTCCGGTAATCTCTCGTGAAACAACCGTCACTTTGATCTGAAATTTGAGATCTGAGATTTGAGATCAAAGAAAATCTAAGAATTTGAGATCTGAGATCTGAGCTTGCGGAGTTTGCCACGGAACCCAGAAAAAAAGCCAGAGGAATAGCGAGCCGGTGCTGACCCAAGTTTGTGCGGCTTAGACTAGATTGGCTTTTGCCTGCCCCTCTGTTTTCTTGTTAGACTCCGGCCCGTTAGCCCATTCCCCATTCTCTAGAAGTCGCTTCGTAGGGTCACGTACTACTGACAACTGACTACTGACAACGAACAGCATTCATGTTTCCTTTTAGAAATATTCTCTTTCCCACGGACTTTACGTCGCATGCTCGCGCAGCATTGAAATACGCTGCCGCATTTGCGCGTAACGGCCGTGGCCAGGTTGTGCTTTTCAGCGTACAGAGCGTGCCAGTGCCACCGAATCTCTTAACTTTGCCCGAAAGTGTCCTGGACGAACCGGAGAATAGTGGGCTGCGGCAATTGCGCACCGAGGTGAGAGACTTGCTAGCGGATCCTCTGCTTGCCGGATTGGAAGTCGAGCCTGTGATTGTCGCCGGCGAGCCGGCGCCGGAAATAGCGCGGGCGGTGCCGGAATATGAAATCGACCTGGTGACGGTAGTAACACACGGTCGCAAGGGACTGACGCGCGCGCTGCGGGGGTCCACCGCTGAGGAGATCATTGCGGAGGCGCCTTGCCCCGTGCTCACCATTCGACCTTCTCAGCGTGACTTTGTTGAGGATCGCGGTAGCTGCAGCGAAGTGCGGCTCAATCGAGTCTTGCTCGCCACAAACTTCCGCCCCTCATCAAGCGCCGCCACGCAGGTCGCAACTCAGCTAGCGACTCAAACTGGAGCCGAACTGCACGCTGTTCACGCCATCGGCGATTACTTTGAGCAGGTGTCGGTGATGTTTCCGGAAGGCGGATTAACGGCGCTCACTCGTTTACGCAGTTATGTGCAGGAGCGTATGGCCCAGTTGGCTCGGGCCGATGGAGCTCGGGCAATCACGCATATTGCGGAAGGACGACCGTATGCCGAGATTGTGCGCTTGGCGACCGAGAAAGATGTAGACCTGATCGTCATTGGAACCAACGTGCACGCATCACTTCTGGGCGGGACGCCGGTTTTGGGCTCGGAGATTGAGCGAGTAGTCCGCAACTCACCTTGTCCTGTGCTGTGCGTGCCCGCCAGCAAGGTACTTACACCGCTGCCGGCGCTGGTGACGAGGCCCGTTCCGCAGATGTAGGAGGCAGACCGCAGGAAAGTTCCTGCCTACTTTACCGAATCGACCGGCAGGCCGGCGTTTCGCCAGCCATCCATGCCACCGAGTAGCGCGGCGGCGTTTTCAATGCCCTTTTTCTTGAGTTCAAGCACCGCACCGGCGGCAGTATGTTCGTTTGCGCACGAGCAGTAGGTGACAATCGTCTTGTCACTCGGTAATTCCTTTGAGCGCGCAACTATCTGGTCGTATGGAATAAGCTTGGCACCGCGGATATGAGCTGTGTTGTACGCCTGATCGTTGCGCACATCAACTATGTACGCCTGCCCCTTGCTAATCAAATCCTGCACTTCAATCCTGCTGATGCGACGTGCACCGTCAGACGGTGCGGCTGCAGCCGGAGTGGCTCCAGGCTTGACAGCCGTTGCCGGGGTCGCGCTCGATGCGACTCGGCTGGACGAATCCGCAGAGTGACAAGCGATCAGTGCAAATAGGGCGAAACTCGCCAGGACAGATGAAATCAGAAGACGCATGAAAATAACCTCCGGGTAAGGGGCTGTTAAGTGAAGCAAAGACCGAGACTGGTGATAATTTGGGACGCGGCCTAACTTTTGTCAATGAGGCAACGGTTCGCCGCCCGCGGGACTTCCCTGTCTCACCGTGCGTGATATAGTCTGCGCTTGCTTAATGGTCCGTAGTCAGTGGTCAGTTCGGTCTTTGGTCTTTGATAGCTCTCCCTCGCGGCGACGGTCCGAAGATCCAAGACCCAAGGCCAAAGACCCAACTGACCACTGACAACTGACAACTGACTAAAACACGTCAATGCTCGACGAATCACAGTCCGAGAATAAGTCTCAGCACGTGAAGTGGGCCAAGGTCATCGACCACACTCGTTGCATCGGCTGTCACGCGTGCACGACGGCCTGCAAGTCTGAGAATCTGGTCCCCCTTTCGGTCACTCGCACTTACGTCAAGCACGTTGATGTTGGTGTGTTTCCCCAAACCCGGCGCGCGCATCAGGTAACCCGCTGCAATCAATGCGCACATGCACCTTGCGTCACCGCCTGCCCCACCACTGCAATGTTCAAACGTGCGGACGGCATTGTCGATTTCGACAAGTCGATCTGCATTGGTTGCAAAGCCTGCATGGCCGCTTGTCCTTACGATGCGATCTTTATTAATCCCGAGGATCACTCGGCTGAGAAATGTAACTTCTGCGCTCACCGCATCGACATGGGACTGGAACCGGCGTGTGTGGTTGTATGTCCCACGCAGGCAATCCTGATTGGCGACATGAATGATTCAGAATCTTATGTCGCTCAGATCATCAACCGCGAACCGGTAACCGTGCGGCGGCCCGAGAAGGAAACTCTGCCCAAGCTTTTTTACAAAGGAGCGCACCAGGCGACACTCGACCCACTCGCTGCGCGGCGTCCTGAAGCCGGGCTCTTTATGTGGAGCGAGCAACAACAAGACAGCGGACATGTGGTGTCGGGAAATCCAAATCATCACAATAGCTCGGCCGCGGCGCTGCTCTCGTATGACGTTGCTCACTCAATACCCTGGGACTGGAAGGTCAGTCTCTACACCTGGACCAAAGGAATTTCCGCCGGTGCCTACCTGATTCCGCTGTTACTGGTGCTGTTCGGCTTCCTGCGGCCGGAGAGCACGATCTGGTTGTGGGCAGCGCCAATATTAGCGGGCACCTTTCTGGCCACTACGGGTGGTTTGTTGCTCATGGACCTGGAACACCCAGAACGCTTTTATATGATTTTCACGCGGCCACAGTGGCGCAGTTGGCTCGTCAAAGGCGCATTTATTATTGCCGGCTATACACTCGTTCTGGCTCTTCATTTTGCAGCGAGCTGGTTCGGTGCGTATTCCCTGCATCGATGGCTGATGATCCCTGGACTCCCACTTGCGGTTCTGACTGCTGTCTACACAGCCTACTTGTTTGCTCAGGCGAAGGCGCGCGACATGTGGCAAAATCCTCTCCTGCCACCGCACCTGTTGGTCCAAGCGCTGTTGGTTGGCTCCGCGGCACTTTTGCTGATCGCAGTTCGCCTGGAACCGGCAACGCAGCTTGATCGTGGCGTTGGCCTGCCTTTGCTTTGGATCCTCGCGATCACGAGTTTGTTGCATGTGCTCATGATCTGGGGCGAAGTTTCACTTACACATGCAACGGCCCATGCTCGGCTTGCGGTTTGGGAGATGGTAAGGGGACGCCATAAGAACGACTTCTGGGTGGGCTTGGTGCTTTCGATTGCCGGCGGACTGATTCCCTGGCTCGCGTTGTTTGAGGTTTTCAGCCCATCGCTTGGCGTCGCGGGTGCGCCTATGGCTTTGATTGGGTTGATGCTTTACGAGCACGCGTATGTGCAAGCCGGACAATCCGTACCGCTGGCTTGAGTTCTTGCGGAACGGAATCAATAGCGTGACCTCGATAAATCAATGGCGTTAGAATAAGCAGGTAACGCAGTCTCAAGAGCAGAAAACCACCTCACGAAAGGAACCAACAATGAGCTTTGAACAAATGCAGTCCACCATGCAGTTCATCGTTGAGCAGCAAGCCCAGCACGCTGTCCTAATGCAAAAGTATGAAGAACGAGTGGGACAATTGGAAGCCTCCTTCGTAACTCTTACCGAGCTGGCACGCAACGCAGACGAACGAATGGATTCCACAGACGAACGGATGGCTTCGCTTGACGAGCATCTGAAGACACAAATTGAAAGCCTGCACGCTTATCTCCAAGCCCAAAGCGAAGACTTTTACGCTCGTCTCGCGGCAAGCAAGGAGGCCTTCCAAGCCGACCTCGGCGCAACCCGGGTAGAGTTTCAAGCAGATGTTGCCGCAACTAGAGCGGACTTTCGATCTGATCTCGTCGCAACCAGGGCAGAGTTTCAAGCCGATCTCGTCGCAAACAGCGCAGACTTTCGATCTGATCTCGTCGCAACCAGGGTAGAGTTTCAAGCCGATCTCCTCGCAAACAGCGCAGACTTTCGATCTGATCTCGTCGCAACCAGGGCAGAGTTTCAAGCCGATCTCGTAGCAAACAGCGCAGACTTTCGATCTGATCTCGTCGCAACCAGGGCCGACCTGCAAGGTCAGTTCGCCGCAAGCAGGGAGGACATTAACGCGCGCCTTGCGGCCTCTCGAGAAGAGTTTGACCGGCATCTCCACGAATCCACAGAAAGGGGTGAAGCTATCGATCAGCGACTGAGCAAACTGTTAGATCTCATAGAGCGAGACCTGCGACGGGATGAAACGCTATAACTTCACGCGAAAACGCAAGGTGCAAAGTCGCCAAGATATGAGATGTGGTGGTAATGAATACGTTTTCAGCGCATTTCTCTGCGGCTTTGCACCTTTGCGTTTGCGTGCAACTGGCAGCGAGCGATAATACAAATGAAACCCAATCTTCTAAAGCTAGCTCTAATTTTACTGATCGCTTCATCATTAACAGTGAGCGTTGAGTCTCAAGAACTCTCGTCAAAAGGACAACGGACTGTAGCTGTTACGATTGACGATCTCCCGGTGAACTCACTCCGCAACGACATAACAACGCAAACGACTATCACTCGCAAACTGCTCCACGGCGTCAAAGCACACAAAGTCCCGGCGATCGGATTCGTGAACGAAATCAAGCTCCTGACGAATGGCCAACGGGACCCAAGGCGCGTGGCACTCTTACGGATGTGGCTCGAGGCAGGACTTGAACTGGGAAATCACACTTTTTCTCATCCTGATATTAATCGCACTCCGCTCGACACTTTTAAGGAAGACGTGATTCGCGGCGAGGAAGTTACCAGCGGGTTGCTTAAAGCTAAGGGACGGTCGATGCGCTATTTTCGCCATCCCTTCCTGCATGCGGGAAGCAACATCGAAACCAAACGTGAGTTTGAAAAGTTTCTGGCGGAACGCGGATATCGCATTGCACCGGTAACCATCGATAACTCTGAGTGGATCTTTGCTCGGGCTTATGAAAACGCCCTCATGCGTGGCGACAAACAAATGGCGAAGCGCGTGGCCGAAGCCTACATTCCTTACATGGATCAAAAGTTTGCTTACTTCGAGCAGCAGTCGATGGCCCTGTTTGGGTACGAGATGAAGCAGGTTCTGTTAATCCACGCCAACGCGTTGAACGCCGACTACTTCGACAAACTGGCCCTGATGATTGAAAAGCGCGGCTACCAATTCATTTCCCTTGATGAGGCGCTCACCGATAAGGCTTACGCCTCACCTGACGAGTACGCTGGGACTGCGGGCATCACCTGGATTCATCGTTGGGCAATAACGGCCGGTAAGGATAAGGACTTTTTTCGCGGTGAGCCGCGAACCCCAGACTTTGTGCTGAAGGAAGCAGGAATCGAGGCGGAATAGTTTGGACTTCATATCTGCATTCAAGAGCGAGTTGTTTCGGCCTCTGGCAACCCTGGTTGTTCCGGGTGGCATTGCGATCGGTCCGTATGTACTCGTGGTGGCTTATTACTTTCCCGGAGTTGTTTCCTTCTGGCAGGATCATCCATCAGCGTTTGTCGCGATACTGGTTATTTGTATTGTAGCCGTCGGACTAATCGTGGAGGATCTGGGCGCCTTCATAGAACGGGATTTCTGGGACAGCAAACTGGCGAAGGATAACGAAGAACACTCAGATCACTGGGAGCAGTATCTCAAATTAAGATTGAACGATGAGATTGTAGGTCAGAGATATCTGCGCACCGTCCTCACCAGAATGAAGTTTGAACTGGCGATGGTCCCCGCGTTCTTCTTTTTCTGGTGCGGCCTTCTATGGCTTAATCGCTTGTATGATCTCTGGCGTCTGAGTCGCTTTGCCCTCCTGTCAGGAGTGCTGCTGATAGTGACTATTTACTTGTTGCTGGAGTCCTATCGAAGCGCAAGCGTCATGTCGACCACCCGAACTCTAATTGTCCAGGCGATCGCGGAGTCATCCCCAGACCTGGAAGGCTCCGACCAAACTGGTCTGGAGGACGATGAAGTTGAGTAGCATTGAGTTTCGTGATGTTTGGTGCGATTTCGTGGATAGAACTCCTTAGCAAAAAACTCGATCCACGAAATCACACGAAGCCGCACGAAGGAAGCCTTTTCAAAATGAGTGAACCCGGACCAGTTGAGATAAACGAGTGCGTGAGCGCGCTTCGTGAGCAGACTGAAGCTCGCGGGGAAACGTTTTATCCCGGCGCCAGTCGGATTCATCTGGCCGCCTATCCACCCAAAGAACGTTGGGACAATTGGACTGAGCTTGATCCCCAGGCCTGGCCGCAGCGCAAGGAACGACACTACTCACTTGTACCCACCACTTGCTTCAACTGCGAATCGGCCTGCGGTTTGCTCGCCTACATAGATAAAGCCACCGGCGAAGTACAGAAGTTCGAAGGTAATCCCGAGCATCCTGGCTCACGTGGGAGGAATTGCGCCAAGGGTCCGGCGACGCTGAATCAAATCACTGATCCGGATCGCATTCTCTATCCGCTTAAACGCACCGGTAAACGAGGCGAAGGACAATGGGAGCGTGTGAGTTGGGATGAAGTGCTGGACGAGTTGGCCGGTCGCATACGAAAGGCAATTGTTGAAGATCGCCGCCAGGAGATCATGTATCACGTCGGACGTCCGGGCGAAGATGGTTTTACCGAACGCATACTCGCCGCCTGGGGGATCGACGGCCACAACTCTCATACAAATATCTGCTCATCAAGCAGCCGCGAAGGCTATCAACTGTGGATGGGTCTCGATCGTCCCAGTCCCGATCACGCCAACGCCAAAGTCATTTTTCTGATCAGCGCACACCTCGAGTCGGGTCACTATTTCAATCCGCACGCGCAAAGAGTAATCGAAGGCAAAGTGAATGGCGCAAAGTTAATCGTATTCGACACGAGGCTTTCAAACACAGCTACCCATGCAGACTATTGGGTTTCGCCGATTCCGGGTTCGGAAGCAGCCATCCTGCTGGCCATCGCAAACTATCTGATTCAGAACAATCTCTACAACCGAGACTTTGTGCGCCGCTGGTGGAACTGGGAAGAGTATCTCTCGCTTGAGCACACGGAAATCGAGTCGAGCTTCGAAAACTTCGAGCAGCTCTTGAAAGAACTCTATCAGCATTACACCTTCGAGTTTGCCGGGAAGGAATCAGGCGTCGACCCGGGGCAGCTGGAAGAAGTTGCGAAGTGCGTTGCGACTGCCGGAACTAGACTGAGCACGCATAACTGGCGCAGTGCCTCTTCCGGCAACAACGGCGGCTGGCAGGTGGCTCGATGCCTCTTCATGCTAAACGCGCTAATGGGTGCCATTGCGACGGAAGGCAGCGTGTTTCCCAATGCCTGGAACAAGTTCGTGCCGCGGCCAATCTACACTCCGCCCCACCCAAAGATGTGGAACGAGACCACCTGGCCGCGCGAGTACCCGCTCTCCATGAACGAGCTTTCTTTCCTGTTGCCGCATCTCTTGAAAGATGGCCGCGCGAAGTTGGACACTTACTTCACCCGAGTCTACAACCCGGTTTGGACCAACCCCGACGGCTTCTCATGGATCGAAGCTCTCACGAATCACGATCTGATCGGCTGTCACGTTGCTCTGACACCTGTTTGGAACGAGACGTCGTACTTCGCCGACTACATTCTGCCGATGGGCCTCGGCTCTGAGCGCCACGACATCCACTCCTATGAAACCCACGATTCTCAATGGCTAGGCTTTCGCCAGCCCGTGATGAAGGCCGCCCGGGAGCGTTTAGGAGAAGAGATCTGCGACACCCGTGAAGTGAACCCCGGCGAGGTCTGGGAAGAGAACGAGTTCTGGCTCGAACTGAGCTGGCGAATCGATCCGGATGGTCAGCTGGGAATTCGCCAGTATGTGGAGTCGAAGAAAAATCCGGGTGAGCGGCTGAGTGTTGACGAATACTACGAGTGGATTTTCGAGAACTCCGTTCCCGGTCTCCCACAAAAGGCCGCAGCCGAGGGTTTGAAACCGCTGGAATACATGCGGCGTTACGGCGCATTCGAGATTGCCACTAAGGTCGGCGCGCTTTATGAAGAGACGATCCCGCCCGAAGAAATCGAAGATGGACGTCAGGATCAGTTTGGCCGCGTCTACACGACGACTCCAAAACCCACTTCACCAAACATTGTGCCTCTACCGACCATTGATCCGGATCCGGATGGCCGGAGGTTTGTGGGAGTAAGTATTGACGGCACACTCAAGCGTGGGTTTCCCACACCCAGTGGCCGGCTCGAATTCTTTTCGCGCACACTCGCCGACTGGGGTTGGCAAGAAGTGGCCATTCCCACTTACATTCGCAGTCACGTGCACCCTGAAAACATGGCCGCTGATCAGAGTGTGCTCATTTCCACGTTCCGGCTGGCGATGCAGATTCATACGCGCAGTTCGAATGCCAAGTGGTTGAACGAGATTGCGCATACGAACCCACTATGGATTCATCCTTCTTTTGCGAAGCGCATCGGAGTTGGCACCGGCGATCTCGTTCGCGTGGAGACCGAGATTGGTTACTTTGTCGTGCACGCCTGGGTCACCGAAGGAATCCGTCCCGACGTCGTTGCCTGTAGTCATCACATGGGACGTTGGAAAACTCACGAGCAGGGGGCCCGCCAGATGATGGCCACCGTCAAGTTGGATCATCGGAACACTGAATGGGGTTTACGACGCGAGAAAGGTGTCGAGGCTTATCAATCGAGTGATCCCGACACGCTGCGCATCTGGTGGAGCGATGTGGGTGTGCATCAGAATCTGACCTTTCCGGTACATCCAGATCCCGTGTCGGGAATGCACTGTTGGCATCAGGCCGTGCGAGTCAAGAAAGCCCAGGACGAAGACAAGTACGGCGACATATCGGTCGATACAACCAAATCGCGCGAGGTTTACCGGAAATGGTTGGCCATGACGCGGCCTGCCGATACGTACTCACCGGATGGAACGCGCCGGCCCTACTGGATGCTGCGCCCCTTGAAACCGGCGCGCGAGTTTTACCGCCTGACCCCGGAGAACGGACCCGTCAAGTGATAGAAAACTTCTGAGTCCCTCGCGATCCTCACTAAACCCTTTACTGTCTGTCGGTTCTGGAAACCCGGTCTTATTGACTGTTTCAAGTTAGGAGAGAAGTAGCTTTCGCTGACTAACACAGTCTCCGGCGCAGGGAAAAAAATATGTACACAATGCCTATGATGTTTCCGTTAGACCTTCACGGCAAGATATATGTGCTCCAGGATGAGAACGGAAACACGATCGGCACGGGCACACGCCAGGTATGCGAAACGCTGCTATACATCATCTCCAAGCCACTCACAGCTTCGGTGTCGGATAGCACAGAAGTGCTGATCTCTCAAAAGTCCAACGTGCGCGCCGCTATAACGATCTAGTCGGGCCACAGACGCAGTTGACGAACCTCCTGAATAGTTAAACACCCTTCCGTAATTCTTTCACCCTGTTAAGGGTGAGATGTTTATAGCACTTGACCCCGCACCACCCCCGCGGCGGTCGGAGGGGCGGAACTCAACTTGAGAGGTACTCGTCTAGTCTCATTCCGC
>JAMQPI010000666.1 GCA_023717565.1 Pyrinomonadaceae bacterium | reverse complement strand
GTTGGCCAGCTCTAGAGCCCGATCGAAATGCACCGTTGCGCGCAACGTGTCGCCCGAGGCGAGCGCGGCGTTGCCAATGGCCTCCTCAATCTCGAGCTGCTCATTCTTCAGACCAAGCGACTCAGCACACTCCAGTGCCCGACCATATGCCGCCATCGCCTCGTCGTAAGCATAAATGCGCTCGGCCTCCACGGCAGCTTGTTTCGCATAGGTTAGTCCGCGCTCGTATTCGCCGGCGTGGATGAAATGATGAGCCAGGGTCTCAACCGCTACCGGCGCCTTTTCGCGATGTTGCTCGAGCCCTTCAGCTGTGCGCAGATGTAGACGCCGCCGGCGAATTGGGTTCAACTCTTCGTAAAGCACCTCGCGGATCTTGTCGTGAGTAAAAACAAACGCCTCATCGCGATCCGCGGCCAACAGTTGCGCCGCGACTGCTTCGTCAAGAGCATCGAGGAGTTTGTTCTCGTTCTGTCCGTCGACAGCCGCGATCAGCTCATCGATAGTGAACGTCTTACCGAGCACCGCCGCTGCCCGCAGCGTCTCATTACACTCCGCGCTGACGCGATCTAGCCGATTTCCGATCGCCTCTTTCACACTTTGCGGGATGACCAGTTCGGTCATCTCGCAACGTTTCCAGCGCCCGCTTTCTCGTCGCACCGAACCCTGTTCTATCAACGCCTTCATTACCTCTTCGACGAAGAAAGGGTTCCCCTCCGTTTCGCGATACACCGCTTCGGAAAAGTCTCCGGAGATATTTTCGTCTAACAGCGCGGCGATCTGCGCGCGCGTTTCTTCCGCGTTGAACCGCTTCAGTACGATGCGCGTCGTAAACCGCTCACGATTCCAGTCGACCAGCGCCTTGGCCAGGGGGTGCGCCCGATCGAGTTCCGTGTCGCGGTAAGAAGCGACAATCAGCACTCGCGCTTCGCGCAGGTTGCGAATGAGATGGCCCAGCAACCACAGGGTGCCGCTGTCGGCCCAATGCAAATCATCCAGATAAAAAAGCAGGCTCTGCCGACGGGCCAACTTGGCAAACATATGCGTGACGGCGTCGAAGAATAGCAAGCGTTCTTCGTGCGCCGGCAACTCGGGCCGCGGGGGAAAAGGACCAAGGCGGGACTCGATTTCGGGAGCGAGCTTCGCAATTTGTGGCGCGCTTTCACCGAGAACGTCGCGCAGTTTCACGTCGTCCCTCTCCTTGGCCTTTAGTTCGTCAAGCAGAGCGTCGAGACGCTGGAAGGAACCCTCCCAGAACCGGCGGTAGCCCTGCTCGCGCACCCAGCGGCGAAATGCTTCCACGAAAGGGAGATAAGGCGTGGCCGCCTCATATTCGTAACACGCGCCGCTCAGCACCACAGCACCGTCCAGTGTGGCCTGCACAATTACTTCGCGTGCGAGTCGTGTTTTGCCGGAGCCAGGCTCACCACTGAGCAAGAGACAATGACCTGTGCCCGCCTGCGCCCGGCGCCAGAGCTCACGCGCTTCGGCCAGCTCGGGACCGCGCGCGACCAGACGGCCTCGCGAGAGGGCATCGAGAAGAGCCACCGTGCTCTGGCCGTCCTCGTCCAACTCTTCCACCGATCCGGCGAGGGCTGCCCGTAGCGCAGTCGATGTTTCGCCGGCGGTCGCGAAACGTTGGGCCGGATCCTTTGCGAGCAGTCGAAGAATAACAGTCTCGATCGCGCGCGGCAGATCCGGCCGCAATACGCGGGGCGGCACGACGGGCGCGTGCAGGTGCTGCGAGATCGTGGCCAGCGGTTCGCCGAGGAACGGCACCCGGCCGGTGGTCAGTTCGTAGAGCAACACGCCCAGCGCGTAGAGATCAGCACGACCGTCAACGGTCTTTCCCAACGCCTGCTCGGGCGCCATGTAAGCCGCAGTGCCGACGATCGTACCGACGTGCGAAATCCGCGAGCCCCGAGTGGGCAATGCCAGGCCTAGATCAGCAAGCTTAGCGATTGTTGGGGGCACGCCCGACAACAAGACATTCGCCGGTTTGAGATCGCGATGAACTATCTTGTTGAGGTGCGCGTGTTCGAGTGCAGCGCAAATCTGGCAGGCAAACTCCACCACCTGCCCGAGATCGCGAGGTGGCGTCTGGCCCAGATTGGGGCCATCCACCAGTTCCATAACCAGGAAGGGGAAACCCTGATCTTCGCCCACGTCGTATACGGCTACGATGTGCGGATGATTCAAGGCTGCAGCAGCCCGCGCCTCGCGCAGGAAACGCGAGCGCATCTCGTCAATGACGCTTCTTTCCCGGACCCTGCCAGTGTCGGGACTATCAATAGTGTGAGGACTGTCAGAGTTACCAATGCCTTCAGGCCTATCCCCATCAGGAGCGCCATTGCCTTCACGCGTACCAACGGCCGCCCGAGTCCCTCCGCCTAACCTCTCGGCCAGAATCTTGACTGCCACCGGACGTAGTAGCTCAAGGTCAGTAGCGCGATAAACTATGCCCATCGCCCCCCGGCCGATTTCACTATCCAATTGGTAGCGTTGGCGAAGCACCAGACCCGGTTGAGGCCCGCTGGCTCGAATCTGATCAGAATCGAAACGCCGTGTCTCCTGTGATTCTGGGAATTCTGCCGCGGATTCGGTCTGGGATTCACTCATTACTCATTACTCTTTACTAGTTGTCGCAGTCGCTTGTTCAAGATTTTCGTAGTTTGATCCTCGACTCAGGGTTGAGCAAGATTTCGGAGTATATCTTGTCCGGTAAAAGAGTTCATCAACGTGGCTAACCAGCCGGACCCGCTTGATGTTTGCGGGTTTTGCCATAGTGCGTTCAAGCCGCTTGGCCATTGCCCAGGGCCAGTTCATCACAAACGGGTTGTCCCAAAACAACTCCTGTCATTAATGGTTACTTCGCCGATCTTCTCTTCGACCTTACGAATACGGAATCGCAAAAGATCGCGGAAGATTGAGAGCGGCACTTGAGAAATCTAAACTCGATCCTTCATTTTAGGCACGCATTCAGGATCCTCCAGGCTGGAACAACCTGCAAGCGCCTTCAGGGTTTACCGTTCTCTGCCATATGATAAGCATTCCCAAGAGGAACGGATCAGCGACTGTTGATCAGCCCTTGCGTTCTTCCCGGGCTCAGACCGAATCTCGGTCAAACGGGCAGGCATCGCCGAGCGTGGGTTTTGGCTCTCATAAGACGGCGGACGGACCGCATTGTTCCACCATGACTAAAGAAACAGCTCCGGAATCATTAGGCAGCTCCCGCGCTTTCTGGCAACGCACCTGGGGGCGACTGGCAATCATTTGGGGAATCTGGACCTTCATAGGCCTGGTTTTTACACTGCAGTTCTATTTCGCCTCATACCGCTCCGAACGTCCTATGCCGTTCATTGATGCGGCATACATGCAGATGATCTGGGCGTATCTCTTCGCCCTGGCAACTCCCCTGGTTCTCTGGACAGTCACCCGGATGCCGTTGGAGCGTGAAAACTGGGTTCGGACTGCACTGCTGCACATCCCTATTAGCATTGTGCTCGGCGTCCTGCTGACGGCACTGGGACGGGTACTTATTTGGGTGCGCTGGGGTTGGCCATATGACAAGCCACTCACTTTCGAAAGCGTTGTCAGGTTTGTGATCGCCAACTTCACCGAAGCGATAGGCATTTATATGCTGATCGCACTCACCGGTTATGCGTTCAGCTACTACCGCCGCTTTCGTGAGGGGCAAACCAAAACGCTCCAGCTCGAAGCCCAGCTTTCTCAGGCTCAACTGCATGCGCTCAAGATGCAGCTTCATCCTCATTTCCTCTTCAACACCCTCCATTCAATCTCAGCTTTACTCAACAAAGACGCCGATGCGGCGCGCAAGATGATCACGCGACTGGGGGATTTTCTGCGACTCACCCTGGAAAACTCCGGCTCCCAGGAAGTAACCCTGCGGCAAGAAATGGAATTTCTCAGTTGTTACCTTGAGATCGAACGCATCCGTTTTCAGGATCGCTTGGTGACACACCTGGACGTGGCTCAGCAAACGCTGGACGCGAAGGTTCCCAATCTCATTTTGCAACCCATCGTAGAAAACGCGATCCGCCACGGCATTGCGCCGCGCTCAACGCAAGGCCTCATCGAAATTGAAGCGAAACAACGCAATGGAAGGCTTCGTATTCAAGTTCGAGACAACGGACCCGGCCTTTCTGTACATCGGACATCCGAGAATATGTTCAAGAAGGGTCTGGGACTGGCCAATACCGAGACGCGATTGCAACAGCTATATGGGTCGGCGCAGAGTTTTAGCCTCAGCAACAATCCTGAGGGCGGGTTGATAGTGACTCTGGAGATACCCTTTCACATCGACGGCGTCGTTCCCAATCTATCCGAGATTCCGTAATAGTTTCCGGTTTCTGGTGCTCCTTCCAAAACAACGAAAGTTTTTGCCAGAAAATACACGCTCATGGTGTAACAGCAACAGGAGTCTCCCCGATATCCTCGAAATCTGTCACCGTACAGGATAGAAAGACTATGATGGAGTCTCCCCTCATCCGGGTGCTGTTGGTGGACGACGAATCGCTCGCGCGCGAGATGTTACGAGAAATGCTCCAAGATGACCCTCAGGTCATCATCGTGGGGGAATCCTGTAACGGTCGTGAAGCACTGGAAGCGATCCGTATTCACTCACCTGACCTGATCTTTCTCGACGTACAAATGCCGGATCTCGGCGGGTTCGAAGTGCTCGAAGCCCTCGGAAGAGATATCCCTCGAGTCATTTTCGTCACTGCTTATGATCAGTATGCCGTCCGCGCTTTTGAAGTACACGCCCTCGACTATCTGCTGAAGCCATTCGATCAGGAGCGCTTCGACATCTCGTGGCAACGCGCCCGGGCTCAGATCCTGCGCGACCGCGATGGCGGCACGGACCAACGGATCCTGGCGCTCCTGGAAGAGATGAAAGCCGGCAACAAGTATCTCGAACGCCTGGTGATCAAGGCTAGCGGTCGGATTTACTTCCTGGAGACGGCTGAGATCGACTGGATCGAAGCCGAGGGCAACTATGTCTCCGTCCATAGTGCCAAGAAGTCTCACTTGCTTCGCGAGACAATCAGCAGTCTGGAATCCCAGCTCGATCCCAAGAAGTTTTTGCGCATCCACCGCTCATCGATAGTCCGGATCGATCGCATTCAAGAGCTGCAGCCGTGGTTTCATGGCGAGTATCGCATCATTTTGCAAAACGGCACCCAACTGACCCTCTCCAGAAACTACCGAGACAAGCTGCAAGAAGCGCTGGGTAAGCTCCCCTGATCGCGGCTATCACAGCCTCAAGCCTGCTAATCACAAGCACCTGCCCTTCCGTCACAAAACCCGCCCAGCAACGGGAATCCTCCCGTATAAGAGACCGTGTTAATCCGGGTGTTTGAAAAGTCGCTCTGATCCATCTGACTTTTCACCAAAACATCTTCGCGTTGCTCATGTTCAAGTTCAAGCGCTCGATCCCTAGCGAGCCACAGTAAGGCCCGGACCAACTCCTTAATTTCGGTCAGGAGGTATCACGCATGAGGCTACGCGAATGTCTACTTGGTACGCCGTTAATGTCAATTGCTTTAGTTACAACCATAGCCGGCGCGCCGACCGTCCTCGGCGACCACTGCAGGCCTGATCTTGCAGACAATACCCGGAGCTCCGTCGAGGCCAAGACCAGCGAGTCACTCCCGGCAGCGCCATCGCCCCTGATTTCTGAGGACAAGCTTTTAGGTTCTGCCTACTACGACACGGTGAACATTCTGGGATCCAACAATCCTTGCAGTGATTTCTTTGGTGGACCGGCTTCGGTCGAGGTTTTTAACGAACTGGTCAGCAAGATTGGGAAGAGCGCCCTTTCAGTGGGGATCGGCATGCGCATGTCAGGAAGTACGACGAACATTCACAATGCGCGGACCAAAATGAAATACCGGATCTTCGACAAGGTGACCATTAATTCACGCGGACCATTCTATCGAAGGAAGGCCGCGCCGTGGGAACCTACCGTACCGAAGGTGGGGACCTTCGAACCGAACACTAAAGAGGTGCGGGTACTAATGCTTCTTCACGAACTGGGCCATGTGATGACTGGATCCGACGGCCAATGGCTTTTGCCAGATGATGGCAAGGACGAAGGCCTGAGCCGCGCCAATTCACGAAAGATCGAAGATGTGTGTGTGGACCAACTCCACAGCCTGGGGAAGGTCGGCACCAAGAAAGATCCCGTGAAGTACAAAGATCCTGACCAGCAACTCGCCCGTGTCAGTACGAGTGAGAGTACTCAGCCGGAACCACAGCGGTGAGTCGTAGTTTTTCCAAAGAGCATAGTTATCTTTAAAGGAGGAGAGTATGAAGTCGATATCAACCTGGGAGAGCGAACGATCGGACATGGTGAACGCGGTCCCCAACGGTAACGGAAACGGAAACGGAAACGGAGCAGCCACCCATAGCAACATTACCGCTCTCAAGGAACTGACCCTCCGCCTGCTTCGCGAGGTGCAAGCCATCACCGAAGTGCGAACCCTCAGTCTCGAAGGTGGTGTCGACTTTTACGGCGAAGTAAGTCGCTTCGAAGTCGACCTCATTAAGCGAGCGCTGTTGCAGACGGCAGGACATCAAGGCCGCGCTGCGAGACTGCTCAACCTAAAAGTCACCACTCTTAATTCCAAGATCAAACACTACAATATTGCTATGAACGGCTTCGCCAATGGTTATCCGCTCGTGGAGACCGGCGATATCCAAACTCGTCCACACGTGTGAGAGCAGCCGCTCGAGTTGTAGAGCAAAGTCACCCAGCCTTCATGGCTGGGTGATTTTTTTTGGCCGCGCCTCCTTGTAGGAATGTCCCTCCGTGGGCAGCCGCTTGTGATGCGTGTTGAGTTAGTGGCGCAGTGGTTGGATTATTTCTCAAGCCGCGTGTCATGAGGTCAGTACCACAATGCGGTAGCGGTGGGTCATGGGCTCCCGATCACTTACACGGAGTGGAATCGCAAC
>JAMQPI010000663.1 GCA_023717565.1 Pyrinomonadaceae bacterium | reverse complement strand
CGGGTCGGGCCGTGTCCAGACTCAACTGAGTGTCATGAACCGGACCCGACGCTACCGCGCTACGGTACTGACTCCATGACACTCAGTTGAGTTTTCAAAATCCGCAATGCGAAATCCCAAATCCCAAATTCTTATATGAATGACAAACCAGACCCCAACCAACAGCAAGGCCTTGTGCCAAGCCAGAATACCGCAAATGATATTCCTCAAAGGGATACGTACCCGCCATCGCAGGGCTACGGCATGGACTACGGCCCGGAGGGCGAAGCTCATCTACGAGACTACTGGAGATCGGTTCGCAGGCATTTGTGGCTGCTCCTGGCCATCACAGCGCTCGTTACCACGCTGGTAGCGATTTACATGGCGCGCAAGCCGGACATCTACGAAGCGCGGGTGCGCATTCAAGTGGATGAGGACAGCAACCCGGCCCTCGGAGCGTTCAAAGGCAGTCCGGTAATCGTCAACAAGACGTATGAGGATCCCGGCTACATAAACACGCAGATTCAAATTCTTTCCAGCGCCTCACTGCTCAGCCGGGTCGTCAAGGCATTGGACCTTGAACACAACCAGAGTTTCCTGCGTCCGCCCAGTCAGACTCGATCGACCTGGCAGAGCATGTTACGGATGGTAGGCATCGGCCGTAATACTCCTGAACCACAAAAGTCGACTCCATCTGACCGCTTGACCTTCGTTGACACCAGCGGACCCAAAACAACCGCCGACAATTTAGAAGAGGTCAACAGGCTGGCGCCTCACGTTGAATCCTTGCAGCAACTGCTGGAGGTACAGCAGGTCAAGGACACTCGTTTGATAGAAATTCACTTTACTCATCCCGATCCGCAGGTGGCCGCTAAGGTAGTCAACACCATCGCGGAAGTGTATGTGCTGACAAATTTGGAAAAGAAGACTGAGACCAACTACACCACCGGGGATTTTCTGCAACGGCGAATTGCGGAACTGCAGTCAGACATCCGTACCAATGAAGAGAAGCTGATCAACTACGCCAAGAGCAATCAGATCCTCTCGCTTGACGACAGCCAGAATACGGTGGTCGATCGGCTCTCTGGGTTGAATAAGCAGCTCTTGGAAGCGGAAAACGAACGCAAGTCGTTCGAAGCCGCATATCGCGTTAGCCAGGAGCCCGGCGCAATGGACGCGATCGCGGCGGCTAACACCAAGGACCTGGAAACCAAGCTCGCCGACCTCAAAGGACGAATGACTCAGCTGCTGGCGGACAACACCGAAGAATGGCCCGAGGTAAAAGAAGTTGCGAAGCAGATTGCCGGACTTGAGAGTCAAATCCTGGAGGCCCATTCGCGCGCCAGCTCGACCGAATCAAAACTCCTCGAGACGCGCTTTCATCAGTCGCTGGATCGGGAACGAGCGTTGCGGAAATCCTTTAACGAGCAACGGGGCACCACGCTGACGCAAAATGAAGCGGCTATCAATTACCGGATCATTCAACAGGAAATCGGCACCAACAAGGGACTGCTGGAAAGCCTACTGCAGCGGTCAAAGGAAAATGATGTTTCCGCTGCGGGCACGCAGAACAATATTCACGTAGTTGATTATGCAGCCACACCAAAAACAGCTGTGGGGCCGCGACGTCTGCAGGTAATTGTGGTGGCCTTGCTGCTCTCACTTACCTTCGGCGTAGGGTTGGCCCTGTTCCTCGAATACCTGGACGACACTGTGGATACGCCGGACGACGTGGAGAAAGCCCTGCGTTTACCCGCGCTGGCAGTAATCCCCCTGGCCGAGGGCATGCGCCGCTTTTTCCCAGGCTCGCCATTCGGGAAAAACGGTAACGGCAATGGCAACGGGCACGCAATAGCGCTACTGACTGGTGCCGAGAAACATTCATCGTTGGCCGAGTCATATCGCCAGCTGCGTACGTCTGTACTCTTGTCTAAGGCCGGGCGGGCCCCCAAAACATTGCTGGTGACGTCGAGTTTACCCGGCGAAGGTAAGACAACGACCGCCATCAACATGGCCTACAGCCTGGCGCAGACAGAGGGTACGGTCCTGATTGTGGACGCGGACATGCGCAAGCCACGCATGCACGCAATCTTTCATCTTTCAAACAAAGTCGGACTAAGCACGATCCTGTCAAATGAACTGACCGACGCTGAGATACTGAACATCGTCCAACGTGAGAAAGACAGTGGGCTCTACGTGCTTACGTGTGGGTCAACGCCGCCAAATCCCGCTGAGCTTCTCGGTTCCGAGCAGATGCGCAGAATGCTGACGTGTATGGAATCGACCTTTACTCACATCATCATCGATTCTCCGCCCGTCGCCGCCTTCACCGATGGCGTGCTGCTGGGCACTCTGGTTGATGGCGTGCTGTTAGTGGTCCACGCCGGCAAGAGTTCCCGAGAGATTGCGCGCCGCGGACGGCAGGTATTGACGGACGTAGGCGCAAAGATAATCGGCGTGGTTCTGAACAAAGCCACCTTGCGTCCCCACGATTATTACTACTACCAGAGCTACTACGGTCAGAGCTACTACAAAGGCGCCGACAACGAAGTCGAAGCGGCCGGGTAAAGGCAAGGATGAAGGCGGAATGAAAACAGCAAGAACGATCCACGAAATCACACGAAGCAACACGAAATAAGAGCATCCGTTTCGTGTGGTTTCGTGTGATTTCGTGGATCGTTCTTGTCTTTCAGCACTCAAGGGAAACAGAAACGCAAAATATGAATCAACTTGCTGTAGTGGGTTGTGGGAACTGGGGCAAAAACCTGCTCCGGAATTTCCACCGGCTCGGAGTGCTGTCGCATATCTGCGATAGCAACGTGGGTCGACTTATGCTGCTGGCCGAGCAATATCCCGACGTGGTCACCACCACTGACTATGAAGCCGTCCTGACGAATGACCACATTAAGGCAGTGATCATCTCAACCCCTGCCGAGCAACATGCCTGGATGGCCGAAGCCGCCCTGCTTGCGGGTAAGGATGTGTTTGTCGAAAAGCCTCTGGCCCTGCGTTATCGTGACGGAGAGAAGTTGGTCCGCCTCGCCGAACAGTTCAATCGGATCCTGATGGTCGGGCACCTACTCGAATATCATCCGGCAATCCTCAAGTTGAAGCAGATTATCGATCGCGGCGAGTTAGGCAAGGTCCAGTACATCTACTCGAATCGACTTAACCTGGGCCGGGTGAGACGCGAAGAAAACATTCTGTGGAGTTTCGCGCCTCATGACATTGCGGTCATCTTGCGACTGATCGGCGAACTCCCGATGGAAGTAACCTCAACAGGCGGTGCGTATCTACAACCCAACATCGCGGATGTGACGGTTACGAATATGCTTTTCGACAACGGCGTGCGCGCGCACATCTTTGTCAGTTGGCTGCATCCATACAAAGAGCACCGGCTGGTGGTCGTAGGCGCAAAGAAGATGGCCTGCTTTAACGACGTGGCGGCAGAGAACAAGTTGCTGCTCTATGATCAGGGTATGGATTGGATCGACGGTGAATTTGTTCCGCGCCAGGGTGGCGGTACCAGCATTGAGTTTGCTCCCGATGAACCGCTAATGCTCGAGTGTCAGCATTTCCTCGAATGCCTGGAAACGCGACGCATGCCGCGCACCGATGGTACCAGTGCGTTACAAGTTCTTAGCGTGCTACAGGCCTCGCATCGCTCGCTGCAGACTCAGGGCCAGCCGGTCCAAATGGCATCACCGCTGGCAGAGCTGGTGACTATATGAGTCAGTCGTTCAAGCAGGCGCGCGAAACAAGCAGTGATCGCCCCTTCTTTGTGCATGAGTCGTGCTACATCGATGAGCCTTGTGAAATCGGTAAAGGCACGAAGATCTGGCACTTTTCGCATGTCATGAAAGACGTCAGGATTGGCCGAGACTGCGTGCTCGGGCAAAACGTGAACGTAGCTTCGCGAGTAACCATCGGCGACCGCTGCAAGATCCAAAACAATGTTTCGCTCTATGAAGGAGTGTTCCTGGAGGACGAAGTGTTTTGCGGGCCATCAATGGTCTTCACCAACGTCATCAATCCGCGCAGCGGCATCGAGCGAAAGAGTGAATACAAGAGAACGCTGGTCAGAAAGGGCGCAACCATCGGCGCCAATGCGACCGTTGTTTGCGGCGTGACGATTGGGCGACATGCCTTCGTTGGCGCTGGTGCGGTCGTGACGAGTGATGTTCCCGACTACGCGTTGATGCTGGGCGTTCCGGCAATCCGTAAAGGTTGGATGAGTCGCCACGGACATCGCCTATCAGTCAGTGGTCCGTCGTCAGCCGGGTTGATGATTTGCCCTGAGAGTCACTGGCGCTACCAGGAAGTCGAGCCGCTGGTCGTCCAATGCCTCGACTGGCCCGAGGACCAATCTTTACAGCAATGAAAACAGCAAGAACGATCCACGAAATCACACGAAACCACACGAAATAAGAGCATCCGTTTCGTGTGTTTTCGTGTGATTTCGTGGATCGTTTTTTCTTTCTTCTGACTTCTGATTCCCAAAGAGATTTACCATGTCCTCTAGCGCAGCTTTAGCTCAAGTCACCGTCCCCCTGCTCGACCTCAAGGCACAGTACAACACCATTCGCGACGAGATTCGCGAGGCCCTCGACCGCGTGATCGAGTCGCAACACTTCATTCTTGGTCCCGAAGTCGAAGCGCTGGAAGAGGAGATTGCCTCTTACTCACAATGTGAATTCGGCATTGGCGTTTCATCCGGCACCGACGCACTCCTCGTCGCGCTCATGGCGATTGGTCTCGAGCCAGGCGACGAAGTAATCACCACTCCATACAGTTTCTTTGCCACCGCCGGCGCGATTGCCCGTTTAGGCGGCTTGCCGGTCTTTGTCGACATTGATCCCACGACTTACAACATCGATCCGGTCGCCATCGAAGCAGCGATCACCGAGCAGACACGCGCCATCATCGCAGTCCATCTCTTCGGTCAGATGGCTGACATGGATCCCATAATGAGAATAGCCCGGCGAAACCGGCTCGACGTCATTGAGGATGCCGCGCAAGCTATCGGCGCCGAGTACAAAGGCCGGCGGGCCGGCTCTATCGGACACCTGGGGTGCTTCAGCTTTTTCCCATCGAAGAACCTCGGAGGTTTTGGTGATGGCGGGATGGTCACCACGAACGATCCAGGTCTGGCCGACCAGATCAAGCTCCTGCGCAACCACGGCTATCGACCCAAGTATTACAACAAAGTAGTCGGGGGCAACTTCCGACTCGACGCGCTGCAGGCGGCAGTGCTGCGCGTCAAGTTGAAACATTTGGATGATTGGACCGCTGCCCGCCGGCGCAATGCAGCCAACTATCGACCGCTGTTGAAACTAGCCGGTCTGCTCGCAAACGATTCATCAACGACGACCATCAGCGACTTGCAGCCAGTTGCTGTCCCCGTCGAAGCCTTGGACTCTCGCCACATCTACAATCAGTTTGTGATTCGGTGTTCCTGTCGCGACCTCTTAATGGCCCACCTAAAATCTCGCGGAATCGGCGCAGAGGTCTACTACCCCGTTCCGCTGCATTTGCAGGAGTGCTTCCATGACATGGGCTACCGAAGCGGTCAATTCCCCGTGAGCGAGCGCGCGGCCAGCGAGGTGCTGGCATTGCCGATTTATCCAGAATTGCCCGAAGGAAGTTTGGCGACCGTGGTCGACGTAATCGCGAGTTTCTACTCAGACGTCTTAAGGTAATGTTAAGGGTACTCTCCATAGTCGGCGCTCGTCCCCAATTCATCAAAGCAGCTCCCGTCAGCAAAGCCTTGCGACAGGCCGGACATACTGAATTCCTGGTGCACTCTGGCCAGCACTACGATCACGCTATGTCCCAAATCTTTTTTGACGAGTTGGGAATACCCGAACCAGACATCAACCTCAACGTCGGATCCGGTACACACGGTTGGCAAACCGCTCAGATGCTCGCGAATCTGGAAGAGGTGATGCTGAGCCTGGAGCCCGATTGGGTGTTGGTTTATGGCGACACTAATACCACGCTCGCCGGTGCTCTGGCCGCAGTGAAACTCAACCTTCCGCTGGCGCATGTCGAAGCGGGATTGCGCTCCTTCAATCGCTCGATGCCCGAAGAGCACAATCGGGTCCTGGTAGATCACTGCGCGGACATCCATTTCTGTCCAACTCAAACCGCCGTTGAGAACCTAAAGAACGAGGGCGTTACTAGTGGCGTCCACCTCGTAGGCGACACTATGTACGATGCGGTCCTTGAGTTCTCTGAACTCGCCCGCGAGCGCTCAACCATCATGAAGGACCTGGGCCTGCAAGCGCGGAGTTACATCCTGGCGACCATCCACCGGCCTTACAACACTGACGTGCCGGAACATCTCGACAGCATACTCTCTGCCTTCAACGAGATTCATGAACCCATAGTCTTTCCAGTACATCCACGCACACGGAAGAAGATTGCTGAGCTGAACGCCAAATTGGGCGACCTGCCACACCTCAAGATGATTGAGCCGCTTGGTTATCTGGACATGCTGCTGTTGGAGCAGAACGCGCGTCTGGTGCTAACGGACTCCGGCGGGATTCAGAAGGAAGCTTATTTCTTTGGTGTTCCCTGCGTAACGTTGAGACAGGAAACGGAGTGGGTAGAAACGGTGAAGGCCGGATGGAACGTGCTGGTGGGAAAGGACCGCGAGCAAATCCGTGAAGCCGCCAATGGCCGGCGATGGCCGAGTGGTATTCCGCCGTCAGAGTTTGGCGATGGTCAAGCAGCTGACCGAATAGTATCCGAACTGGCTGGTAGCTTTTGACATGACGCCAAGCGACACGATCGATTCTTCTAATATCCTAAGCCGATCAGAGTCACACTCGACCGCCGATCTGTCTGTCTTCCGCATTCAGCCATCGCGTGGATGGGTATCGCTGAAGCTGGGTGAGCTATGGGAGTACCGCGAACTCCTGTACTTCCTGATCTGGCGCGACATAAAGGTCAGGTACAAGCAAACGGCGCTGGGCGCCACCTGGGCCATCATTCAGCCGTTCTTCACGATGGTTGTTTTCAGTCTGTTCTTTGGACGATTGGCCAAGGTCCCTTCGGACGGCATTCCGTATCCCATCTTCGCTTTCGCGGCCCTGGTGCCCTGGTCCTTTTTCGCTAATGGATTGGGCCAATCATCAAATAGCCTGGTCGGCAGCGCAAACCTGATCACCAAGGTCTACTTCCCAAGGCTTACGATTCCAATCGCGTCAGTGCTTTCGGGCATCGTGGACTTCGCACTTGCCTTTGTGGTGCTGCTGGGAATGATGCTGTTCTACGGCATAGTGCCGACGGTAAACGCCCTCTGGCTGCCGTTGTTTTTGCTGCTTGCGCTGATCACGTCCCTGGGTGTGGGGCTCTGGCTATCGGCACTGAACGTTGAATATCGCGACGTGCGCCATGCAGTTCCGTTCATCACGCAGTTCTGGTTGTTCGTTACGCCAATTGCTTACCCGAGCAGCTTGCTTCCTGAACCCTGGCGCACTCTCTACGGTTTGAACCCGATGGTCGGCGTAGTCGAAGGCTTTCGTTGGGCTCTGTTGGGAACAAGTACCGCGCCCGGTCCAATCATCGCAGTCTCGTCCGCCGCTGCTTTAGTCATTCTGATCACCGGCGCCTTCTACTTTCGCCGCATGGAAAAGACTTTTGCGGACATTGTTTAGATTTCATTTGGAGTGCGGAGGCAAGGCTTTGCGCGACTCCGCTTTGGATTGACGAGCCTTAGAACCCCATCCAAAGCGCCGTCGCCGCTCCGCTCTGCCGGCGCACTCACATTTCGCTCCATTCGCCCGCTGCAGGGTTTTCAGCAGCCTGCTAGGAAATCCGGAGTTGGAAATGTGCGTATTTGATGAAATCGTGAGGTAAGAAATGGCTGAAATTCAAATTGGTAACCGTCTGGTAGGGCCAGGGCACGCGCCGCTGGTAATTGCTGAAATCGGCATCAATCATGAAGGAGATTTCGGGAAAGCGGTTCAGATGGTTGATGACGCCTGTGCCGCCGGCTGTGAATGCGTGAAGTTCCAGTCACATGTAATTGAAGACGAGATGATCCCCAATGAAATCATCCCGGGCAACGCGACCGAAACCATCTGGAACATCATGACGCGTTGCTCCCTCACCGAAGACGAGGAAGCCGCAGTTAAGAGATATGTCGAATCAAAGGGAATGATCTTCTTGTGCACACCGTTCTCTCGGGCAGCTGCAAGGAGACTGCAGCGCCTCGAAGTGTGCGCTTACAAGATTGGCTCCGGCGAATGCAACAACTACCCCTTGATAAAACATATCGCCGCTTATGGTAAGCCGGTGATCCTCAGCACCGGAATGAATGACCTGCTATCTATCTTGCGTGCAGTTAACATTCTGCGCGAGGCGAGTGTCCCGTTTGCGCTGCTTCACTGTACCTCGATATTTCCGACACCGTATGAGAAGGTGCGCCTGGGCGCTTTGGCCGAACTGACAATAAGTTTCCCGGATGCGGTCATAGGTTTGAGCGATCATTCTCTGGGCAACTACACGTGTCTGGCTGCGGTGGCACTGGGCGCGAGCATTCTGGAAAAGCATTTCACTTCTAACAAGGCATGGCCCGGACCAGATATTCCTATTTCAATCGACCGATTCGAGCTCGAGGATCTGATTAAGGGTTCAAGAAACATTAATCAGGCGTTGGGAGGATCCAAAACCGTTCTACCAGAAGAGAAACCCACCATAACCTTTGCGTACGCCTGTGTGGTCGCTCTCGACGATATTGCGCCAAACCAACCGCTGACCGCCAAGAATATTTGGGTGAAGCGCCCGGGGACGGGTGAGATCCAGGCCGTCTACTATCAGAGCCTCCTCGGCAAGACCGCACAAAATTACATCGCCAAAGACACCCAGGTTCGCTGGTCCGATGTCCATATCCAGTAGCTCTCGTGTTTCTCCGAAATGAAATGAAACCCGAACCCCAAGAAAGTACTTTTCCTGACAACCACGCGTGCTAACCGCTGCTCTTCACTTCCGCGGCTTACAAAAGACATGTGCCGACGTTGGCTGACAAAGCGATGAGTTTCACAGACCTTTTCCCTGGCCGCCAGAGTGCGGGCGGCTGTTTGATTATCGGTGAAGTAGCGCAAGCTCACGATGGCAGCCTGGGGATGGCGCATACCTTTATCGATGCCATTGCTGAAGCAGGAGCGGATGCAGTGAAGTTTCAGACTCACATAGCAGCTGCGGAAAGTACCCCTGATGAGCCCTGGCGGGTGAAGTTTAGCCAACAGGATGCGACCCGATATGACTACTGGAAACGCATGGAGTTTACAGAAGAACAGTGGCACGGCCTCAAGAACCACGCTGTTGACAAGGGGTTACTATTCCTCAGCTCTCCCTTTTCAGTAGAGGCGGTCGATCTACTGACTCGAGTCGGCACGGCAGCCTGGAAGATCGCATCGGGCGAAGTCAGCAACGGGCCGCTGTTAAAAAGGGTCCTCGCCACACGACTTCCGGTAATCCTTTCAAGCGGTATGAGCTCACTTGAGGAAATCGACGACGTCGTTGCGCGGGTAAACACTCAAGGCGCGCCACTGGCGGTGCTGCAATGCACATCATCCTATCCATGTCCCCCGGAGAAGGTCGGACTTAACCTCATTCCCTTCTTTCGCGAGCGCTATCAATGCGCCGTCGGGCTCTCAGATCATTCGGGGACGATTTATCCGGGGTTGGCAGCAGCAACGATCGGCGCGGACGTATTGGAAGTACATGTCACATTGAGTCGTGACATGTTTGGTCCTGATGTCCCCGTCTCACTGACGTCAGCGGAGTTGCGCCAACTGGTTGAGGGCATTCGCTTCATCGAGAATATGCTGTCGAATCCTTTGGATAAGGATGCCCTGGCTGAGGAGACCGCGCCCATGCGTGATCTTTTTACGAAGAGTGTGGTAGCGCGCGTCGACCTGCCTGCGGGGTTAGAGCTGCACGAAGAACACTTGGCTATTAAGAAACCCGGGACGGGAATCCCATCCAGCCGGCAGAGAGAGTTAATTGGTGCTCGCCTCAAGAAGAGCATGAAAGCCGACGAGCTTTTACGCGAAGAGTATTTGGAATACTCGAACTAATGCCTCGCAAAGTCTGTGTAGTAGTTACGGCGCGACCGAGTTATAGCCGTATCAAAACTGCGCTCAAAGCAATCCAAAATCATCCGGACCTCGAACTCCAACTCGTCGTGGCCGCCTCGGCGCTGTTGGATCGCTACGGCAGCGCCGTCAACGTTATAAAGGAAGATGGGTTTGATATTGCCGCCCAGGTTTACATGGTGCTCGAAGGCGAGAATCTGGTCACCATGGCCAAGACGACTGGAATGGGTCTAATAGAGTTATCAACGATCTTCGACAATCTAAAGCCCGACGTGGTTTTGACAGTTGCAGATCGCTACGAAACCTTGGCCACAGCGGTGGCCGCCGCTTACATGAACATTCCGGTGGCGCACGTGCAAGGTGGAGAGGTGACCGGCTCGATTGATGAGAAGGTACGCCACACCGTCACTAAGCTTTCGGATTTACACTTCGTCTCGACCCTGAAAGCCGCGGAACGGGTGATTCGGATGGGCGAGGATCCCAAGACCGTATTCGTTACCGGCTGTCCTTCAATCGATTTGGCGGCAGAGATGCTACCAAACCCCAAGCTGGATTTCGATCCCTTCGCAAAATACGGAGGAGTGGGCACGCCCTTCGATTTGTCGCGCGGTTATTTCGTAATAATGCAGCATCCAGTTACAACCGAACACCAGCAATCGCGGGAGCACATTTTGGAAACTCTTTATGCGGCTAAGGAATTCGACCTGCCGGCATTGGTCTTTTGGCCGAACGTGGACGCGGGTTCCGACGGCACCTCGAATGGCATTCGCAGTTTCCGCGAATTGGAGAAGCCAACTAACTTTCACTTCTTCAAGAACATGGTGCCGACCGATTTTCTCAAGCTAATTTTCAACAGCCGCGGATTAATCGGAAACTCCAGCGTCGGCATTCGCGAGAGCTCGTTCCTGGGCAGTCCGGTGGTGAACATTGGCTCACGGCAAGCCGGGCGCGAGCGCGGTACCAATGTTATTGATGTCGCATATGACCGCAAAGAAATCGCCGGGGCCATTCGACACCACATGGGTAATGGCCACTATCCCAGGGATCCGATTTACGGCGATGGTACCGCGGGCAATAAGATCGCGGGTTTGCTTGCCGAGGTACCGCTGACAATCGAAAAGCGTCTCACCTACTGATTCGCCGAGCCTAGGCGACCGTGAACAGCACAACGCAACTGCCTTTGATAAGAACATTGGGGATCATACCCGCCCGCGGCGGATCAAAAGGAGTGTCGCGCAAAAACATTAAGTTGCTTTGCCGCAGACCCCTGCTCCAGTACACAGCTGAAGCGGCATTAGCGTCCAAGCGATTGTCACGGGTGATCTTGACGACCGAGGACGAAGAGATTGCGGCGGTAGGCAGAGATTGCGGTCTTGAGGTGCCATTTCTAAGACCTTCTGAACTCGCATGCGACGACACACCCACTCTGCCGGTTCTTCAGCACGCCGTGCGGTGGATCGAGGATCAAGGCGACCGGTACGATTTTATCTGCCTATTGCAACCAACGAACCCGTTGCGGCGAACCGAAGACATAGATGCCTGCCTCGCAATGCTATCAAGTGAGGATTTGGATAGCGTGGTCTCAGTTCTTCCAGTTCCTCATGAACATAATCCGCACTGGGTTTACCTGCTAGACGACGAAGGATTAATGCGATTGAGCACCGGCGAAACAACTCCCATACCGCGTCGCCAGGCGTTGCCCCCTGCATTCCATCGAGAAGGTTCCATCTACGCCACGAGGCGGAATGTATTAATGGAAGGTGACAGTCTTTTTGGGAAGCGTTTGGGAGGCTATTTGATGCCGAACGATCACAGCGTCAACATTGACACTGAAGAAGACTGGAAGCGGGCTGAGGGAATCTTGAGTAACTTTCGAATCATGGAAAGAGCCTCCGCATAGCACCTTAGGTTGAAACACATAGGTTGAGAGATTGCCCGAGATTTACTGCTGAGTCCCTAAGGCAAGTGGTTACAGTATGAAGCCCTTTGAGATTAGCTATCTCTGTCTAGAACCTTTCATGCCGCCGTTGATCAAAATCGTTCGGCGCCGTCTGATCCAAATTGCAAAATCATCGTCGACGCGAGCTGAAATACTCGATGTTGGGGGCAGAAAGAGCCATCAAACGATCAATGTTCAGGCAGCTATTACGGTGAGTGACCTTCCGCGAGAAACGGAAATTCAAAAAATATTGAATCTTGGACTCACCGAAGACATTGTGAGACAGACCTATAAGCGCCGCGGCAACATACGCACGATAGTTTTCGACGATATGACCCGATCGGCGCTGCCTGATGAAGCATTCGACTGCGTCGTTGCTACTGAAGTTCTAGAGCATGTGGAAGAGGACGCCTTATTCGTCGAACAGGTCCACCGAGTGTTGAAAGCGGGTGGAACCTTCTTGATGACCACGCCAAACGGAGATTCTGTCAGGAATACAAATCCCGATCACAAGAGGCACTATACGAGAGAGCAGCTAGCTTCGCTGCTTAAGTCTGTTTTCGAGCAAGTTGAAGTGGAGTATGCCATCAGAGCCGGGCTTTCTCGCAAACTGGGCTTAAAGTCCTGGTCAACGAGAAAGCCGCTACAGACAGCGCTTAGCATGGCAGGTAACTTTGTCAATACTATTCAATCCGCAAAATCATCGCTAAGAACTCAGGCGCAGGGAACACGTCACCTGATCGCTACGGCAAGGAAGCTGAGCTGAAATGTGTGGGATCTCTGGCATCTTCGGCACCGGGTGGAAAAAGGAACAGTTAGCGGCCATGGTATCAAGTCAGCATCATCGCGGGCCGGACGCTCAGGGCATTTACTTTGATCCTGCGGGGCGTGCGGCGTTGGGGCACAACCGACTGAGCATCATCGATCTCTCGCCCGCGGGTCAGCAACCAATGTCGACGCCTGACGGCCGCTATCACATCGTCTTCAATGGTGAGGTCTACAATTACCTGGAACTCCGGGCTCAGTTATCTGATTACCAGTATCACAGCGAGACTGACACCGAGGTAGTGCTTGCGGCTTACCAGCGTTGGGGCAAGGGTTGTTTGGATCGTTTTCTCGGTATGTTCGCGTTTCTGATCTGGGACACGCAAGAAAAGAGTCTTTTTGCGGCGCGGGATCGGTTTGGCGTCAAGCCACTCAACTACTACGTCAATGATGATGGAACACTATTCACTGCCAGCGAGATCAAAGCACTCCACGCAACCGGGCTCCCGGCTGAATTCGATCAAGTCACCTGGGCCACATATCTCAGCTCCGGCGCATACGATCACTCAAATCGCACGTTCTGGACGAGAGTCAAAGCGCTACCAGCTGGCCATACCTTGACTTGGCAGAATTGTCGAATACAGATCAGAAGTTGGTATGACCTGGCGGAGCGATCCGGGACGGAGTTGGATCAACGTCCCCTAGAAACAGTGCAGGAGGAATATCTTGCACTGCTCGCTGACAGTGTCCGCCTGAGGTTTCGTTCGGATGTGCCGGTCGGTATCAACTTGAGCGGCGGCGTGGACTCATCAACCCTTCTCGGTCTGGTGCAGCAGTTTCAGGGATCCGAGAGTGAAGTTAGCGCTTACACCTTCGTCACCGGTGATAAGAATTATGACGAATTGCCGTGGGTCGAGCAGATGTTATCTCGCACACATCACCCTCTCAGGGTGTGCAAACTCACGCCGGAAATGGTGCCGGAACTGGCTACGTCGGTGCAATCTCATCAAGACGAGCCTTTTGGCGGATTGCCAACCCTAGCCTACGCCCGTCTCTTCGAAGAGGCGCGTGCAGATGGAACGATCGTGCTGCTCGACGGACAGGGGATGGACGAGCAATGGGCCGGCTATGACTATTATGTGGGTGCCCTCAATGGCAACGGCCTGGCCGGCGAACTGATTCAGGGAACAATGGAACCTCCAGTTAGGCCCTCATGCTTAACGCCTGAATTCTTGGCGCTTGCTAAACCCTTCATACCTCAAGAGCCCTTTCCGGACAAGCTACGGAATATGCAGTATCGGGATGCGCTGTTTACAAAGATTCCCCGCGCACTTCGCTTTAACGACCGAGTGTCGATGAGATCGTCTACCGAATTGCGCGAACCATTTCTGGACCATCGGCTTTTCGAACTGGCTCTGCGGCAGCCAACCGACCGCAAGATTATCAACGGAACGCGCAAGTGGTTGCTGCGACAAGTTTCGAAACAACTGCTTCCTGAGGGTGTGGTCGATGCTGCAAAACGCCCCCTGCAGACACCGCAACGAGAATGGCTCCGTGGATCACTTCGATCATGGGCCACGGCGTGTCTGGAAGAGGCTCTCGCGGACTTTGGCGGAGACTATCTTGATGAGAGCGCAGTGCGGGAGGGATGGCAGAGCTATTGCAATAGTGAGGCCGACAGCAGTTTTCATGTGTGGCAATGGATCAGCTTGGGACTGATGCGAGGAAGTCGAAGGTTACAAGTACCCCTGACTCATGGCGCTGTGGCCGCGCGATTGGCGGATGTTGCCTAGTGGCGAAACGCTTGGAGATGTAGCACCACAGTTTCTTGGGCATTCCGCAAACGTTTTGGTCAGGGTGGAAAGCGTTAGGACAATGAGCCATACAGCAAACACATTTGGGGGATATGCAGGGAGAATATTTCTGCAAATGCGGAAAGAGATTCGGCGAAGACGCTTAGAAGTGGGTGAAGCAGGTTGGGGTATCCCCCAACCACAGCCAGCTCGCCTAAGGGGGATCAGTGCGACTAAGCACTACCGGGTGGCAGTTATTGGTGCGGGCTCCCAGGGAATGTCTCAGTGTCAGGGGCTTTTGGCTGTCAAAGGAATCCAGGTTGTTGGACTGTCAGACATCAATGTCGAGAGACTGAATCAAGTTGGCGACTCAATGAATCTGGCCTCTAATACGCGCTTCTCGGATGCGAATGAGATGTTGCGTAAGGCCGCGCCGTTGGACATGGTAAGTATCGCTACCACCGCACCGCACCATGTTGCATTGGGGCGATTAGCACTTACTAGTGGAGTAAAACGCATCTTGCTGGAAAAGCCGATTGATGTTTCCCTTCGAGAGGCGCGCGCTTTCAGAGAGGAATGTATAAGAGCAAACACCTTGCTGGCGGTGAATTATTCCCGTAGATGGACTCTTGACTATCGAGCCATCAATCGCTGCATATCAAGGGGCTTTATCGGTGAGCCACGCAGCATATTTGTGACCGTCGGAAAGGGTGAGCTGGGAATGCACGCTTCTCACTATTTCGATTTGTGCCACTATCTTTTCAATAGTAATCCAGCTTGGGTGGTCAGCAATTTGGAGCCCGTTAGGGAGAGGAATCCGCGGGGGGCAACCTTCGAAGATCCTAGCGGCTTTTGCTTGTTTACCTTCGAGAATGGGGCACGCGCCTATATAGACTTCTCAAGTGATCTTGGACCCAAAGATCCGTTTGTGGCAATCAAGGGTACTCATGGGCGCATTACTGTGGATGAGCAGCGAATGTTTTGGACCCTCCAAAGCCGCAGTCAACGGTTGTGGAGCATTCCTTTTGCCGAACCCTTGAAATCGTCAACTCTCTTCTCAAGAGTTGCGGCTGACCTGCTTTCACGCCCGCCGGTTACAGCGACAGAAGAAAGCGGATTAGTAGCTTTGGAAATGGTAATTGGCTCACACCTCGCACAGCGACGTTCCGGTCATCAGGTTACTTTCCCGATTACCAACGAGGATTCTGAAATCGGTGTAACGTTCCCGTGAGGGATCTTCAGTCAATTAGATCTCAGGCGCAGCTTTGGAAGGTTCCGCCAGAAACAGGCGAACTGCGAGTCGCAGTAGTAGGCGCGGGCAAAATGGCACGTTTCCATCTGCAAACTCTGAACGCCATGTTAGGGTTGCGGCTGGTTGGAATTTGCAGCCCAACGAGTGAAAAAAGAAATGATTTAAGAGATGAATTTGGAATTGAGAACGCATTCGGAAATGCCGCCGAGATGTTTCAGGAAACTAACCCTGACGCGGTGTTTATTGCTGTCAGTCATGCCGTGACCTTTCAGGTCTCATCATTGGTCCTTGAACTGGGCCTTCCCTGCCTCATTGAAAAACCTGCTGCCTATTCATCTGGGCAAATCGCGGAATTAGTAAAGCTCGCTAATAAAAGCGGATGCCTAAATATGGTAGGACTTAACCGACGGTTTTACAGCACGGTCAATCAAGCGCTCCTGGCGGTGATGCAACAAGGGCCTATCAGGGGAATACTCGTTGAGGCACATGAGGCAATCCTGGAATATCGGAGCCGACGTCAGTTTGACGAATCGCTATACGGGAATTGGATGATTGCTAACTCAGTTCATGCCATCGATTTGTTGCGAATGATTGGCGGCGAGGTGGTGAATATTCAGACCTCTAAACGTGAAATAAATGAATCTCGCGGTGATCACTTTACTGGAGCGATTGAATTTGCAGACGGCGCGCTGGGAACTTTCGTCGCGCACTGGAATGCTGGAAGCGGACATGGCATGAAGATTTATGGTGAAGGTATCGTTGCCGAGCTTTACCCATTGGAAGAGGGTTTCTTGCGCTACGCTTCTGGCAGAGTCATAAAACTCCACCCGGATTGGACCGACAGAAAGTTTAAGGCCGGCCTTTATGCCCAAGACACGGCTTTCCTGCAATCGGTTTGTGACGGTACGAGGAGTCCATTTCCTGCATCAGATCTCAAAGACAATTTTAAGACCATGTGTCTGATTGAGCAGATTCAAGGACGAAACTAGACGGGAAACTCGCTGAGCGCCACGCCTGTTGAGCGAAAAGGTACATATAATTCATGGGCCAATCCTGCCTACAGTTTTACATCTGGCGTCAGACCGAATGCACAAACAGGATGACAACAGCATATGAGTGATTTCGCGATCACGGTAGAAGGGCTCTCCAAACGATATCATATCGGGGAGAAAAGGAGCTCCTACAAGACTCTGCGTGAAACGTTGACGGTGCCATTCCAGTTCAAAAGCCTGCGCTCGCGATTTGGAAGCAAGAACAGGCATCGATCGGGAGGAACGAGTTCACCCGGCAGTTTCTGGGCGCTCAAAGATATTTCGTTCGGCGTCAAGAGGGGCGAAGTCGTCGGCGTTATCGGCAGGAACGGGGCAGGTAAGAGCACTCTCCTCAAGATTCTCTCTCGAATCACCAACCCGACCGAAGGGCATGCAGATATTCGCGGACGAGTCGGTTCACTCTTGGAAGTAGGCACTGGGTTTCATCCTGAATTGACCGGCCGGGAAAATATCTTTCTGAATGGAGCCATCCTAGGGATGAGGCGCGCGGAAATTGAGCGTCAGTTTGATGAGATGGTGGCTTTCGCCGAAGTCGAGAAGTTTATCGACACTCCGGTCAAGCATTATTCCACGGGGTTGTATTTGCGGCTGGCATTCGCTGTTGCAGCACACTTGGAACCAGAAATCCTCCTAATAGATGAGGTGTTGGCAGTAGGAGACATGAGGTTTCAAAAGAAGTGCCTGGGGAAAATGGAGGAGGTAGCTGCGCACGGCAGGACGGTGTTGTTCGTTAGCCATAACCTCGGTGCCATTAAGGAGTTGTGCAAGAGCTGCCTTGTTCTCAGTAACGGGAGAATAGACTATCAAGGCCCAGTTGGCAGGGGCCTCATGCATTATAGCCAAGCTGTGATGGCTAACGATGACGGCGAACCTTCGCGCAAAACAGTTGGTTGGAGCGAGACGCGTATCGAGGGACCAAACTCCGAAAACGCAGGGCCACTAGCGTCTAGCGAGCACTTTTCCGCGATTTCAACTCTGTACCTGGCTGACACCTTTGACAGGGTTCGCCTGTACTGTTTGATCGATGACTCCAGCAGTAACTCGGTGGTTCATCATTTCGTAGATTTTGATCGCATCAATCATCGGAGGCTGCTGGCAGGGCACTATCAGGTTCGTGCGGAGTTTCCACCCCTGTGGTTAATGCCTGATGTCTACACAGTACACTTCAAGATGATTGGGGTCGGGGCGTCAGTCGAAGATGCGCGCTATCATTCGGAGCGGGTGATTCTCGATGTGGTCGATACAGCAGGCCAATCCGTCGGGAACGTCCGCGCCGTTCTTATCCCGCCTGTGAAATGGTCGATGAATTCTGAGTTGCAGAATGAGCAAGAGAAAGAAAGTCTAGTAGCTGTTTAGTGGACAGACGACCTACGTGACAAAGATGACACTCACCACAAATCTCGCTTCAAATGCTGTCTGGTGAAACTGGGAAGTGTTTGCGGTCCACAATTACGATATTCAAACTAGAGCTCAACAGAACAAATGATCCCCTATAAAATCGCTGCCAGCGTGCAAGAACGCGTCGGGGTTCTTAGGTTTGATCCGCAAGCCCTACCTCGCGTTACAGTGCAAAACTGCGATCTCTGCGGCGCAAGTCGGCATCAAATTATTTCTTGGATTGATCGTTACGGATTCACTGAGCGGTTTGTGCTTTGTGAGGGATGTGGTTTGGTATTCTTGAACCCTCGCCCCACTGCTCAGGGCTACGAAGTGTTTTATGAGAAATACTATCGTCCTTTAGTTACCGCCTTGAAGGGACATCCAGAAACCCCGCGATCAATTATTCCGGGGCAACGCAAATACGCCGACTACGTCTTGCGTTTCCTAAATAGTGGCGGCTTTCTAAAAGATGGAGGCCGAGTAATTGATATTGGAGGTAGTACCGGGATCGTTTCGTCGGCGCTGCAAGAGCAAGGACTAGAGTGTCTAGTGTTGGATCCTTCTCCGGATGAATTGGAAATCGCGCGGGGTTATGGCTTGCAGACGGAGCGCGGGTTCATCGAGACTTGGGAGCCGAGAGACAAACGGTTTGACTTGGTCCTCATATGTCAGACCGTGGATCATTTTCTCTCGGTTCGTGAAGCTTTGGAAAAGGTAAAGCAGATCTTGGTTCCAGAGGGACTATTGTTTATCGATGTCACCGACTTCGAGACACAGGCGCGCTGCCATGAAGAGTTTCGAGGATTCCTCAAACTCGACCATTGTTTTTATCTCTCAGATAAAACAATGCGCGCATATTTTTCGATGTCCGGTTTTGAAGTGGTAATGACCGATATCAGTCAACACAAACTGGTTTATGCGTGTCGCAGCGCGGCCCCCAAAAAACTGCCGGAGGGAATGGAATCCTACGCTCATATGATGAGCGCCCTGCTTCGAGAACGGCTCGTGAGCCCTCGGTCCAATCCGTATCCGGTTGATGCTCTCACTCGCCTTTGGCGGCAACTCAAGCCCAATGGATCACAGTAGATATCACTTGCCTTCATTCTTCCCAACATAGAACGGTAATTGACTAACGGGGATTCCCCCTGAGACGGCAATCTCGCCTTAACAGCGACGAACTACGGCCATGACGGAACTAGCATTGGAGAATAAGGATCAGGCTTTTCAAGAGTTCTTAGGGCAGATAGTCGAGCTCGGTGGCGAAAGGCTTCTAAAAAGCCTACATACATTGCCGATTCTTCGGCTGATCTTTGATGCTCAATGTTTCACGCGCCAACGAGCCCAGCCGACAGTGCTCAATATCTTCGCTTCCAATGACGATTCGGGATTTCGCGAAAACGTATATAGGCCTCTGTTTGAAGGAACTCGTTATACCACTGTTGATTTTTGGCAAGATAAATTCATTTGTGATGGAACAGTCCTTCCAAACTCTTACACACTGCCGTTTCTCGATGATTCCTTTGACGCAGTCATTACTACGAAGGTGCTTCTGGAGCATATCTCTGAACCTGCAGAAACAATAAGAGAAATTGCCAGAGTGCTAAAACCAACAGGGGAGGCTTTTGTCATCGCCCCTTTCGCGATGGTCATTCACCAGCAACCATACGATTTCTTTCGCTACACTGAGTATGGGCTCCAGCACCTCTTTAGGAAAGCTGGACTCGATGTGGTTTACATACGTCCAACGCTCAGCGGTTTCATGACAACCGTGGACGCTTTCCTGCTTTTTAACTTCTATGGGCTATTCCCGAAAACAGTAAGTCGTCAGCTCAGGAGATACTCGAAAAGGTGGCTCATCCCTTTTGCCGGGTTCTTGGACCGGCGTATTCCAGATGAGAGACGATTTTGCCGACACTACATCTGTCGCGTGCGGAAGCCATGATTTGATTGAGACAAGATGGCGTCTACTACCATGAAAGGTCGAAAGATCCTGTTAATCGTTCCTTACCGAGCGCGTGATTTAGAAGGGCACGCGCTCGTTGGCTATCATCTGCAAAATAGTTATGGACATGAACCAATCTACTCAAACGGCTATGGAATAGAGAAGAAGTTGTTAGAATTGGCGCCAGACGCCATTGTCTTCGATCACCTCTCGTGGAATTTCAAAGTGGAGCAAGCCCGGCTGGCTAGGGATCTCGGGATGAAGGTGATCGTCCTGTCGACGGAGGGATTGTTTCAGGATAAGGAGGGAGCAGTGCGCAGGAGCGGTTCGCTGCACGGTGCGACGGGACTGATTGACCTCTACCTGACTTGGGGCAACTATCCGCGCAGCGCTCTGCTGGAGCGGAATCTGATGACAGAAACGCAGGTTCACACGGTTGGCTGTCCGCGTTTTGATTTTTACAGACAACCGTATCTCGCTCTGATGAAGACGAGAGCGGATTTGCTGAAACCCTTGGGACTCAAAAACCCAGAGGCACCTTTGATCCTGTGGGCAACCAATACTCCGTACGCTTCGCGTAATCCGAAGAAGATGGTTCGCCGCCAGGTCAGGCACGCGAAGAAGCCTGAGGCGGAAGTTCGAATGCACGTCGAAGATCACATCACACAGTTTCGTGAACACTCGCGAGCTGTGCTCGCCTTAGCATTGCGACATCCCGATTGGAATTTCGTGGTCAAGGTCCATCCAGCCGAATGGATTAACCCTTACGTTGAGATGGCGAGGGAGACGCCTAATCTACACCTCGTCTACAACGTGGCGATCCGCGAGTTTTTGTGCCACTGCGATGTCCTGCTTCAGCGCAACTGCACGACAGCGACAGAAGCGTGGATGTTCGGTAAGCCGGTGCTCAATCTTGAACTCGGCAAGTACAATCGGAAAGTGCGAGAGGAGTATCGACTCGGAAGCCATATCGTCAACAATCTTGAAGAGGCGGATGAAACAACTCGCAATTACCTGGAAGGCCTACCGATCTCACCTGAGCAACAACGTGCGCGCGAAGATTTTATCAAAGAGTTCTACCATCGCGTTGACGGGAGAGCGAGTGAGCGTTGTGCGGAATTGATAAATCGAGCTCTTTCGACTCCTAACTATACGGATGAAGATCGGGCGCGAACGCAAACAGCTACTAGCCATGCTTATAAGAAAGGAAAGGAGGCTGAAAGTAATAGCGTTGTTAATCAGATCAAAGACCTGCTGGGTCTCGACCGTGATATCTCTCTGCGCTATTGGAAGAGACTGTTACGGAATGAGGCACAAGGTAATCTTGGCGTTTTTGAAGCCGAGGCTGAGATTACGCCCGGGATGATAGCTGAGCTTTACCAGCATTACTCGCAAGTGCTGCAGCCTTGTTTGGTGAGTTGAATCATTATTGTGACCCCGGTTACAGAAACCCCCGGATACCAAGACAACGAAGTGACCATTGGGCATGATCGGCTAAGCAATCCCAGTCGGTCTGAAGTGCTGGTTTTGTCAACGTCGTCGCAGACAGACAGAATATTTCTATACACCAAAGTTCTGAATGAGTTGAGCAATAATAACATCGTCAGGGTGTGGGCCACCTCAACGAATGATCCTCGATTTCAGCAGTTGTGGCAGGACAAGCCAGCCCAAGTTGAAGAGTTCCCGGAACTGCGCCCTTTCAAAGAATTTCCTTATAACTACTTGAGGAGGTTGAACGAATTCGTATGGGATTATCGTCAACAACCACCTAGTCGGTTGAGCATGGCGCGCCACTTTCGTAACAAGCAACAGAAGCCTTCTATCCGCGCGCTTAAGGTGCCTGCGCGCGCGCTGGCGCTAATGAAGGCGGAGCGATCATTGGAGGATCGGCTTGAACGAATATTGCTGAGCTATCCGCGCAGCGACGCGGCGCTTAAGCGTTTGCAAACCAAACAACCTGCTGTGATTCTTATCACCGGTCCATTCCAGTTTCGGCAACCGGCAGTCGTTGCTGTCGCCAAGAAACTAGGCATTCCACTAATGGCTCTGATCCCTTCGTGGGACAATCTTTCGACAAAGGGCCGCCTGGTCTTCAAGTATGATGGTTACCTCGTGTGGTCTGAACAGACGAAGCGTGAGCTACATCGTTTTTACCCCGAGACAACACAAGTACCGGTATATGTTGTAGGCGCGCCGCAGTTCGATGTGTTTTTTGACGACCAGTTTTATCAATCGCGAGAGGCTTTCTGCGAGACCCAAGGGTTGCGGTTAAGTTCTCCGATAATTGTCTATTCATTGGGTTCGCCTAATTTTCTCCGCGAGCATCATGGTGCTTTGTATCTGGCCGAGAGGGTAGCGCGCGGCGACTTTGGCGATACCCAGCTCATCGTGCGTCCGCACCCGGCAAAGGATAACAGCGACATAAGAGAGCAATTTCGCTGCTTCTCTCCTCGCGTCATTGTTCAAGGGCAAGCGGGAGACATCGGGACTCCTTACTCGCTCTCGCAGGACAGAGAGCAGATCATCGAATGGGTGAACACCTTCCGTCATGCAGACGTGGTGGTTAATCTGTCATCCACCGTTACCGTGGATGCCGCGATCTTCGATCATCCAGTTGTCAACTTGAACTACGATTCTGAGCCGGGCCAACCAAATCAGCAGCTGGTAAGGGACATCAATCACCTGTGGACTCACTTCAAGCCTATCGCAGAGTCAGGCGGGGTCTGGCTGGTCAATAACCCTGAAGAGATGGTTGAAGCCGTCCGGACCTATTTGCTTCATCCAGAGTTGCATCGAAAGAAGCGCCGATGGATAGCGGAATATGTGTGCGGCCATCTAGATGGACGCTGCGGGGAAAGAATGGCACAGGCGATTCTCGATTTTGTTGACAAACACACGCCAACGCAATCACGCAATGGCAACTGAGATCATGCTGGTGCTTCCGGATGCTGAAATATTTCCGGAGGTTCACGGCCGGCAAACAGGCCAGGTGGCGACGGCGCAAAGCAAGCGAACTCACATCGTCGCCATTCTGCCGCGCGGCGAGGCGATCCGTAATTTTGTCTACACAAATGCCCTGGACGAGGCTGCGCTAGAGTCGAAGATCACTCTTCTTTCCGTTAGACCCAATCAAGAGCTTGAGGATCTATTAAGATCTCGCTACCAGAATGTTTTCCAGTTGCGAGAGTTTCAAGAGAAATGGATCGTGAGAATCCAGCGTGAACTTCTTGAGATGGCGCACGGGCGCTGGCTTTGGTCAGAGGCGGCACGCGACCGCTGGCGATTACGCGATATCGAGGCAGATAGCCCGGCCAAATGGTTGAAGCGTTCCGCCAAGAAACTCTCTTGCTATCCTTTTGCCAACCGCCCCGGGTTAGAACTGCTCTCGAGAGTCGAACGCGTGTCGAGCCGAATGTTTCGCACCACCGATGAGTACCTGCGGTTCTTCGAAGAGCAGAGGCCCTCATTAGTCTTCAACGGTTCGCACGTTCACAGCCAAGTTGCTATTCAAGCCGTTCAGGCCGCCCAATGGCTGGGAATCCCGACTGCCACCTTCATTTTCTCCTGGGACAATCTAACTTCGCAGGGCCGCATCAATCCGCCCTACGATTATTACCTGGTGTGGAACGAAGCGATCCGTGGTCAATTGCTGGACATCTACAAGAAAATTCGATCTGAGCAAGTCTTCGTCACGGGGACACCGCAGTTTGATTTCCATTTCCAGCAAAAATTCTTCTGGACACGCGAAGAGTTTTGCCGACGGGTAAATGCCGACCCGGCGCGCCCCATCGTGTTGTACACCACCGGCATGGCGAACCACATGCCCGGCGAACCGCGGATCGTCGAAGGAATCGCGGATATGTTGCGCCAGATGGATGATGCTGGCTCGCCGCAGCTACTGGTACGCATCTACCCAAAAGACCGGACGAACCGTTTCCAGGAGCTTCAAGACCGCCGCCCTGATATTTTGTTTCCACCAGTCCCCTGGGAGCCGACCTGGTTGACACCTTGTTTTGATGACACCTACCTGCTGACTAATACACTTCGTCACTCAGCAGTCGGCATCAATATAGCCTCAACCATTTCGCTTGAGCTCTGCATGTTTGACAAGCCGGTCATTAACGTCGCCTATAACCCACCCGGAGTAGATATCCGACCAATAGACTACGAGCGCTATTATCAGTTCGACCATTATCGACCAGTGGTCCAGAGCCGCGCAGTGATGCTCGCCAGATCTGAACAAGAGATGAGCGTCATGTTACGAAACGCCTTAGATGACCCGATGCATGATACAGAACGAAGGCAGGCGCTGATTAATAGTATGTTTCAAGACACGCTGGACGGATCCGCAGGGATCCGCCTAGCAGAGCGTTTGGTAGAGTTTGCTGGCGGAGGTGACGCACTACCTCGACGAAACGATCACTAAAGGAAGACTAATCCTGTGATCGTCAAAGCCGCCATGACCCACAGACCACGCTTGCTCGTGTTGTCTCATGTACTGCCGTTTCCGCGCAATTCTGGTCAGCAGCAACGGGTTTTTTATACGCTACAGTCTGCCCGAAAGGCCTTTCATGTGACGTTTGCCACATATGTAACTGACGGCAAACATGAAGAAACTGAGGCGCAACTACTTGCGCTTTGCGATGATGCGGTTTTGCTGCCGGCTCATTGCTCTCGGGGGGCCGTTTCGAAAGTGCGACATAACATCACGAGCCGCGTCTACGCGCTAGGCACCGGGCTGAGACCGTCCAACTATTCTATTGGTGAAGTGGAGTTCTCGCCGCCTCGGATAGCATCGACTTTTTCCGAGAGCAGTTTTGATTGTGTCCTCTACGAATATTGGCACGCGGTAAATAGCGTTGAAGTATTTCAAACCAAAAAGACTCCATGCGTACTCGATATGCATAATATCCTTTGGCATTCGTATGCCGAGCAACTGGGTACCAAATGGACGCCGAGTTGGTGGAATCGGTGGGCGACGAAGCGGTATGCCGTCCGTGAGGAACAGGCCTGGAGGCAATTCGACGGTGTCATCGCCATCAACCGCGAAGAGCAAGCATACGCTCAACTCAACGTTCCGGTAATGACCAAGGTCTTCTATGCACCAATGGGAACGGACCTGACGCTTTGGCCTTACTCGTGGGATCCAACGGAGCCCAAGCGAGTAGGTTATTACGGAGCCTTAGGAAGTCCCTACAATCAGCAAGCTGCGTTGAAGTGTTACACAGAAATCATGCCGAAGATCTGGCAAGAATTTCCGGATGCCGAACTGTGGCTAGTCGGAAGTAATCCGTCTAAATCTCTTCAGGATCTTGCTGCCGATAGTCGCGTGAAGTTGACTGGTTACGTGGAAACCGTGCAACCCATTCTGCGGACCATGTCGGCGGTTGTGTGCCCTTGGTCCGGAACGTTCGGCTTCCGCAGCCGCTTCGTTGAGGTATTGGCTCTCGGCGTCCCATTGGTGACTTCTCCCGATGCCGTTTCCGGAATGGAGCTTAAGGACGGTACGGGAGTGTTATTAAGGGGTGATGTTGAAGGGCTAGTTGCCGGGATCCTCAGCTTGATGAAGGATGCTCCTTTTGCGAGTCAGCAAAGCCAGCTTGCTCGCGAGCAGGCAGTGCGCTTATACAGCATTGAGAATACATACGATAAATTGATCGCCGACCTGGGAACGTGGCTCGACTGGCGCAAGAGAGGTGACAAATCGTGTTGATGAGGGTTGACCTGAAGTCCAATGCTCCGAAGGATGGACAGCCTATTTTGACTTCTCCCAGCCTGGACTTGTCGATCTTGTGCTGTCCCTACTCGGATCACGGAGATTTGAAGCAAATCAGCGAAGGGAAAATAGTTTGTGAGTTGTGTGGTCGCCAGTTTAGGTCGGTTGCGGGTCGTCCGATACTCTTCGACGAATCCAGATCTGTGTTTTCGTCGGAGGAGGTAGAGGAGCTTACCGACGTAATCCAGTTTCCCCAAAATATTGGCTGGCGTTATCAGTTGCGCAAAGCGCTTCCGGCCGCCGCCCCGAGGGTTACCGGTTTAGACTTGCTTGCTAAGAATGTAGGCTTGCTCCCTGATCACCCAGTAGTCCTGGTGGTCGGTTGCGGTTCAACCAGGGAATGCTATGCGAAGATGTTTCCTTCGGCCCAGCTTTTCCTAACTGATGTGACCCTTCAAGGGGATGCAACAGCGGTCTGCGATGGTGAATGCTTACCATTCCGAGACGAGGGCTTGGATTGTGTTGTCGTGGATCAGGTACTGGAGCATGTAGTCAATCCGGCCGGAGTGGTCGCCGAGATTTCTCGTTGCTTAAAACCGAATGGAATTGTCTATTCAGGAGTCCCGTTTCATGCCCCAGTCCATGGTTTCCCTTTTGACTTTCAACGCTACACGCCGCTGGGACATCGATTGCTCTTTCGCAGATTCCAGGAGCTGGAGTTCACCATCACCCAGGGACCGGTCTCTGCCATTTCTTTAACCCTGATCGGGTTTTTCGCTAGTATCTCACGCAATATCTGGTGGCGGCGCCTCACCAGTTTCACCGTGCGGCTACTGCTCAAGCCACTGTTATGGATAGATCGACGACGCACAACTCCGAGAGGGTTAATGATCCCGGCAGCCTCGGCGTTTCTCGGAAAGAAACAGCAGGAAGGTATTAGCACGAAGGAAATTATTTTGGATTGGACCGCCAGAGAGCACCAGCACGGACGCGATCGATTCTTGTCTCATGGAAGTGCGAGCGACCGGAATCTCGGTGCTGGAGTTATTACCTCCGATGGTATTGAGAGTGGGTGATCAGTGAGGTTGACGGTTTTCTCACATAAGCCTTGCTGGCCCTCACCAGGTTCACCGTCCGGCTATGCCACCGATGGAGGATTCCCCTTCCAAATGCGTACATTGTCCGAGCTTTTCGATTCGACAACCGTCGTTGTGCCAATCTTGCGTTCCGCAAGTCGCGAAGGAGAGGTGATACTTGATGGGCCAAAACTCACCGTGATCCCACTGACTACGCCTTCAGGCCATGGCCTGCGGCGGAAGTTGCTGTTTCCATTCTGGCTTTGTCGTAATACTCCGATCCTCGCCCGAGAGATTCTTCGCGCTGATGCCGTACACGCACCGATTCCAGGAGATGTCGGAACCATCGGGATGCTATTGGCCTTCCTGATGCGCAAACCTCTTTTCGTGCGCTATTGCGGTAACTGGTTCGTTCAGAAGACCGTCGCCGAACGTTTCTGGAAGTGGTTCATGGAACAGTTTTCCGGCGGTCGAAATGTGGGGCTTGCGACTGGTGGTGCTATTGAGCCGCCCTCGCTACGAAATCCAAATATCAAATGGATCTTCGCCACGTCCTTAACAGACCAAGAGCTAAAGGACTGTTCTGCACAACGCGAAATCAGTTCAGAGGGCCGCGTTCGTCTAATCATTGCCTGCAATCAGAGTCGAAACAAGGGAACAGGTAAGGTAATTGAAAGCCTGCCGCTGATTCTAAAAGACTTTCCATCGGCGACCCTGGACGTAGTAGGAGACGGCGAGTCGCTAGCTGATTTCAAGAAGATGGCTACGATGTTGAAGCTCGATGAGAGAATCGCCTTCCATGGCAAGGTAGATCACCCCTCTATTCTACGACTCCTCAAACAAGCTGATCTCTTTTGTTACCCGACGGCGTCCGAAGGTTTTCCGAAGGTGGTTCTGGAAGCACTGGCTTGCGGCTTGCCCGTTGTTACTACCCGCGTTTCCGTCTTGCCGCACCTTATCAAAAATGGCTGCGGCGTTTTGCTCGTTGAACCAACATCGCGGGCCATTGCGGAAGCTGTGCGAGAGGTGCTTACGGATAACGAGCGATATCACCTGATGTCAACGAGAGCTATCGAGACGGCCCGACAGTATTCGCTTGAGAGCTGGCGCGATACTATTGGTGATTCGCTCCGTGATGCCTGGGGAGAGTCGCTGGCCCGCTGCGTGACAACCTCAATTTGAAGATCTGCTTTCTTGCCGGAACCCTTGGAAGGGGCGGGGCGGAGCGTCAACTGATCTATATGCTTCGCGCATTGGACCGGCTTGGCGTTTCAACCAGAGTTCTATGCTTGACAAGAGGAGAGCCGTTTGAGACTGAAATTACATCCTTGGGAGTTCCCGTTGAATGGATAGGTAAATCTCATCTTAGGTCAACAAGACTCTACCGGCTTGTAAGAGCCCTGCGTCAACAGCCTCCTGACATTCTTCAAAGCGTTCATTTCTTTACCAACCTGTACGCGGCCGTTGCCGGGCGAATTGCGGGGATACGTGCAATTGGCGCAATTCGCAACGATTTGACGAGTGAATTAATAGCGAATGGCATTTGGGGAAGATGGCAACTTCTTTTGCCTAAACATTTGATTACTAATTCAGAACTCGCGCAGCAAAGAGCAATTGACCGCGGTTTCTCATCTGAGCAGATCTCTTTCCTTCGCAATGCAGTAGATACAAACTGGCTAAAGGGAAATGGTTCTTCACGCGATGGTAAGAAAATCAAAGTCTTATTCGTGGGGCGATTGGAGGAGCAGAAGCGCCCGCACCTTTTTTTGCGAGCAGTGTCCAGAGCCATCGCTCAGTCCCCTGTTGGACACGTAACCGCGATCGTTGCTGGGGATGGGCCGATGCGCCGCGATTTGGAGTCGCATGCCAAAAGCCTCGGTCTGACTGGACAAGTGGATTTCATCGGGAGTCAGGGGGACATGGCGTCAGTCTATAAAGAAGCTGATTTATTGGTAATGACGTCAAAGCATGAGGGGACGCCAAATGTCCTTCTGGAAGCTATGGCAAGCGGACTTCCAGTTGTTGCAACACGAGTAGGCGGAATTCCCGAAATCATTGAGGACTCGCGCGGATTGCTGGTGGAGCCAGAGGACGAAAACGGTTTGGTTGCGGCCATCCTGAAACTCATTGGTGATCGGAATCTGCGCCTTGAGTTCCGACAACGAGGACTTGAATACGTGGATCATGTCCATTCTCTCGACGCCTTAGGGCGTCAACTCATGTGTCTTTATCAGGAAATTCTCTCTTAGTGTCACTTCAACCAGGAACTCGAACCAACACGAATGCCATTGGCATTTCTTCATGCGATTTCGTGCCGAGTTTTGGGTTGTCGTCATGATCGCGCCACTGATCGTGACTCAGTTCTGGAAAGGAGGGGCTGAATAGAAACGAACATGTATCCTCAAGCCGCACATTTGGGAAGGGTTAGATATCCCTCTCTGTCGCAGACACAGACATCCGCTCTGGCCACCCTGGCTTTCTTTGCTGCCCATATTCCACTAGCTCTGTTGATGCGTCAGTATCCCAGAATTGGGTTCTTCCATGCCCTCGCAACCTGTGCTTGGGGCCTGCGGTGGACCACGTTCAAGAGCCGTCCGGAGCTTGTGGCCTACACAGGTGCATACATCATGGGTGCGGAGGTCTTGTGGCGTATGACAAGGACCCCGATCTTCTGGGAGTTTGGGAAATACGCAGTCGTCACACTATTTGTTGTTTCCATTGTGGCCCGGCGACGCCTAAAACCGCCGCCACTCCCGCTCTTATATTTTGCTCTACTACTGCCTTCGGTCTTGTTAACAGCTGGAAGCATGAGTTTTGAGACGGCTCGACAACAGCTTAGCTTCAATCTGTCGGGTCCCCTTGCCCTTATGGCCAGCGCGTGGTTTTTCTCGCAGATCGAACTTTCGAAGGAGAAGGTTTTACGGCTGTTTTCGGCGTTGATCGGACCGATCGTAGGAATCGCTGCGCTGGCTATTCTCTCGACCTTAACCCATCAAGGGCTTCAATTTACCGGTGCCTCGAACAAGGTAACAAGTGGGGGATTTGGACCAAATCAAGTATCTACCATTCTTGGGTTGGGCGCTCTGGCGGCATACTTTTATATGTTAGAGAGGGGAGTGAGCCATAGTTTTAGATTACTGACGCTTTTCATTTTGGTGGTTTTCACGGCTCAGAGCGCAATGACATTCTCTCGCGGCGGGCTTTACATTGCCGCCGGCAGTGCGCTCGCCGGCTCACTATTCCTCGCGAGAAGCAACCGAACCCGGATCAAACTTGTCCTCGGAGTCGCCATTATTTCGACCATTGGCTATTACCTTGTGCTCCCTCGGTTGGATGCTTTTAGCCAAGGCAAACTCAGCGCACGCTTTCAGAACAGTAAGACAACAGGACGGGACCACCTTGCCGCAGTGGAATTTGAAGCCTGGCAGAAAAACCCCATCCTGGGGCTTGGCCCTGGCGGTGCCGAGCCACTCAGGCACAAACTTCTGCACTCGTCTGGCGATGAGCTCATGGCTTCCCATACAGAATACACTCGCCTTGTTGCGGAACATGGAATTCTCGGCCTCAACGCGCTTCTGTTGCTTCTGTTGGCAGGCGTCAGCAGTCTTAGGCGGGCCAATACATTAGAGAACAAGGCGCGAATAACATCTTTCCTCGTGTGGAGCTCGCTTTTCATGGCGTTTTACGGAATGCGCCTTGTTGCCCCTTCCTTTATTTTTGGCCTTGCGTTCGCGACTTTTGCTCTAGAGAACCGAGTCGGATATCGGTTTGGAGGATCGACTGCGCTTGGGCAGCAACGACTGAATACGACTGAAACTTATCGTGCTTCGTAATTCCACAGTGCGGGTACAGGCCATTGATTAACTTTCACTCTTCGCGCGCGCTGCCTCGACCTGAATGAATTAGATTGAATGTCTCTTCCAGTCGCTATCATGCACGTTGGTAACTTCCTCTCATGGACCGGGTGTAACCGCTCGTTCATTGAAGAGTTGGCGGATCGATTGGAGCAGGCTGGGTGGCGTGTTTATCGAACTTCATCTTTGCCGTCGCGTCCCGTTCGGCTGGCCGATATGGCTACTGCCATTTGGCTCAAGCGGCATCGCATTGCGGTCGCACACATAGCTGTTTTCAGCGGGCCTGCTTTCATTTGGGCCGAAGTTAGCTCGTTGATGATGCGAGCGGTTCGGAGGCCATATGTGTTGTCTTTGCACGGCGGTAATCTTCCAAAGTTCGCGGCCCGCTGGCCTAGTCGCATGCGACGTTTGCTTGAATCTGCTGCGAAGGTCGTAACCCCGTCCCCCTTCTTGTTTGAGAAAATGAGTGAATACCGCTGTGATCTCACGCTGTTTCCCAATCCGATCGACTTGAGTTGTTATGACTTTACGCTCCGGAAGCGTGCCAATCCGAAACTCGTTTGGATGCGCGCTTTTCATAACATTTACAACCCTGCATTGGCTCCGAAGGTCCTGGCTTTATTGATGCACGATCTCCCGGATGCCTGCCTCACAATGATTGGTCCCGACACAAATGACGCCAGCTTGAAATCCACTCAGCGAACCGCGGCGGAAGTGGGTGTATCCGATCGATTGAGTCTGCCCGGTAGAATTCCAAAACAAGCAGTCTCCGCTTGGCTAAACAGGGGTGATGTCCTTCTCAACACAACGAACATAGACAACACTCCCGTCTCCCTGCTAGAAGCGATGGCTTGTGGATTGTGCATCGTGAGCACGAACGTTGGAGGGATCCCGTACCTCCTGGAAGACGGACTGGATGCCCTGTTGGTCCCACCTGATAATCCCGAAGCGATGGCAGCTGCGGTGAAGCGTATTTTTGCTGAACCTGGTCTTTCCGAACGACTCTCACTAAATGCGCGCAAGAAAGTGGAACAATTCGATTGGTCAGTCATCCTGCCTCGTTGGGAACAGTTGTTCGCTTCCGTGATAGGCGAACAGGAACCTGGTGGAGTCTCTTCAACGATCAAGTCAAGATCCAAGAAGCTGACACACAATAGTCGTCACAACTGAACAACCGAGGTTTCTTGCGTAACGACCCATTACTGAAACTGTACTATCGCCTCCCGCTTGCGGGGCGCACACTTGCTGCTAGTGCCCGCGGCCTTTACCTTCGTTCCTGGCGTTACGGTGCTGATACTGACCAACTGGTCGAAGACGCCATCAACCGAGAGAGTTGGAGCGCTAAAAGTTGGGAGAATTGGCAAGGGGATCAATTAGCACTGGTGCTCCGGCGCGCCGCATTGCAAGTGCCGCATTACCGTGAGATGTGGGCCACGCGCCGCCGCAATGGAGATACGGCGAGTTTCGAGGAGCTGGCAAACTGGCCCATTCTGGAAAAGGAGACTCTGCGACAGAATCCCAGTTGCTTTGTCGCCGACGACTGTAACCCTCGGAGAATGTTTCGAGAACATACAAGTGGGACATCAGCCAAGCCGCTCGAGCTGTGGTGGAGCCGCTCAACAGTTCGTCAATGGTATGCAATCTTCGAGGCTCGATCTCGACGATGGTACGGAGTCTCTCGGCATGATCGTTGGGGCATTTTCGGCGGCCAGTTGGTTACTCAAATCGAACAACGCCAGCCACCCTTCTGGGTTTGGAATGCCGGTCTTAACCAGCTCTATCTGTCTACTTACCATTTAGCCCCCGACTTGATTCCAGCCTATCTTGACGCCCTCTCAAGTTATCGGATTACATACCTGGTCGGCTACACCTCGGCTCTTTATGCATTAGCGCTAGAGGCGCTTCGCCTTGAACGCAATGACATCCAGCTGAAAGTGATAATTACTAATGCTGAACCGCTGTTCGATTATCAGCGCAAGACCATAGCCGAAGCCTTTCGGTGCTCGGTGCATCAGACCTACGGAATGGCCGAACTCGTTGGGGGTGCCGGCGAGTGTTCTTTTGGAAATCTACACTGCTGGCCAGAGGTCGGAATCATTGAAGTAGATGCTACTAACACTTCCGATGGCCCTAATGTCGGTGACTTCATCTGCACCGGGTTACTTAACGCAGACATGCCGTTGATTCGCTATCGTGTGGGAGACCGTGGCTCTCTCTCGAACGAGTCGTGCGCCTGTGGTCGAACATTACCAATCATGAGATCGCTTCAGGGACGAATTGATGATGTCTTATACACAACCGACGGAAGACCAATTGGACGGCTCGATCCTGTTTTTAAAGGCAACTTGCACATCCGCGAGGCTCAGATTATTCAAGAAACGCTAAAACAGATTCGTGTACGCTTCGTGCGAGCACCGGGGTATTCTCCGCAGTCAGCAAATTCACTCGTCAGGGAGCTTAAAAAACGACTGGGCCCTGTAGAAGTCGTTCTGGAAGAAGTGACTAAGGTCCCACGTACAGCAAATGGAAAGTTCCGCGCGGTAGTCTGCAATCTCCCGACTGGACTATTGATGCAAATAGGAAACGGTGGAAATCCATCGAGGCCACGTTGACCAAATCATGACGATGGACGCCTTATGTAGTGGGCAATGGATTCCTCCACGCCTATGTTTTTCATTATCTTTGCGCCAACGGATAACAACCTCCAGCCCACGCGTCTCAGTTCCTAATAACCACAACTAGATCCAAGAGCTGATTCTGATTATCGATTCCGAATTTCCGTTTGTCAGTGTGATCATGCCGGTTCGGAATGAACAGGAATCAATCAGGCGGAGCCTATCGTCTGTGCTTTCGCAAGACTATCGTCCGGATTGCCTGGAGGTCTTGATAGCTGATGGGTTATCGGACGATAGCACACGAAAGATAGTCGCTGAGATTAGCCAGTCCGACCCACGGGTGCGGTTAATTGATAACCCAGCGCGCCTTATGGCCACAGGCTTCAATACTGCTTTCTCACAGGCTCGCGGCGACGTCATTCTGATGCTTGGCGGGCATGCAGAAATGTCAAAGAGTTATGTTTCTCGATGCGTGGGCATCCTTGAAGAAAAGAGGGCGGAGTGCGTGGGCGGTGTCGTTGAAACGGTGGGTGAGACTAAAGTCGGCAAGGCAATCGCGCTCGCGATGAGTTCTTCGTTTGGTGTCGGTGGCGTGGATTTTCGAGTCGGCACCGCGAAAGAGAAGTACGTCGATACCGTAGCCTTCGGGGCTTATTCGCGCGAAATAATTGATCGCGCCGGTCTCCTCGATGAGAGATTTGTTCGCAACCAGGACGATGAATATAACTATCGCATACGCAAGCTTGGAGCTCGGATATTGCTGGCGCCAGATATAAATTGCCGCTATCAGAGCCGCGCATCGCTGAAAGCTTTGTGGCGTCAGTATCTTGCCTATGGCTGTTGGAAAGTGCGAGTAATGCAGCGGCACCCACAGCAGATGAGGCCACGCCATTTCATCCCGATGATGTTTGTTAGTGCTATGCTACTCTCGCTCGGAATTGCACTTTTCTCTGCTGTCGGCTTGTGGCTCTTCTGCTTGATCGCAGGCTCCTACCTATTGGCCAATCTCGCGGCATCCGTTTCATCGGCACGATCTCATAATCGCCACTTAATGCCATTGTTGCCGGTAGCTTTTGCGGTGCTCCACTTTTCATATGGTTTTGGCTTTCTCATGGGAGCGATCAGATTCTGGCCTTATTGGCGGCCCGACAATCGACGCAATGATGAGCAGCTTGTGTCTTCACGAAATGCGACGAACGGGAGTGTGCTGGAGAGGAGTAATCTTGTGGCGCTGGAGCGCCAACGAGTGGTAGATGAGTACAAACGTAGAGATCGAGAGATAGAGCACGATCTATATGCGCCCTGGGAACCTGCCTCCAAATTTATGATTGAGGGACGGACCCGGGAAGCTGCCTTGATGCTGCATCAATCAGGCGTCTTTCCAATGTTCGGAGATCGATGCCTGGAAGTCGGATTTGGAACCATTAGTTGGCTCGCCGAACTGCTCCGTTGGGGCGTTCGGGATTCGGATCTGCACGGTATTGATTTGAGCGAGAGCCGTGCGCGCAAAGCACAAGAGTGTCTGTCCGCGGCCGACCTACGGGTCGGGGATGCCGCTGAATTGCCATGGAAAGATGAGACGTTTGATCTCGTAATCGCTTCTACGTTGTTTACTTCAATCCTCGATTCACGCGTCCGACGCATGGTAGCGGATGAGATCATGAGAGTACTGGCGCCTGGCGGGACGCTTCTCTGGTACGACTTTGCCTTTAATAATCCCCAGAACCGGAACGTGCGGAAAGTAGACCGTGAGGAACTCAAGCGTCTCTTCCCGGAGTTATCTGGACGCATTAAGACCGCTACTCTAGCACCCCCCATAGCTAGGCTAGTCGCCCGTCGTAGCTGGGCACTGGCTAATTTATTGGAAACGATTCCTTTCCTCAGGACCCATCTTCTTGGAGTTTTGATCAAGAAAGCTCGATGAGAATTCAAGTTCCCTTCTTTCGGCCGCAGATTGGAGAGCACGAGATCTCAGAGGTAGTGGAGACTCTGCGGTCGGGGTGGCTCACTAGTGGGAAGCGGGTAAAGACCTTTGAGGAGAAGTTTGCTGCATCCGTTGGGGCGCCGCATGCTGTGGCTCTCAACTCATGCACCGCGGCGCTGCACCTGGCGGTTGAGGCGTTGGGATTGAAAGCCGGTCAGGGAGTGTTGGTGCCGACGATGACTTTTGCTGCTACCGCTGAAGTCGTGCGTTACCTGGGGGCGATTCCGGTGTTGGTCGATTGCGAT
>JAMQPI010000631.1 GCA_023717565.1 Pyrinomonadaceae bacterium | reverse complement strand
CGCGCTGGCCTTACTACGCCAGCAAAACCTATCAAGAAGTGGCGGCCCTCCAGAGCTTCAACGGCAAGGGCATGAGGTTGGTAATCATGAATCCGAGTTTGCTGCTCGGTCCGGGGGATGACCGCTTAAGCTCTACGAAGGTCGTCCTCGATTTCATGGCGCGCAAAATCAATGCTCAGCCTGGCGGGGGCTTGAGTTTTGTTGATGTGCGCGATGCCGCCAGGGCATTTCGCATGGCGATGAAAAAGGGCAGACATGGCGAGCGTTACCTGCTGGGAGCCGCCAACTGGACCTTCAACAAATTCTTTGGCCGTCTGGAGCGACTAACCAAGATTGCCGCGCCGAAATTTGCCCTGCCGTCCAGGTTTGCAGTCAGCGGGGCGAAGTTGGTTGATTCCTTGTTTAAACAATGGAACATGGCTTCGCCGGTTGAGCCGGGGGCGATCGAGATGGCCCAATACTTCTGGTATCTCAACTGCGCCAAAGCCTCACGTGAGCTCAACTTCAAGCCTCGAGATCCCGGCGAGACCCTGCATGAGACGGTGGTTTACTTGCGCGAGAATTTTTTGGGCGGCGACGCGTTCCGGAAGTAGTCCAGTTGAAACTCAACCGGGTGTCATGAAGTCAGTACCGTCACGCGGTAGCGTCGGGTCAACGATTCGTCAGCACTCATCGTTGTCTGTCGCACATCGTTGACCCGACGCTACCGCGTGACGGTACTGACTTCATGACACCCGGTTGAGTTTCAACTGGACTACTTCCGAAACGCGTCGCCGCCTAAAAAATTCTCACGCAAGTAAACCACTGTCTCATGCAGCGTCTCACCGGGATCTCGAGGCTTGAAGTTGAGTTCTCGGGAGGCTTTCGCGCAGTTGAGATACCAGAAATACTGGGCCATCTCGATCGCTCCCGGCTCAACCGGGGAGGCCATGTTCCATTGCTTAAACAAGGAATCAACCAACTTCGCTCCGCTAACCGCAAATCTGGACGGCAGGGCAAATTTAGGCGCGGCAATCTTGGTTAATCGCTCCAGGCGGCCAAAGAATTTATTGAAGGTCCAGTTCGCGGCTCCCAGCAGGTAACGCTCACCATGTCTGCCTTTTTTCATCGCCATACGAAATGCCCTGGCGGCATCGCGCACATCGACAAAACTCAAGCCCCCGCCAGGCTGGGCATTGATTTTGCGCGCCATGAAATCAAGGACGACCTTCGTAGAGCTTAACCGTTCGTCTCCCGGACCGAGAAGCAAACTCGGATTCATGATTACCAACCGCATGCCCTTGCCATTGAAGCTCTGGAGCGCCGCCACCTCCTGGTAGGTTTTGCTGGCGTAGTAAGGCCAGCGCGAGATGATGTCCAGCGGTGGTGGATACGTTTCGTCAGGAACACCTTCGCCATCTTCCGTCACGGCAATCGTGCCGCTGGTGGAAGCCATGACAATCGACTTCACGCGCTCAGCCTTTGCTGCTTCACACAGCAGCCGCGTGCCTTCGACGTGCAGCGCATACATCTCGCGGGCCTCACCGCGCTCCCGCGAAACCCGACCAGCAAGATGGTAAACATCTCGAATTCCTTCAACCGCGCGGGCCACATCCGCACTCTTCATGATCGAACCTTCGAAAGTCTCGACGCCTAAATCTACCAGCCAATCGGGAATCGACGTGGCCATCACGCGGATATCTTTGGCCCCCTCGTCTACCAACTGTCGCACCAGGTGTGACCCGAGAAAACCAGTACCTCCGGTGATCAGTGTCGAGGCCCGAGGCCTTTTCTCAATAGCCGCGCGACGCTTGGTACCGGTTGTTGCGGTAGTCATGCGCGCCGTTCGTTTTTGGAGGGGTTTCTTTGTGGTCACGAATTAGACAGATCGATTTCTACTGAAGGTCATTAATGGCGAATTGAAAGGATCACGCAAAGACGCAAAGGGGGCAAAGACGCAAAGAAGAACTAGAAATGAAATTCAAACAATCGAGAGAGTAGTCTCACACACCTGCTGTGTTCTTCTTTGCGTCTTTGCGTGAAACCTGCCTACGTTACGAGCTCCTCGACACTCGATTCTTCCTTTAGCGCGAGCTGTGCGCGGCGCTCTTCCTTCCACCGCTTGCGCAGGGCCTTCGCGTCAAAAGGGTGTCTGGTCTGATCGCGCAGGTTCTCGACTTCGTGTTTCAGCCGCGCAGCAATTAAGCGATAGGCCTCCGCTCGGGCCATGCCTTTGGTCATTTCTTCCAGCTCTTCGATTGCCAGAAAACGACCGATGCGAGCGCCAACCTCGCGGTTCTTGATGATGTTTGAGCCTTTAGGCATCGCTTCATGTGTGCCCACCAGGTAAACCGGAAGAATTCCGACTCGCGACGCCAACGCGAGATAACCGACCACCGGCTTGAAATCCGCCATTTCGCCGGTTAACGAACGTGTGCCTTCTGGAAAGATGACTGCGTTGTACCCGCGATCGAGAAAAGAACGCGCGTGACGCAACGACTGCCTCAACGAGCCGGTACGCTCGATGGGCACCAGGTTTGTGAAGTTCTCCATGACCGCGCGCTTGTACTTGTTGTCAAAGAAGTAGTCCGCCGCAGCCAATGCCACCAGGTCCTTGCCGGCTTCACCCAGGGCCATCTTGGTAAGGCCCATGTCCAGGTGCGACGAGTGGTTGGGAGCCACAATGAAATTTGTATGGACGGGGATATTCGATTGGCCTTCATAGCGGGTCTTCAGGAACTTGTCATAGAAGAGCCGTTGGAGCACGTCGCCGGCTACATTTCCGGCGACTCGCACAAACGTTGGTACGTAAATCTCATCATCTGCGCGACGCTCCTCAAGTCGGACCCGTTCCTCTGTTCGTGACGCCGTCCCTGAACGCCTGCTGACAACACTTATCAACTCACTCACGTCTTGTATCTCGTTGAATCGTTCAGGCGCCGAGATTGCCCCGCCGGCATTTTCAATGGCGGTTGCCAGTTCCACGAACATGAGGCTATCAAATCCGAGGTCGGCAAGCCGGGTACCCTGCGAAATCTCCGATCGAGGTCGATTGCTGACTGTGGCCACGACATCAATGATCCACCGCGCTTCTGAAGCGGCCGCGACGGCCTCCCTGCCGCCAGCTCCTTTCGTGATCTTCTGGCTCTGTTCCAACGCTTCCATAATTGCCAGCACTTCACGGCGCTTCACTTTGCGGGTAGCCGTGCGAGGCAACTCGATGTCAGTAAAATGGAGCACCTTGACCCGCTTGAAGTAGGGAAGTGAAGCAGAGACATCGCGGAAATCCTCTTCGACGCGCCGGCGCAAGTCATCGCGCGAAAGCGAGATGTCGTATTCATCGTCCGCAACCACCAGACAGGCGACCTTCTCGCCGATGCCGTCGGGCAAACCAATGATGCTCAGCTCTTTCACGTAAGGCGAAGTCGAGTAGACCTCTTCAAGTTCGTCCGGATAGACGTTCTTCCCGTTTGTATCGACGATAATCTCTTTGGAACGTCCGACCAGGTAGAGATTCCCGTCGTCGTCCAGTCGGCCGAGATCGCCGGTGTAGAGCCAACGCTCGATGAGAGTCTTACGCGTCGCCTCTTCATTGTCGTAGTAACCCAACATCACGTTGGGCCCCCGCGCAATGACCTCGCCCACTCCGTTTACGTCAGGTTCGGAGATCTTGACCTGAACTCCGGGGAGGGGCTTCCCGACACTGCCGGTAAGCATACGATTCTCAGGCCGGGTGACCGTTAGCACGGGCGAGGCTTCGGTCAAACCATAGCCTTCCAAAATTGTGAATCCCAGACCCTGGAAGTCCTGTTGAATTTTCTCGTTCAGGGCAGAGCCACCGCTAATGAAATAGCGGATGCGGCCACCAAGGCCCTCGTGAATCGGATAGAAGATAAACGGCCCGAGGTTGAGCGGGGTTTTCTCGCGCACCCAGGCATTCGCTTGAATCAGGGTTTCAGCGGTCTTGCCAATCCAGTCGCTGCGCTCATACAGCCGCGTTTTGATGCGACGATGCAGAAGTTCCCACAGGGCCGGCACACCAACCATCCCGGTTACATGACCGTTCTTAATGGCGCGTGCCAGCGCGTCGCTGGTCAACTCTGGCATGTAGGTGATCTGTGCTCCGCGGCTGAGCGGGGTCAGGAAGCCGGTAGAAAACTCGAAAGTGTGATGAAGCGGCAGGACGGAGAGCACGCCGTCGCGGGTCGACATGTCGAAGACCGAAGACAGCATCGAAACCATGCTGGTGAGATTGCGATGCGAAAGCATGACACCCTTGGGATTGCCGGTTGTGCCTGAGGTGAAGATTAGCGAAGCAACTGACTGGGCATGAACCTTCGTGGGCAACAAAGCGATACGCTGATCTTCTGTCTCTTCATCCGGGAGGGCGAAGACGTCATCGAACGTCCAAACATGTAGCTGCAACCCTTCGGCAGCGAGCCGGGGACGAAGATCGGAGTGATCGTGATCGAGTTTCTTACTAAGGATAATTGCCGCGGCATCACCGGCACGAGCGAAAGTAATGATTTCGTCGGTTGAGCTTTCCGGGTCAACCGGTATGCAACTGGCGCCCGCTTTCAGCACGCCAAAATAAGTCATCCCCCACTCCGGAGCGTTCTGGCTAAAAAGCATCACCCGCGCACCAGGCTTGATTCCTTCACTCGCCAGGAACGCGGCGGCGCGCGTTGCGAGTTCTCGCAGGTCCGCATAGGTGTACTGCTCTTTGTGTCCATCACGCTCGATGCGCATGGCCACGCGGGTAGCATGACGTTTAGTTGAGGTCTCGAATAATTCCAGCAAGTCGCGATAGGTGTAGATGCGCTTTGGTTGTGCGCGCATGTCTTCTTCGAGCGTCGGGAATACCCACTTCTTGAGACCGGGCAGGTGGATATTTATCCAGTAGTCGTACCAGTCAAACTTCTCCGGATTCCAGATAAGCAGCGACTGCTCATCTTCGCTGATCCGTTCGAATAGCGACCGGATGTTGTCCGATCGAAAGACGTAGGCGTTCTCGATCGTAAACGGTCGAAACAGATCGAAGGCCTCGGTAGTCTCCCGGGTGATTTCTTCGACCCGATCAACCGTAGTTTTGACTCGATCGATCACCTCTCCCACGCGGCCGCCGCCCCAGCGTGGACGGGCTCGGTCGAGCAGGGTGGCGGCTTTTTTCGCCGCCGAGTTGAACATCGGAGTTGAAGTTGATTCAAATCGCGAGGTGGAGACGGGACGTGGCTCCATTCGGGAAGCAATCTCGTTTACGAATTTTATGCCAGTCTCTTTCTCCTTAAAATGCTTACGCTTGAAAAGGCCAACTAAGGTGATAGTTCGAGCGAGGTTGTTCGGGTTTGCATCACCGGTGGCTGCCTGATGGACCAACTGCGGCTCCTCGACGCAGGCCTGAGCCGCAACGGCGAGCATTACTGACGCAACTTGATCGACGGGCGTGACATCCAGAATCAGTTTCTCATCGGCCGGAATCTGCGTTTGTCCTTTGAGGACGAGAAAGACAATAGGAGCCGTGGTCGTAAAGCCCTCGTTCCACCCGGGAAAGGGATAGGACATGGCCGATTCCACGATACTAGGCCGTACGATGCTCCGTACCATTCCAGTTTCAGCGGCCACCAGTTGCTCGCCGAGCGCCTTTGTGTAGGTGTAGATATTTGGCCAGCCCCACCAGGCCGATCGCTCTACTCCCAGGTCGGTAAGTCGAGTTCGGGTCCAGACTTTTCTTTCCCGCGCCACGGCCAGGCCGAGGGCGTCGGGATCGTCTTCATCACGTCCTTCTTCGATCAGGCGCTTGCGAGCAAGTTCACGAAAGCGGGCCACCATCATCGCGTCCCGGGTTTCTTCCTTCACTCGCTCAGCCAGCTTGGCGCAGTCTTTGATTTCCTGCTCGACCGAAAACTCCACCCCGGGCAGTTCATGTTTGCGCGGAAAATAGCCAATCACCGGGTCTCGCTCCCAGACTGCACCCGAGCGATTACCGGCGACAAAACAGGTCGACACATGCACCAAGGCGGGCCGTTTCATGCGACGCGTAAATGCGATCACGTTCTGAGTCCCGACTACGTTGGTGCGCAGGGCACTCTCGAGAGTGGGATTGAAGGTCACGTTGCCCGCGGTGTTGATAACTACATCAATGTCGTCGGCAACTCTTTGGGCTTCCTCATCGGTATAACCAAAGTTCGTGTCGCCAATGTCGCCGCCCAACACCACCACCTTGTCGCGCACGAATCCTTCCATCGCGCTGCCATAGCGTTCACGCAGCGGATCGAAAGGCGGGGCTGTGATCACGCTATTCCAGAAGCGAGTCTCTGATTCTTCCTGCGAGCGCGCTCGCACAGTTACGTAAACCCTCCCGACATTAGGAAAGCGGTGCAACAACATGCTGAGCGTGACTTTGCCGAGAAACCCGGTGCTGCCGATCACAAACAGGTTACGGCCGTTGTAGATTTCGGTTGGTGATAATTTCATTTCACTGCATGTCCGCGATTGCGATGATTGGTTGGTGCAGCATCGTAATCTCCGCTGAGCTGCCCATATAACTCCGCGCCAGGGCAATGGCCTCGGTCAGATTGTCGGCCCGCTCCCAGCCCATCATGGCAGGAACGTGAGCGTTCTCAGCACCGGCGGCGATAACGTGACCGGCATGCTGGCGTCCACCTTCTCCCCAATACCACATGAAGAAAGGGTGCGAGCCGTGATAGGCGTTGCCGCGCCGGTACATTTCGACGTAGCTAGGGTTGTTCGCAAATTCTTGTTCGTACTTGTCGCGCAAGACGTTGGCGTCGCGCGTCTCAGGCAGCAGGCGATTGAAGAATTCGATGTAGCTCGGGTGAAAGTTGTGGTCGAATTCATCGGTGCAGGGATGATGCAGAATCAGCGTGCCGCCCTTCTTGAGAAGGGGCTTGCCTCGATACATATTGAAGTGGTAACCGAGGGCCATCACTTGTACCAAGAGCGGGTTCAGGATCGAATTGATGCTGTATGGCGACATGTCCGGAACCGGGCAGATCAGAATGTCGCACTGGCCTTCGATAGGCACTACATACTGCTCCATGCTCTTGGCGATGATGGCGTCGTGGACTGGATTCGTGCGTCCGGCGTGGCAGGCGATCATCTCGTAGCTGCTCTTCAGCGAGTTGTACATGCTGCGTTTCGCCGGACGCGGCATCTTATTCATCGCGAATCGCATGCCCTCGTACTTCATCCGATCGAACGCGGAGAAGTCGTCCTCGTTCTTGGTTAGGAATCCCATCTCAGGGCTGAATATGTAGTTGTTAACGGTCGTCTCGATGTGGAAGACGTTCAAATGTTCGTCGGCGATTTCACCGACCCGGCCAATCACGCGAGCGAGTTCTGATCCGGCTGGGTCCATGTAGCTGTGCGAAGCGCGGATGACGTCCGGATTGTGATGCGCGCGCAGCGATTCATAGTCACAGAGACCAACTCCGACAGACTTGTGACCCCCGTTCATCGGTACGAAGTTAAAATTAAGGTAGATCAGCAAGTCGCTTTCCGCGGCCCGACGGTTGATGCGCAGCGGTTCTTTATGGCGGTTCTCGCCAAGGAGCACCATGTTGCTGGGATCCTCGGCGTCGTGGTTGTAATAGCGATCAGGGTAGAAGTCTGCCCAGATCTTTGGGCCGGACATGCGCTTCATCTCGGCAGGCGTCATTTTGCGATGCAGCGAGATGGCGATGATGATGTGTACGTCGTCAACGCCATGCCCGTGCAGCATGTCAACCAGAATCTCGAGGGCGGTTTGGCGGATGTCCGGCGTCTTCATCGGTGGAATCGGCATACTGATGTCGTCCACGGCGATGGTGACTTTCATTCCCGGCTCCAGCTGCGCAAATAGCGGATCACAGTCGTGCGGATGATTCAGCGCATAGCGAATAGCAGCTTCACGATTGGCCAGGCCCTTGATCGGTGGGTTGGGATAGAGAACGCGCGTTCCTACGGGCAAGTCCTCGAGAATGAAATCCATCCCCGAAGCCAGAATGCGCGGCGCGCTGTCGCGGTCAATGTAGATTACTGATTCGTGCGTTTTGCGTCGTAATTGAAGTGCCATAGTTGGTAGCTGCTAAGTGGGTAAATGGTAAATGGTAAATGGTAAATGGATCATCTTTGCTCGTCTGCTTTTACTATTCACCATTTACTAATCGCACTTCACTTCAAATTCAAGATTGGCCAATCGTGATGTAACGCTGTCTGCCTCAGCCGCATGTCGGGATTAACGGCTGCCGGGTGTCCCACGATCGAGAGCATTGGCAAATCACTCATGCTGTCGGTATAAGCGTAGGAGTCGCTGAGACTGAGACCCTCGCGCTCAGCGTACACTCGGATCCAAGATGCTTTGGTCGCAGCCGCCATGACCGGGGGAAGTAAGCGACCGGTGGCCAACCCGTTTACGAATTCCAATCGATTGGTCACGTATTCGGTTATTCCCAGATGGGCCATCAAATGGTCTACCGAAACATCCAGGGCGCCGGTCACCACCACTTGTCGGAGGCCGAGACTGCGTGATTTCTCTAGTAGCTCGTAAGTGCCAGGAAAGACCGCGGGCTTGAGCACGGTTTCGAACAGCTCATGAGCGAAGAACCGTAGCCGGTCTTCTGACTGGCCTTTGTATCGCTTGAAGTAGAGGTCGTTGAAGACTTTTCTACTATACTGGTCGGTGATGGCGAAGACCGGAAGACTAACGAGTGTGGCGGCGCTCTTCTTAAGACTGCTAACCAGCCCGGGCTGGTTCCTGGCGTAAAACCCGAGCGTGTGAACCAGGTTTGTCTTAACTAATGTACCTTCCAAGTCGTAGAAAGCTGCCGCTGCCACACTACCTCCAGGTATTCAAGTTGACCCTTGCGGGCACCTTGCCGCGCAAAGTTTTCCATACGAACGTGCCAATATAACCTATTCGGCCACTTTTGGATACCGGCTCCGGGATTCAAAAATTATGTGTATGGCATCTCCAGACAATTAGGTCTGGATGTAACTAAGAAGGGCAGAAAACGTGAGGA
>JAMQPI010000574.1 GCA_023717565.1 Pyrinomonadaceae bacterium | reverse complement strand
GCCCATCCTCGGTGTTCGAGATGACCGCAATGAGCAAACCCTCCCGCTTTAGCTCAGCAAGTACCCGAGGCACTTCGGAGTCGACGCCGCACCACAAGTGCCGATCGAGATGCGCGCCGTCCAACTGTTCCACCAGGCGGTCGCAGGTTACTTCATCCAGACCAAGCGCGCCGTACATTCTCCGGAATGTCCAATGCGAGCGCTTCATCTCGTCTGGCAGCACGAACCCTTCGCGCTGCATCTCCAGTCCGACGGCTCTTAACATCTCGCCGAAGGCCCGGTCCATCTCGCCCGCCTCGAAAACTCGCCCTGAAACCTGCTCGGCAATGTGCGAAAGACGCGACCAATCCGGATGCACAAGGGTCCCACCCGCGTCGAAAATGCACGCGCGCGCACCATTCAATGCCGAATGAAGCGTCACTTTCCCAGACCTTCAATCAGAATCTCGGACAGTCGCGACATTAGTAATAGTGCCGGGTTGTCGACCGTCCAATTTACATCCGGCATTTCGCTACAGGTAACGGCCATCGCGATGCGTCCGCGCGGATGATAGATGATGCCGACGTTGCTGCGCAGCGCATCGAGCGCGCCGGACTTTGTAGCTTTCGGGACGCGCCACTCTCCCCGCCAAATTCCGTTTGTGCCCTGCTCGCGCTTCATGAGTTCGATCATCTCTTTGGACGCGCCTGGGCTGACGATCTCCCCACGTTCCAGCTTTTCCATCAGCGTAACCATCTCTCTTGGAGTAGTACGACCAAGACCGAAGCGCTTGTTCTCTTCCTTACGTCCTTCCACGCTTTCGCCGCCACCGAACACTCTGCGCATCAAGCGCGTTTCTTTTAGCCCCAACGACTCCATCCGGGCATTGACTGCGTCAGCCGTCAGTACGTCGATCACGAGATTGGTGGCAGTGTTATCGCTTAATACCATCATGAGCGTCACGCCGTCGCGCAGAGTCAGTCGCAGACCGTCGGTAAACTCGGGAAGAATGCCTGCGCCTCCGACTTTCTTCTCTTTAGTCAGCAACAGTTCATCGGTCCACTTCGCCTTTCCTTCGGCAACGCGGCTGAAAGCCTCAACCATGACGGCGACCTTGATTGTGCTGGCAGTCGGCACCTGATCATCGCCACCCAGGGTGTAGACCGCGCCCGTATCAAGGTTCTTCGCAAAGAGACTGACCCTACCCTTGAACTGCGTGACCTCACCGCGCACACGTTTGTCTAAAGTTGAATCTTTATCGGCCTGCGCGTATGTGCTGCTCGAAACCAGCAGGAGAAAGATGGCCAACCGCGTAGAGATCTTCCGGGTCATGTTCGGCTCACTCAACTAGAGTACTTCTCCTCTGGCAACCACTTGACGGCCCTCATAAAGTTCAAAGACTTTGCCGGGGCGCAGGAGCCCGGTTGGCCCATCCGGATTTAGGAGAGTCACATCCACAATCATACAAAGCGACTCATCGGGAGGATCGTAGAACTCAAGAATCAGGCTCCAGGCCTCACGGGTCCACTTGCCTTTCTCCTCTTCAAATCTCGCTACAGTTGAGTACCTCGGCCCTGGAGGTGGAGCCTCGCGTCCTCCGGCTTCTTTCTTGACCCAACACACTCTTGCTTTCATCGCCTTGTGTTTCGTTACGGGGTTAGTTCTTTTATCGCTTGTGTGACGACGCCCTTAGATTCTGCGAGAGCTTCGCTTGCTGCCGTGGCGCTTGATCCAGTCCGGGTCATGACCAGGGCGATCCGGATATCGCCACTGGCGGCATTCAGCGCTGCAGCGGCGGCTTTTTCGTCCAGGTCGGTTTCGGCCATTAGGATGCGGACGGCCCGCGCGCGAAGTTTGGAATTGCGCGCCTGCAAATTGGACATGCGGTTGCCCGAAACATAGCCCAGCCTTACGAGCGTGGCGGTCGAAAGCATGTTCAGAACCATTTTCTGACCAGTGCCCGCTTTCAGTCGCGTCGATCCGGTAACGACCTCGGGTCCGACGACGGGCACGATACTAACTTCCGCAACCTGGGTGATGGGAGAATCTGGAGCGCAAGTAACGGCAATCGTAAAGGCCCCCAATGACCTCGCATACGTGACCGCTCCGATCGTGTACGGCGTTTGTCCGGAAGCCGCTATTCCCACCAGTACGTCATCCTTACCAAAGCCACGGGCTTCGAGATCTCGCTGGGCCGCCCGACCATCGTCTTCTGAAGCTTCAACCGCGCGATAGCATGCTTCATATCCTCCGGCGATCACGCCCTGGAAAAGATCTGGCGAAACCCCGAACGTAGGCGGGCACTCCGCGGCGTCAAGTATTCCCAGACGCCCGGAAGTTCCCGTCCCAATATAGAAAAGCCTCCCGCCTTCGTGCATCCTCTCGACTATTCCGGCTACCGCTTGCTCCACCTGCGGAAGGACCTTGGTGATCGCGGCGGCAACCAAGGCGTCTTCTTCATTCATCAGGCGAAGGATTTCCGTCACCGAGAGCGAACTCAGATTTGCAGTACGAGAGTTCTCTTGCTCGGTAATGGGTAGTGATTCCCGAGTTTCGGATGTCATCTTGTAAGCGATTAGACCTTGAAGGCGATCAACCCGCAAGGGCAACGAGATTGGAACGCTCGCGGGCCATTCTCGCCGCCGCCAGCGAAGGTGACATTCGTGGCGGGGCGACAAAAGCCATCGGCGCTATCTGGAGGATGCGCTCACACATGGGCCCCAGCACTAAATCACCGCCGGCAGCGAATACACCGCCCACGTAAGCAACCTGAAAACGCTCGGTCTCGAGCTTCAAATTTCGAATCACTGCTGAAACCACCAGCCCCAATTCGCTTCCGGCCTCGGTCATGATCTCTCGCGCCACCTGATCTTTAGCCTTGGCCGCTTCAACTACCTGCTTGCCAAAACCAGCCAGACGCTCGTTGGTCATCGTAGGAGCGTAGATCGCTGTTGCCAGATCTTCGGGAGTTGTCACATGAAAATATGCGCAGGCGGCCGCCATCAGAGAGGTCTTTGGACCACGCCCATCGGAAGCATGAGCTATAGCACGCAAAGCTCGCCGGGCGATCCAGGCGCCTCCGCCTTCATCTCCGGCCACCGGACCCCAACCACCTGCGCAATTGCGTTTACCCCGGGCATTGACTCCACAGCAAATGGAGCCAGTACCAGCAATCACGACCACTCCCGGCTCTCCATCTGTCGCCCCGTAAAGCGCGATATCAGCGTCGCCGACAACCTCCACGTCCGCAATCCCGAGTTTACTGAGCGCTTCCCGAACGCGTTCGCGCAACTCAGTACGACGTGCACCGGCCAAACCGATCTCCGCTGCCAGGATATCCTCGCAGCGGACCTGGGCCGCTTCGCAAGCCTTGTCGATTGCCTCGCGCACTGCCGCTGCAGCCCGAGTAACACCCACGCGCAATGGGTTTGATGGGCCAGACCTGCCCTCACCCATGATCCGCCCCTCAGCATCCACAACGACGGCATGGGTCTTACTCCCACCGCCGTCTACGCCAACCACGGCGGTACGCGATCGCAGGCGCCGGCCCGTCAAGACATCAGTGGATCTGCTCTCGGTGCTAATCATTTTGTCGGACCAGGCACCTTTTTAGAGGCTCCCGCGTATTTTGGAATCCGGGCAAGCCCCCAAAGGATCGAACTCTACACCTCCGTAGCGATCGGTGGACCACCTTGTTGCCCATTCTAGGGAAACGTGATTTATAATGGAAACTAAAAGATTTTATTATTCCGATAACCGAGCGTGATACTGGGAGAAGTCCATGGAAATAAGACAGCTGCGGGCTTTTGTGGCAATTGCAGAGTCCGGCACCTTTACTGCGGGCGCGTTGCGGGTCCATGTCACCCAGGCGGCGATCAGCATGCAGATCAGGCAGCTGGAGAATGAGTTGGGCGCAAAACTGTTCGTCCGAGCGCCTCGCCGCGTGATTCTGACGGAAGCAGGAGAGCACTTGCTGCACCGCGCCCAACTAATCTTGCGCGAGCACGACGCGGCTCAAGATGAGATTGCTGAGTTGGCCGGGGCCGAAAAAGGGCGGCTGAGAATCGGCAGCGCATCGGCCATGATTACCACCGAACAGTTGCCAAAAATCCTCAGAGACATGCGCAAGCAACATCCGCTCGCGGAAGTCACAGTGGGCTCCGGCACCAGCGAATCCCTGGTCCAGCAGATTCTGGCAGGGGAGATGGACCTGGCGTTCGTTTCATTGCCGGTGGAGGCCCGTGGCATTCAGACCGAACGATTGAATGAAGACCAACTCGTCGCCATCGCCTCACCTCGCCACCGACTCGCGAAACAACGCACAGTGAGCGCGTATACGCTGGCCGGCGAGAAACTGATTCTGGGCGAACGCGGCGGCAACACCCGGAGATTGATTGATCAGTTTTTCGCGCAGGCCGGGGTCACGTTGACTGTGGCCATGGAGTTAAGCCGGCAGGCGGCGATTCGCAGAATGGTTGAGGAAGACATGGGGGTTGGTATCGTTCCCTTCCAATCGGTGCGCGAGGAGGTTGAGAAGGGCCGGCTGGTGAGATGGTGGATTGAGGGCGCGCAGATCAACTGGGAGCTCGGCATCGCCAGACTCAGCGGTGGCTATGAGTCTCCGATCATGCAAAGCTTCCTTCGTCTGGCACGCAAACATTTCGGCAGCGTCGAAAACGACAAGAGTTCGAAGAAAGCGAAGGCAAAACCCATTGTTAAAGTAGCTAAGAGTCGCGCCCGCCGCTAACGCATCAGAAGGCAGCCCAGGACTGGTTAGCCCTACTTAAGCGCCTCAATTAACCGATCAATGTCCTGCTCATTATTAAAGAAATCTGTCGCTACTCTAAAGCCCTCGGGCTTTTCAGTGACGATTGCACCTCGCTCCGCCAGTTTAGCAACGACCAGCGGAGGATTCTCAATCGCGACCAGAGTCTCCGCGGAACGACTTCCGTCACTGAGAGGTGACAGAACCTTGAAGCCGGCTTCATCGAGACGATCAGTCAGGAGTCGATTAATCGTCAGAGCCCGCTCCTGAATATTTGCTGTACCTACGCCCAGCAAGAAATCAACTGAAGTCCCCAGGGCGAAGATGCCGGCAAAATGTGGGCACCCCAACTCGGCGCGCGCGGAAGCATCGCTGCGCAAGTGAACTTCAGAATTGCGGACTCCGTAGGGATCTTCAACGCTAAGCCAACCAATAGCTCGCGGTTTTGTTTCCGACAACAGTTCGCGGCTGATGTAAACAAATCCCGACCCGTAACCTGAGAGCATCCATTTGTGGCCGGTGGCGCAGAGTGCATCAATCTTCATCTGCTTGACGTCGATCTCAAACACACCTGCTGACTGACTGGCGTTGATAACCAATGCGTGATTGCCCTTTTCCAGGCCAAGATGGGCAAGGTCGCTACGAAAGCCGTTTGAGTACTGAACGTGACTGAGAGAAATGATTCCGGTCGTTCGCGTCATCGCCCGTCGTATATCGCTTGGGTCCATTTCCCCGGCAACATTCTTTACCAGGTGCACAGGAATCTGACGATGCATCCAGGTGATGGTCGTAACCGGAAACTCAAGATCGCAGGAGATAACATCGCCCCTCTCCTGCAGGGCGTCTACTATCAAATTCATACCGGAAGAAGTATTCGTTGTTAGCCCAATCTCATCCGGCTCAGCATTGATGAAGCGAGCGACGCTGCGCCTCACCTCTTCCCTCTTTGCCAACCATTCATCCCAATGGAAATCACCATCGGCCATCATCTGCTGGTAATACCCGGCACCAGCCTCGGACGTCGCACGCGACAAAGGCCCGGCAGCAGCGGTGTTGAGATATGCAACCTTGTTGGTGACCGGAAATTTGGAGCGGATTGTTGCCCAATCGGTTTGAGTTTCTGTGGTCATTGCAAACTTCTTGTGCGGTGTGTGTAGACTCGAACACCTACGCTAACGAGAGGGGGTTTTCACGCAAAGACGCAAAGGGGGCAAAGACGCAAAGAAGAAGATGGTAGGTAGCAAAGGTGAGTGCAATTTCAAATCCTGGTCTTCTTTGCGTCTTTGCCCCCTTTGCGTCTTTGCCTTCTTTGCGTCTTTGCCCCCTTTGCGTCTTTGCGTGAAACCTCGATTCCAACCGTGCGTCCACCCTATCGCGGAACTTCAAACCACAGCGTGGCCAGCGGCGGCAACGAGACAATCGCTGAATACTGCTGGCCGTGCAGGGGGACCTCCTCAGCAACCAGCGACCCGACTTCCCTTCCTTCGCCGGCGTAGACAGCCGCGTCGGTATTGATGAGCAGACGATATTCGCCGGCCTTCGGCAATCCCAGCCGGTGACCAGTGCGCGGTACAGGCGAGAAGTTACCGACACAGACCATCTCTTTGCCAGTTGCTGGCGATCTGCGGATAAAGGAAACGATGTTCTCGCTCGCATTATCGGCATCGATCCATTGGAAACCCGCGGGTTCGCCATCCGCTTCCCAAAGAGAATTCGCGTCCTGGTAGACCAGATTGAGATCTCTGACCAATCTCTGCACACCTTTATGCAGCGGCTTTTCCAGCAGATGCCAATCCAGACTCTCGGTCTCGTTCCATTCGCGCCATTGCCCAAACTCGCCGCCCATGAAAAGCAGCTTTTTTCCGGGATGCGCCCACATGTATCCGTACAGCGCCCGCAAAGTGGCAAACTTCTGCCCCTCGTCTCCAGGCATTTTGTTTAGCAGCGCACCCTTCATGTGCACTACTTCGTCATGTGAAAACGGCAGTATGAAATTTTCGCTCCAGGCATAGATCAAACCAAAGGTGAGCGAATTGTGGTTTCCGCCGCGAAACAAAGGGTCGGTCTGGAAGTACTTCAGCGTGTCGTGCATCCAACCCATGTTCCACTTGAAATCAAAACCCAGCCCGCCCGTGTAAACCGGGTGACTAACCTGCGGCCAGGCCGTGGACTCTTCGGCAATCATCATCGCCCCGGGACACTCTCGATGTGTCACTTCATTAAGCTCTTTTAATAACGACAATGCCTCCAGGTTTTCGCGCCCGCCAAACTCATTCGGCACCCACTCACCTTCCTTGCGGCTGTAATCGAGATAGAGCATCGAAGCAACGGCATCCACCCGCAGTCCGTCTAGATGAAATTCCTTGAGCCAGTAGAGGGCGTTGGCGATGAGAAAATTGCGCACCTCGTTGCGCCCATAGTTAAAAATGTATGTGCCCCAGTCAGGATGTTCGCCTTTCCGTGAATCCAGATGTTCGTAGAGGGCCGACCCATCGAACCGGCCGAGGGCAAACGCATCCTTCGGAAAGTGGGCCGGTACCCAGTCCATGATCACTCCAATGCCGCGCTGATGTAGATAGTCAACCAGGTAGCGCAAATCATCCGGGCTTCCATAACGAGCTGAGGCGGCGTAGTAACTGCCAACCTGATAACCCCACGACGGACCATAGGGATGTTCTTTTAACGGCAGGAACTCCACGTGAGTAAAACCCTGATCAAGCACGTAGTCCGCGAGCACGGGGGCAAGTTCACGATACTGAAACGGCCGGTTGTCTTCTTCGAGCACGCGACGCCAGGAGCCCAAATGAACCTCGTAGATCGAAAGCGGCTGGCGAAAGTGTTCCCGTTTAGCTCGTTGGTTGAGCCACTTCTGATCGCCAAACTTATAAGTTGATTGGAAGACAATTGAAGAGGTGTTGGGCGGGATCTCCATCAAGACCGCATAGGGATCGGCCTTGAGAAACGGGTGCCGACCGGGCGCCCGGATCTCGAACTTGTACATCGTGCCAGGCTCGAGGTCGGGGATAAAGAGCTCCCACACACCCGATCCACCAAGCATACGCATCTGGTGTAGTTGCCCGTTCCAACCGTTAAAATTGCCGACGACACTTACGCCCTCGGCTTGCGGCGCCCAAACCGCAAACGAGACTCCGCTGACACGCTCGACTCTTCTGACGTGCGCCCCCAGCTTTTCGTAAATGGCTTCGTGCCGGCCTTCGCCAAACAAGTGCAAGTCGAGTTCGCCGAGAGTCGGAGAAAAGGAGTAGGAATCGCGGATCGTAACCACCTGCCCATCCAACAGTTGAACTTTGAAACGATACGAAGGTATCTCGATCAAGTCGCGAAGCAAAATCTCAAAGAGGCCGGCAGCATGGGTCTTCGTCATTGGTTGCGGGATCTTCTTTCCGACGACGACTGCCACCGATTCTGCCTCTGGCTGGAAAGTGCGGATGATCACTCCGTCGTCTGAAGGATGTGGTCCAAGGACGCGATGAGGATCAGCATGTCTCAGTGATACGAGGTGGTTGATTTCGGATGGATCAAGCGCAGTTCGTGAGGCCTCGGTGGCTTTCAATTTGGTTCCGGTGCGCTTGGACGTAACGCCTTTGGCCTTGTTGGCTGGAGGTGCTACCCCTGGCGTCACCGGGGGCTTTGCTGGAGGCTTCTTACTCATGAGAGTTTGGCTTCAGCGTTGCCAATCTGCTGAGCGGACACTGATGATCGCTCGGCATACTTCCGGTAGATATCGGCCCCAGTTCCCCGGTCTTTGAGGTTGCTCCCGGCTTCGGCCAGTATTTCCAGAAACTGCCCGCGGGGAGACGGAAGTCCAAGATCGCCCAAGAGCTCAATTACCCGCGCGGCATATTTCATCACCTGGATGGTCTCGATCCCGGAGATGTCTGAGAAGAACCAACCGCAACTTGTGAACATGAGTAAGGCGTTTCGCTGCATTTCCAACAATGTCAGGGCCCGCACCTGTTCGGTCGATGTTAGCGAGCGACCTGCCTGGCTCCGGAGAAACTTTTCCCGTGATAGCTGCGGATCCAGAACGAGCTCAATCGAAGCATTTCTTGCCGCCCAGGGATGGACAAACAAATCGGACCCAAGGGTTTCAAAATCGCCGGCGGCCCTTTTTCCGAGGAAGCTCAAGGCGGCGCGTAGCGGTCCCCGCCAGGCCTGGTTCCACCCTGGTTCTCCCCCGGTGTGACAACCGCAGTCTCTGAACCAACGGCCAACTCCGTGGGCGCAGCTCCAGGACGTGCCTTTCCGATCTGGGCCCTCACTGATCTGCACTTCGAGTTCTGCCGGGTTTTGATCCAGATACTGGGCGTAGTTGGTAATCGAGAAGCCTTCGTCGGGAGCTTCGATCTCCAGCGTGTGGGCGAGGCACAGGTCACCAAACTTGAAATGATGCCCGTAGGTTTCGCCATCGGTAGCAACGTTGACGAGCTGTCCCCTAGCCGCGGCCCGCTTGAAGACTCCAACCAGGGCTTCGCTGGAGACTAACGCCTTCTCAAAAGCGATTGCCCGCGCGGCCGGACCATCGTAGAAGAAAATAGCGATTGACCGCCCAGATCCGTCCCGATGAAAGTAACGATAAGCTTTCGTGGTATCGATGCTTCCGTTTTCTACCGATGTCCATCCGCTACCGGCCGCTCGTACCCGAGCTGCCTGATTCGGAGCAAGAATCACGAAGCGAAGTTGCTGTTCGATCAGCAGGTCAAGGGTGAGATTGTCGCAGGCCGTTTCCGGCAGCCACAATGATTCAGGTTCACGACCGAAGCGGTGGCGGAAATCGGCGACACCCCAAACAACCTGAGTCAAACGATCGTGATCGGTTGCCAGCGGTAGAATCGCGTGGCCATAGGCCTGGGCAATGGCGTTTCCGTGACCGCCACGAGTCTTGCGGCTAACGAGATCCGCCGCGAGAATCTTATTGTAGGTTTCGGGATGGTGAACTTCGAGCCACGAGAGCAAGGTCGGGCCAAAGTTGAAACTTATCTTTTCGTAATTGTTTACTGTGCGCTCGACCTTCTGTTGCGCGCCGATAATTTGGGCCTGAGCGTTGGGCTCGTAGCATTCGGCATGAATGCGTTCATTCCAGTCGTGATAAGGATCGGCGCCATACTCGCGCTCGACGTTTCCCGTCCAGGGATCCTCGCGTGGTGGTTGGTAGAAGTGTCCGTGAACTATTAAGGCCGTCATCTTTAAAGTTTTGGTCCTCGCTCGGCAGTTAGACTGAGCCGGCCATGAAGTCAGTACCGTAGCGCGGTAGCGTCGGGTCCGGTCCGCAACTCGATCCAGTGCTTTAGAGTCCCCAACGATGGAAACCCAATGACCCGTAGATTGTGATTGGCACCGTTGACCCGACGCTACCGCGCTACGGTACTGACTTCATGACACTCGGTTGCGTTTTCACATGGTCTCCACGGCAAATGGTTCTGTAATTGAGTGGCAACGGCTGCTGCATCAGTACATGTTCGGTATTGATCTTTTTCAGATTCGCGTTATCCGCGTAAATCCGCTGCTAGTTTTTTTCCTCGCGGTTAGCTTCGTTTTCGACCGACCATGTCCAGACCCACAGCTGTGACGAGGATCGCCCCTTTAATTATGTACTGAAGATACGGTTTGACGTTTTCGAGCGACATGCCGTTGTCGAGGCTGGCCATGATCAGAGCGCCCAAAACGGCCCCAAACACCGTACCGCGCCCGCCCATCAGGCTAGTGCCTCCAATCACACAGGCCGCGATCGCATCGAGCTCCAGCAGTTTGCCTGCGTCAGGAGAAGCACTGCCCACACGCGCCGTATAGATGATTGACGCTACGCCTGTGAGCGCGCCCATGATGCAAAACACAGCAAGAATGTGCCGGCGAATGTTTATCCCCGACAACCGGGCGGCGTCAGGGTTACCACCGATCGCGTAGAGGTAACGTCCGAAGGTCGTATTCTGGGTAAGGAACGCCCCTGCCAGAGCAATAGCCAGGAAGATAATTACGGGGTTAGGGATCCCGGCTGCCACTCCGGGAGCAAGCTCGTAGGAATTCATCATGTAGACAAATCCAATGATCACTGCGCTGGGAACAAGAACTCGAAGCAAGGTGCTTCGGAGTGAAGCTGCACCAATCCCATGACTACGTCGCGCTCGATTGCGTGAAACGGTCATCAGTATTATTGCCGCGACGGCGATGACTGCGATCACCCAACCTACTATTGGTCCGACATACCCTTGCCCAATCAACTTGAAGGACTGGAGCCTCAACGGAATCGTTTCGCCCCGACTCAAACCCAGGATTACTCCGTTCCACGCCAGCAATCCACCCAAGGTAACAATGAACGCTGGGATATTGACGTATGCGGTCAGCGCACCCTGGAAAGAACCGACAGCTACGCCCACACCGATGCCGGCCGCGAGCGACGGAACCAGTCCCCATCCAAGCCACCCCTGCGCGATTGCCGCAATTCCACCCGCAAGACCTACTAATGAACCCACCGACAAGTCGATCTGCCCGGTGATGATAACCATGAGCATGCCGACTGCCAGCACACCGGTTACCGCTGTTTGGCGCATCAGATTCGAGAAGTTTCGAGGATCGAGGAAGATCTGGTCGGTGGAATAGTGGAAGTAGACCCAAATGGCAATTAAGGCAAAGAGCATCGTGTAGGCACGAAGGGTCTCGGTGGGGATCTTAAACCTCCCCAGTCGGGTCTGCGGAGTCTCGGCTTCTTCTGTTGAGACTGCCAAATCAGAACTAACCGGCGGACCTTCGCTGATTGGATCGTGAGTTTGCTGGCTCATTGTTTGGTTGCCATCGCTCCATTAAGGGCTAGATGTATAAAAACTCATGCGGCTCGCGCTGCGTGACCAGTTGCGCAAGCCATCACGCCTTCCGGGGTTGCGGTCGCGCGAGTAAATTCGCCGGTCATTCTTCCTTCATGCAAAACAATAATGCGATCCGAGAGCCCGAGCACTTCTGGTAATTCTGATGAAACGAGCACGATAGCCAATCCCGTCTTGGCCAGGGCGTTGATCTGGGCGTAGATTTCCTGTTTGGCGCCTACGTCGATGCCACGTGTCGGCTCGTCCAGAAACAAGACCCGCGGATTGGTTAACAACCATTTTGCCAGCACGACTTTTTGCTGATTGCCGCCCGAGAGCGTTCCGGCGATGGTGAAAACCGAGTTCGCCTTCACTCGCAGATCTTTCATTGCGCGCTCACCAGCCGCCGCTTCGGCGTCCACACTGGTGATGAAGCGGCCTGATATGCGCCGCAGCCCGGCGAGCGTCATGTTGGAAAGAATCGTCTGGTCCAATACAAGTCCGAAGCGCTTACGATCCTCGGTAACAAAACCGATGCCGTGTTTGATCGCGTCAGCCGGCGCCGAAATGTGGACCGGCTTACCAGCAATCTTGACCACGCCAGTTCTGGACCCGGCATGAGCACCGAAAATAGCCATGAGCAGATCACTTCGTCCGGCACCCATGAGACCGGCTATTCCCAGTACTTCGCCTCGGCGTACAGAGAAACTAACTTTCTCGACCAGCTTTTTCCCGGGAACGTCCGGATCCTGCACGGACATATTCTCCACTTCAAAAACAACTTCTCCGTGCTCGTGGTCAACGGTAGGAAAGATGTCACCCACCTCGCGTCCCACCATCCGCGCGATCACGCTGGCCTCGTTCCATTCAGTCGTAGGATTTGTGCCCACGGTCTTGCCGTCGCGCAGGACGGTAATTCGGTCGCTGATCTGAAAGACCTCACCCAGCTTGTGCGAAATGTAGATCATCCCCACACCTTTAGCGCGCAGTTGGTTGAGTATTCCGAACAGCGTCTTTACCTCAGTGTCGGTAAGCGCGGCAGTGGGCTCGTCAAGCACCAGAATGCCGGCATCCTGCGACAGGGCTTTAGCGATCTCGACCAACTGCTGTTGGCCAATTCCGAGATTGCGAATAGGCGTATGGACATCGATGTCAAGATTCAGACTGTCCAGCAGTTGCTGGGCTCGGCGATAGAGTTCCTCCCAACGAATGACGCCCCATTTCGACGGCTCGCGCCCCAGAAAGATGTTTTCCCCGACGGTCATCTCCTTTATTAAGGAGAGCTCCTGATAGATGACCGCAATCCCGGCGTTTTCCGCATCGCGAACACCGTTGAAGCGTCGCTGTTGACCTTCAATCACCAGCTCACCACCATACTCGGGATGTGGGTAAACGCCGCCCAGCACCTTCATCAAAGTCGACTTACCCGCCCCGTTCTCACCGACCAGCGCATGAATTTCACCCTTTTTTAGATCAAAGGTGACGCCATCAAGCGCACGAACCCCCGGAAAGGATTTCGTAATACTCAACATCTCTAAAAACGCGGGCATGGTCTTTGGTCTTAGGTCTTTGGTGTTTGGTCTCGTGTCGTTCGTGTGATTTCGTGGATCGTTCTTCACTTCAACCAACGATCCACTAAATCACACCAATCACCACTAAATGAAATCAGAAATGACCAATGAAAAATGTCAAATGGAAAATGGAAAATGCTCCGGCTTTCTTACTGCATCCCGCTCCTGCCTCCTGCCTACGGCTTAGGGCACTTCTCCGGCGGAATCCCTGCGCAGATGTCCTCGATTTTGTGATAGCCATCCTTGACGATGGTGCTGAGCATGTTGTTGCGATCAACGGCCACCGGCTCCAGGAGAATTGCCGGCACTTTCTTGAAGCCGTTGTCGATCGTCTCTGTAGTTTCCACCTTCTCTCCGCGAGCCAGCTTTATCGCCGCATCTACAGCACCATTGGCCAGCGGTTGAATCGATTTGTAAATCGTCATGGTCTGCGTGCCTTCCGCAATCAGCTTCATGGAAGCGAGGTCGGCGTCCTGGCCCGACACCAGCACCTTGCCCGCGAGATTCTGTCCCTCCAGAGCCTGAATCGCACCGCGCGCAGTACCATCATTTGAACACACCACCGCATCGACCTGGTTGTTGGCCTGCGTGAGCGCATTCTCAACGATGTTCAGAGCCGCACTGGCCTGCCACTCTTTCGCATATTGATCGGTGACGATTTTGACGTCGCCGCGATCAACTGCCGGCTTAAGAATGTTCATCTGCCCCTCGTGCAGGAGCAGGGCATTGTTATCTGTAGGCGAGCCGCCTACGACAACAAAGTTCGCCGGTTTCTTGTTCACGTGATCCAGCAAATACTTCGCCTGCATCTCACCCATTTTGACCACCTGATGCGATATGTATAGATCCACATCGGCGTTCTTAATTAACCGGTCGTAGGCTATTACTGGGACGCCCTGCCGGTGCGCCGCTTCGACAATCGAGGCTGCGATCTCGCCGTTATGCGGAGCCACAATCAGCACGTCAACTCCCTGTGTAAGGAGATTCTCCGCCTGTTTGATTTGCAGATTGTCGTCTCCATTTGCGACTTGCACGTTGACTTGCATTCCTAATTCTTTGGCGCGCTTCTCAACCAGATCCTTGTCGCGTTGCCAGCGCTCCTCCTTCAAGGTGTCCATCGAAAAGCCTATTACCACCGGCTCGTTCGGACCCTTCTTCTTTCGAGCGCTACTGTTATTCGTTGGTTGTGGGCCGGATACACAGGCTCCGACAAGCAGCGCCAGCACAATGAGGCACGACACTATGGTTGCACGTCGCATAAGCGAAAACTTCCTTTCCAAGTGGTGATCGGACGAGTTTTTGACTAGACCAACTAATTGACTCGCCTCCGAAGAGGTCGCATCAATCGTCGGCGAGTACCGAAAGACCTGCGCTCCTGATTGAGAGCGTAAGATTAGCAGAACTCCAAGCTGAAATACATTATTGCAGTTTTACCGGTTTGCTGGCATTCTATGGCCTCCCCCGTTTTGTGTGCTAACGCACATACGAACCCCCCTTAAACTGTTTATGCTGGCGCGTCTCCAACTGCGTTAGTTGTACTCCCCCCGGATAAACCGAGACAGACGTCAACTATAAATGCAGTCATTACGAACAACCGGCAGCGGCGGATTGCTGTATTAATCGGCCCGGCCCAGGTCAGATTTCCACGGGAGGTAAAGAAAGTGCGTTTGCCCAACTTGTTTATTCGGCGTGGTCTTTTTTCTTTCATTTTTATCGTGTGCGCAGCGATTGGTGCCAGCGCGCAGTTCAAAGCGAGCGTTCAAGGAACGGTTACCGATAGCACAGGAGCGACCGTTAATGAGGCCACGGTGACCCTTATAAATAAGGAAACCGGGCAAACTCAACTAGCTACAACGAGTGATTCGGGATTTTATCGTTTCTCCGCACTGGCCCCCGGACAGTACACGATCATTGCCGAGCGCAACGGTTTCAAGAAGCAGTCCTTCGAGGACGTAGAAGTCAGCGCCGAGACCCCTACCGGACTTGATTTCCAACTCACCACAGGTGCTATCAGCGAGACCGTAACGGTCACTGCTGACGATGCTCCGGTGCTCCAAACCGAAGATGCCAGTTTAGGCAAGGCCATCACGACTAAAGAGATTCTGCGCTTGCCGCAGTCTGGACGCGATCCTTATGAACTGGCGCGGCTGACGCCGGGCGTTTTCGGCAATGGGGCTAGAGGGGCAAACGGTAATTCGGTCGGTCTTCCCAATACCTCAGGACCGGGAGGATCAAACAACTCGATTTTCGCTACGGAGAATGTGCAGCCAATTTCGGCTAACGGACAGCGCGTGTCCTCAAACAATTATCAAGTTGACGGCACCAGTGTAAACAGTCAGACCTGGGGCGGTGGTGCGGTTATTACGCCTAGTCAGGAGGCTGTCAAAGAGGTTTCCGTTGTCTCGTCCACCTATTCCGCGGAGGACGGCCGGAACAGCGGGGCGCAGATTAAGGTCGTTACCCAGAATGGCACCAATCAATGGCACGGAAGTGCGTTCTACAAACTTAATAACCCATCTTTGAATGCCTTTAACACGATGCCGAGCCGTATCGGTCCTATCACTACGGATGGCCCAACTCGCGTTGAGCGGAAATACAAATCCTTTGGCGGAAGTTTCGGCGGACCGGTGTACTTGCCTCGCTTTGGAGAAGGGGGTCCATCGGTTTATAGCGGGAAGAATAAACTGTTCTTCTTTTTCGCATATGAAGGGTTAACGGAGAACACAAATAATACGTATACATCGCTGACAGAGACACCGGAGTTTCGTTCAAGCATTATTGCGGCCCGGCCCAACACGGTAACATCGAGGGTTTTATCGGCTTCCGGGGTAGCACCACGAGTTTTGCAAATTCTTCCGACAACTTGTGGGGCTGTTTCTGTTCCTTGCCAGGTTGTGGGTAACGGATTGGATATTGGTTCCATCACCGGCGCGTATGGCACCTATGTGCCATCGTTTGCCAACCCACTGGGCGGAGGGTTCGATGGTGTGGCTGATCTTCAGTTTGCGCAGTTGCCAAACCCCGCAAGTTTCAGGGGCAATCAATTTATTACCCGCATTGATTATCAGGCGACTGAGAAAGACCGGCTCACCTTTACGTCGTTTTATGTTCCGAATACTGCGACTAGTTCGGACAGATCCGCTCAGAGCCGTCCCCAGTCCGATATTACTTCAGAGCGTCTTAGCTATGCTCTCGGGTTCATCTATAACAGAACCCTTTCTCCGACCATGACTAACGAAGCGCGGTTTAACCTGACCCGTTGGGGATTTGATGAGACGGAATCAAACCCTAATGCGTCTCTCGGTTTGCCGCGAATCGAAATCGAAGGTGTTTTCGGCGACCGGTTACGTTTTGGATTCCCATCGGGCCTAAACACACCGGGCATTATTGACGAAAAGCAACTGGATTTCCGCGATGCCTTGACCAACGTTCGCGGCAATCACATCCTAAAGATTGGGGGAGAGTTTCGCCGCGATCTTAATAGTAATGGCGAGGTGGGTGGCGCCAGACCGCTCTATTCTTTCCATCGCCTCTGGAATTTCGCGAATGGAACACCAATTTTCGAGTTTCTGGCCGCCACTCTAGATGGCCAGCCTTCACCCAATAACACCAAATTTCACACCGGCGAAATAGCATTTTATGTTCAGGACGACTGGAAATTCCGGCCAAACTTAACGCTGAATCTTGGACTGCGGTGGTCATATTTCACTTCGGTTACAGCTTCTGACGGAGTTATTGGTAATTTGGAGCTTGGTCCAAACAATGGCCTGGCCGGGGCGAGGATCACCACCGACGAAGTCTTGTACCAAAAAGATTTGAACAATTTTGGACCGCAAGTTGGATTTGCATGGAGTCCGAAAGCGTTCGACGACAAGCTCGTTATTCGCGGCGGCGGCGGCCTTGGTTACGATCGTTTGGCTAACGCTTTGCTCGCCAATGCTCGAAGGAATCCGCCAAACGGCGGTCTGTTCAATATCTGTTGCGGGACAGCCGGTGCTGCCGACGGATTTGGTACCCCATTTGTAGATGGCCAGATCTCTTTCGTGGCAAGCAGCGATGGCACTCTCTTCGGTTATCCTGCGAACCCTAATCTTGGCGGAGGAACAAATCCTGCTACAGGTTTGCCCAATCTCGGAGCGGTTGAGATTTATGGTTCGCCGCAGAGTCTACCCACCGCTTATGTAATGCGATACTCGCTGGAGGGCCAGTATGAATTGCCGGCTAAGTTGGTGGGAACCCTGAGCTATCAAGGAAGTCAAGGTCGCCATTTTGTCAGGATTCTTCCCTTGCATTTTACGGCGCCCACGCTCAATCCGAATATCGGGGCTGCCTATTTTGCTAGTCCGGATGTGAACTCAAACTACAACGCGATGATCGCGCGCTTGCAAGGTCGTCTGTCGAGGCAGTTCTCCTTTGACACGAACTATCGTTGGAGTAAGAGTATCGACACAACGTCGTTCGAAGGGCCCTGTGGTTGTACGAATCAGTCTTACCCGATTGATCAGAGTCAGGAGCGTGGCCCGTCCGACTTTGACGTAAGGCATGCATTTGTGGCGTCTGGAGTTTGGGATATTCCCCTTTTTACTAACCGAAACACTTTGAGCGGTAAGCTACTAGGCGGTTGGCAGCTCAGCGGGATTACGACCTGGAATACGGGGTTCCCCTGGACGCCTAAGCTTTTCAACTCACTCAGAGCCCCGAATGGCAATTTTTTCGGGGACATTCGCCCGACGAGTTATAACGGCCAACAGCCACTCGAAAACTCAAACAGCAATTTCCTTCAGCCCGGGGGTATTTTCCCAGGCGGTGGGCCGGCATACTTCAGTACGTCCATCAACACAAACGATCCCTTTCTAAACCCTCCGGGTATCGGACGTAATCGCTTCAGGGGGCCACACTACTTCTCGAGCGATATCGCCGTGGCCAAAGATTTTGGGTTGGGGGCCTGGGGTGGAGAGAACGCGAACCTGAACTTGCGTTTCAACTTCTTCAATGTTTTCAACCAACTGAATCTGAGCCCATTTAACTCCAATACTGATCCAACGCGGGTTCAGTCAGATAGATTTGGCACCGCCGTCAGCGCATTAGCTGGGAGAGTCGGCGAGTTTCAGATTCGCCTGAGCTTCTAACCAGATCTGGTAAGCCGCGGGAAGGATGCGCCGCGGGCGTCCTTCCCGCTTATTTTCTGCCTTCGTCGTGGAGTTTTTTGAAAATCTCCAGTTCTTGATTAGCATCCGCTTTGCGATCCAGCCGCAAATACGTCAGAAAGAGCTGATAATGAACTTCGGCATTCTCCGGCAGGATCTTACTGGCACGCTGCAAGAGCGGTAGCGCCTCGACGAATTTTTGTTGTTTGGCGAGTAGGCGTCCCAGATTATAGTTGGCGTTGTAGTTATCGCTGTTGGCCAGTACCGATTTACGAAAGAGCTTTTCGGCTTCGACAATGTCGCCTCGGTCGAGGAGGATTGCGGCAAACAGAGCCAGGGCATCAGCATAGTCAGGATTGATTGCCAGGGCCTTCTTCAGAGCGGTCAAAGCAAGATTCGATTCCCCTCTGGCTCGCGCTGCGATAGAAAAAAAGTAGTGAACTTCCGGGATATCCGGGAATCGTTCCGACGCACTCTCAAATATTTCAAAAGCTTTGTTGAAGTCATGAACATACAAGTAGGCTCCCCCCAGCCGAATGTGGTAGACGACATTAGCGGCATCTTGTGACAACGCCCTTTCATAGTAGGTCTTTGCTCTTGAATAATCTTTGCGCTTGGCCAGGAGCTCACCGAGCATGAAGTTTGCCGCTCCATGATTGCGGTCCAGGGTAATGGCCTTCTCCCAAAGCTCGCGAGCCGTTTCGTCTTGATTGCCCGCATAAGCAATCAATCCCAGAAAATAAGGGGGCTCCGCGTTGTTGGGTGAGAGTGAAGAGGCGGATTGAAGTGCCGTTGTGGCTTCGTCATACCGCTTCAGGTGGTAAAGACTGATCCCCAGATTGTAGAGAATGTCGAACGAGCTCGGTTGCAGTTCGCGAGCGCGTTTGAGTAGTACAACGGCGCGCGCGTATTCGCCCCGAGAGGTATAGAGAAGCCCAAGATTGATTGTTGCCTCTGGATAATTCGGAGAGCGCAGCAGCACCGACTCGAAGGCTTCGATCGCTTCCCGCGAGCGGGCGGTGCGGGCCAACAATACGCCGAGGTTAGCCAGCGGACCCAGGCTACGGGGATTAAGACGCAAGGCTTCGCGATATTCCCGCTCGGCCTCTTTGAACTGCCCGCGTTGGTACAGAATTGTTCCGAGCAAGTTGTGCGCGTCTGAATTGGTAGGTGCGACAGCAATCACACGCCTGAGAATGGGTTCCGCTTCGTCAGCCTTGCCAAGCTGAAGCAAAGAAACAGCTGCGCGCAAATCAGCAGCTATTGAGGCAGCATCCGGCGTCCTATTTGTGCGTGAGGGCCGAACTTGAAGAGATCGATATGATGCGGGTGCCGAGACACACATTAGCGCGGAGGCAATAACAAGGCACGCCAGACTGGTAGTTTGAAGTTTCACCGCGCGTCTTATCGGCCGGAAACGCACCACTCAATACTTTCCAAGTTCAAAAAGGGGCGGGACCGTGAGTATATTACAATCCAAACCAACTATCTCTTGAGTACCAACATGAACCTAAACAAACCACTCCGCTTGTTGCTCATCCTTCTCGTTGCTTTCGTCGCTCTGTCAATCCCGGTGTCTACGTCCTACTCGCAACGGTCTGGCGACGTCGAAAAGCAAATCAACGACTTACTGGCGCGCATGACGCTCGCAGAGAAACTCGGGCAACTGCAACAACTCGACGGCCATGGCGACGGTCGTTTCAAGGATGACCAGCCGGAATTAATTCGCAAAGGCCTGTTGGGCTCGACCCTAAACGTCCGCGGCGTGAAAAACACCAACGACCTCCAGCGCATTGCCGTCGAGCAGTCACGTCTGAAGATCCCGATGATCTTCGGCTACGACGTAATTCACGGCTACCGCACTGTCTTCCCCATACCCCTCGGCGAAGCGTCGAGTTGGGATCCGGCCGCGGCAAAACGAGCTGCGAGCATTGCCGCGGCGGAAGCAAGAGCCGCCGGACTGCATTGGACATTCGCACCCATGGTCGATATCGCGCGCGACCCGCGTTGGGGGCGAATTGCGGAAGGCTCGGGCGAAGATCCCTACCTCGGTTCGGTGATGGCCCGTGCGCGCGTGCAGGGATTTCAGGGAACTGACTACAGCGCTAACGATAAGGTCGTCGCGTGCGCCAAACATTGGGTGGCTTATGGCGTTGCCGAGGCGGGTCGCGACTACAACACCACCGACGTCTCTGAAGGGACCTTGCGCAACGTTTACTTCCCTCCTTTCAAAGCGGCCGTCGACGCCGGAGTAGGCACGTTCATGAGCGCTTTCAATAGCCTGAACGGTGTGCCCGCTTCGGCAAATCCGTTCACACTCACTGACGTTCTGCGCGGCGAGTGGAAGTTTGATGGCTTTGTGGTCAGCGACTACACCTCTGTTGAGGAACTCATGAAACACGGCGTGGCAGCCAATGGCGCCGAAGCCGCTCAAGAGGCGCTGAACGCGGGAGTAGAGATGGAAATGGTCAGCCGCCTGTACAACCAGCATGGGGCCGACTTGCTCAAACAGGGAAAGCTCAGCCAGCAGACCATCGACGAAGCCGTCCGCCGCATCCTGCGCATCAAGTTCCGTCTGGGGTTGTTCGATAAACCCTACGCAGATGAAGCGCGAGAGCGGTCAGTGATTTTCAGCCCGGCGAATGTTGCCGCCGCCCGCGAGATTGCCGGGCGTTCGATAGTGCTGTTGAAGAACGAAGGTGAGTTGTTGCCATTATCAAAGAGCTCCAAGTCTATCGCATTAATTGGGCCACTAGCCGACAGCCAAAAAGACGTGATCGGCTCCTGGAGCGGTGACGGCAAAGCAGAGGAAGCGGTCACACTGCTGCAAGGCCTCAAGTCAAAATTGCCGCAAGCAAAAATAACTTATGCCAAAGGATGCGACGTTGGTTGCGTTACCGCCGACGGGTTTGAGGAAGCGGTCAAGGCCGCGAGAGAATCAGATGTGGTGATCCTGGCCGTTGGTGAATCAGCAGAGATGAGTGGGGAAGCGGCATCGCGCACTTCGCTTGATCTGCCAGGCCGCCAGTTGGATCTCGTGAAAGCGGTGCAAGCTATCGGTAAGCCAACAGTAGTCGTGCTCATGAA
>JAMQPI010000564.1 GCA_023717565.1 Pyrinomonadaceae bacterium | reverse complement strand
AAGACCCTGACAATCAACGACGTTCGCGTTCAGTTAAAGGATGCGCAGGACATCGTAGCGCAAGTGGAAGTTGGCGGCGCCAGTGAGCAAGTAGTGGTTACAGCCGGCGCCAGCGAACTCATCGACACCACTACAACCACTTTGTCTAAGGGCTTCAGCTCGCGGCAAGTCAGCGAGCTCGCCCAAACTGGATTGGTGGGAGCAGGTGTTAACAATCTCTCGCTGATCGCACCCAACGTTTCCAGTAGCGGCGGCGTCGGAGTCGGTGTTGGAGGATCCGTTGGTGGCCAGCGTCCGCGGAATAACAACTTCATGGTGGACGGAGTCGATAACAACGATAAGTCAGTTACCGGGCCCCAGAGTTATATCTCTCCCGAAGAAGTCTCAGAGTTTACGCTGGTGCAGAATCAGTTCTCAGCCGAGTTCGGGCGCTCCAACGGCGGGCAGTTTCTTACCGTCACGAAGAGCGGTGGTAACGATTATCATGGCTCGTTCTACGGCAATTTTCGTAACCGCAAACTAAACGCGCTCGACACCTTGAAAAAGCTAGGCGGTGTTGTACGTGAGTCGAACGTTCCGGGCCACGATCGCCAAGACCGTTCCGACTACGTTCGTGCTGGCGCAAATTTCAGCGGACCACTTCCCCTGCCGCGCTTCGGCGAAGGTGGCCCCTCGATCCATAGTGGCAAAGATAAGCTTTTCTTCTTTGCTTCGTACGAGCGCCTGCACACGGGCGATGCGGCCGGTGCCGGTGGCATTACCACACCTACTGCGGCAGGCTTCGCCGTAATCAACGGCATTCCTGGCCTATCGACGACCAATCGAAGTATCTTTAATACCTATGTTCCGGTTGCCTCGACAAACGACGCCGGCTCGATAGATATACTCGGTAGAACGGTGCCGATTGGGAACGTCAGCTTCCCAGCTCCAAACTTCACGAAACAGAACCATGTCGTGACTAATGTTGACTGGACCCAGAGCACGAATACGCAGCACCGCTTTCGCTTCGGAATGACAAACTTCGCCGGTATCAATACGGCTGCTAACTTGCCGGTTTTCTTTGCTCCAATACCCAACAAGCAGCGATTGTTCTCTTATACGATGCTGCACAACTTTTCTCCGAATCTGGTCAATGAGACACGTCTCGCGTTCCGTCGTTCGGAGCAAAATTTTCCGGCGGGAAGTTTCGAGTATCCGGGTCTTGATGTGTTCCCTAACATCGGGTTGCTTGACCTCGCGCTCAACATCGGACCAGATGGAAATACACCGCAATCCGGTATTGAGAACAACTATCAGGTCGTGGATAACATTACCTATCTATGGGGCAACCACTCGTTTAAGGTGGGTGGCGACTTCCGAAATGTTATCTCACCGCAAAGGTTTGTTCAGCGCGAGCGCGGCGACTATTCCTACCTGTCGACTGAACAATTCTTGATCGATCGTAGCCCAGATGATCTCGCCGAACGCAATGTCGGTGGCAACACTTACTACGGTAACCAGCAGATTCTTTATGCCTTCGCGCAGGACGACTGGCACGTGCGACCAAACCTGACGCTGAATCTCGGCGTCGGCTATTCGTATCAGGGAGTTCCACTGGGTGCCAAATTCCAGGCTGCAAACAGTATTGCTTCGGTACCTGGTTTGATCACATTCGGAGTTCCTAAAGCGCAGAAATGGAATTTCGCACCGAAGGTCGGATTTGCCTGGTCGCCTGACTTCAAAGAAGGAATGCTTCGAAGCCTGCTAGGGTCCAGCGGCAAGACTTCGATCCGCGCGGGCTTCTCGATGGGTTACGACTACATCTTCGATAACCTGTACATTCTGTCGAACCCGCCCCAGGCTCAGCAGACAATTGACGTCGATCCTGCAGCCAACCTGCCGGATTTCCTGGCAAATGGCGGAATCAGAAATATTCCGACTGGGGGTCTTACCGATCCAGCGGCTGCGCGCGCTGCAACTGGTTCTCACATTCCTGACCAGGAAGTTCCGTACGCGCTTACCTGGACCGGCAGTATTCAGCGTCAGTTGGGCGATAACTATTCACTCGAGGTTCGCTACCTCGGCACACGGGGCGTTCACCTGCTAACGCAGAATCGGGTTAATCGTCAGGTTAAGGTCGGTAACGGACTTTCTGGTCTGCCGACTTTCTTTTCGAGACCGTCGCAGGCGTCGATTAACGCGCTAGCGCTCGATTTGGACCAGATTGCGGCCAGGTCAAGCTTCGTTCCGTCCTACTTTAATGCCGGCTTCAGGGCCAATCTGGTTGACTTCCTGTCAAACGGAAACTCAACTTATCACGGGGCCTCAGCATCGTTTACTAAACGACTGTCTCAGGGCGTGCAACTGACGGCTGCTTACACTTGGAGCCACCTAATTGACGACACCACCGCCGAGGTTTTCTCGACCGTGCTCAGCCCGCGTCGGGTTGAGGACTTCCAGAACTTAAGGGCGGACCGTGCGGATTCGGCCCTTGATCGAAGGCATCGCTTTGTGCTCTCGAGTCTCTTTGAGTTGCCATTCTTCAAGGAGTCGCAGGGCGCAACCCGCGCGATTCTTGGCGGGTGGAATTTTGCCGGCACACTGACATTCGAGTCGGGTGAGAAGGCGACCGTTAGAAGTGGCAACGACTCTAATCTGAACGGTGACGCTGCCGGCGACCGCGCCATCAGGAATCCGAACGGAGTGCGTAATACCGCGAGTGAAGTAACGCCTCTATGTCGTGTAACCGGAGATTGCTTTGACGCTAACGGCGATCCGCTGCCCGGCGCCGGAGCCATCGTGGGCTACTTGGCGGTAAACCCGAACGCCGAGTACATCCAAGCTGGTGATGGTGCTATCACAAACGGCGCCCGAAACACACTGCAGCTGCCGGGCATCAACAACCTGGACTTCTCGGTCTTCAAGAACTTCCGGCTCGGGGAGACTCGCAAGATTCAGCTGCGTGTTGACTTCTATAACCTCTTCAACCATGCGCAGTACATTCCGGGTTCGCCCAACGCGGTCGATGCCATCGGAACCACTGCGGTGACGCAGGTGAACACAATCACCCCGTTTACCGGCGACTTCAATAATCCCGGGACCGTGTTCAGCAACAACCCGCGCACGGTTTCCCTAGGGCTGCGATTCGATTTCTAAATCGGATGCTCACTCCTAGTGAGGACAATTCCCTGGGAGGTGGCGAATTCTGCCACCTCCCTTTTTTATTCTTCAGACCGATGATCGGTGCTGCTTTCAACCTGGCGTAAGCGTAAGATGTATCCTTAAAACATCTTGAGATCGCTCTTTGGGAGGCTTGTATGAGGAACTATCGATCGCTGCCAGCGAAGATGGGTGGAATGTTCCCCTTGGCACTTGCGCTAATCTGTATCTCAACAACTTCACTCCGAGCTCAGAGACCCTTGCCAGGAACCATGTCGGAGCGTGATCGAAATCTGCTGGATCGTGAAACGCAGATTACTCTCATGGAAAGAGGCGCAAGGGCTGCCAAAGGGAATTCCAAGAGAGAGCCGCAGTTGCTTCTGAACCAGATCAATGAAGACTTCGCCCGCCTGCAGGTGGTTAACAACGAAATGAAGCAGAAGAACTCCGCCGACGTTGTTCTTGACTTTAAATATGTCTCTGATGCTGCCGCAGAAATAAAGAAGAGATCATCCCGGCTAAGAACCAACCTCGTGTTTCCCGAATCCGCCAAGACTGACAAACGTGAGAAGAGCCCACCCACAGAAGGACTGAAGTCTCAACTTGTAAAACTGGATCGTTTAATTGGAAACTTCGTAACCAACCCTGTGTTTACCGATCCAAATGTAATTAACGCCGAACTCGCAGCAAAGGCGAGAGGCGACCTTGACGAAATCATTGAGCTGAGCGACACGGTTAAGAAACACGCCGCCAACCTGAACAAGACGAACCCCAAGTCTCGCTAGCCCTCGACGCAAAAGCACGAGGACGGATATGAGTTTTACTAAGGACTGCGACAAGCTTACCAAGGCCTTACCAGAGGGATTCTCCGACCAACTCTAAAGACCTAATAAATCCAATCAGGAAGTGACCCCAGCTTCTCTGGGCATGTCTCCGCGCGGCGAAGACTGCCTTGGTTGGGGCCCAGACTGCTGCCAAGTGGTGCCCGAGCCGGTCGCAAAGTAGGCTCGGTTTTCCCGCCCTATCCCGAATCCCTGCTCCCGATTTATGGAAATTCCCCATTTTTTTGGATATTGTGTCGTGCTTCAGGCCCATCCAGGGCCCTTAAGTATTGAGTCCACAGTCAATCGCAGAGGAAACCAAAGCGGGCATGGGAATTGCGAAAGGGCCTTTAGACGATTTTTCGTTGATAATTCGGAATTTTCCAACGCCGCCCTTATTGCCGCCGGGCAACAAGGGAAAATAAAGCAAAACCTAAATAGGAGATTAAGAGAATGAGAACGATCAAGCTGTTGTTTTTTGCCACAGCACTCGCCGTCAGCCTCGCCGGTATATCCTTCGGCCAGGAGACGACAGGAAACTTGGAAGGCACGGTCAAGGACCCCCAGGGCGCGGTCGTCCCGGGAGTTTCAGTGACTGTTACGAGCACTGGTCGTACCGAGGGTGCGCGCAGTGACGCAACGATCGGTTTTACCCGCACGGTGACGACTGATGACAGCGGATTCTTCCGTGTACAGAACGTGCCGCCAGGCGTTTACTCGGTTTCGGCGGGCGCTACTGCGGGCTTCAGCGCCGCCAGTAGTACTAATGTCGAGGTAGTGCTCGGCAAGACCACACCAGTCAACATCGGCCTTCAGGCAGGCAACGTTGCAACAACCGTTAACGTTACCACCGGGGGCGAGTTGACTATCGACCCGACTGACAACAAGATTCAGATGAACATTACGTCGCGGACTGCCGAGTTACTTCCAAAAGGCGTCGGCTTCAGCAGCTTGTTAAAGATCGCTCCGTCGACTCGTCCTGAGCCCCTCAATGGCGGCTTCCAGGTGGACGGCGCGTCGGGCTCTGAAAACACATTCATTATCGACGGTCAGGAAGTGACTCACTTCCGCACCGGCGTTCTCAGAGCGAACGACAACCTGCCCTTCAACCTGGTGCAGGAAGTTCAGATCAAGTCCGATGGTTTCGAAGCCGAATTCGGCGGCGCGACCGGTGGCGTGATCAACGTGGTAACCAAAGGCGGGAGCAACGAATGGCATGGTGAGTTTGGTATTGGGTTTCGCCCATCTACTCTTCAAGCTAACCCGGTGCCATTTCTGCGTAACTTCAGGTCTGGTAGTGCAACAGTTACGCCCTCAACTTTCGTTGACATACCTGAATACATCACTCCCCCCAAGGATGGCGGCACGGACACTTTTCCGACTGCTAACCTGAGCGGGCCAATCGTCAAAGATCGCCTTTGGTTCTTTACGAGCTATTCGAACCAAAACCAGAACACCCAGCGACTAATAAACTACGTATCTCCGGATCCGCGTGGCCGAACGACCTCGTCGGCTGAAACGTACAGCTTCGAACGCGTAACGACGTTCGCGGAAGCGCGGCTCGACGCTGCACCTACCGACAATCTTCGTCTGACGGGCAGGTTCATTTGGAGCCCGATTAAGGATAAAGGTGCGTTGCCCCTGGTTACCGAAACCACCGCATCGCCGCAGTCGGCTGTTATTGGTGGCCAGACGCTGACCGGTCCCGCATTCCTCGGCCAGCAGGGTGGTCGTCAGAACTCAAACAACATTGCGGGCTCAGCTGTGTGGACCCCGACCAACAAGATGGTCCTCAACTTCCGTGCTGGTCGCACATTCCTTAACGAGAAACTGGGCTCCTACGGGATCCCGGGCACCTTGCGCTACCTATGCAGCACGGCCAGCAGCAACAGCGTTGCGCAATCCGCTGGATGCTTTGCTGGTTTCCAGAACTTCACCACAAATTTCCAAATTCCCTTTGACGTTTCGACTCGCAAAACGTTCGACGCAGATGGCAGCTATCTCGTCAGCGGTTTCGGTGGTCGTCACAATTTCAAGGGTGGCTACCAATACAACGCCATCAGCAACACAACTGAGCAGGGCTATGCCGACGCAGGCCAGTTGACTCTCATCTACGGCACCCAGACCATTGCCAACCAAACCGGGCAAACCGCGACGGCTGGCAGCAACGGCGTTGGTGTCCTGCAACGCTTCGGCACTATCGGTGCCGCCAGTAGTGCCAGCAACTCCCTGTACATTCAGGATAGCTGGCAGCCGACGGCCCGCCTGTCGCTCAATTTGGGTATCCGCTTTGAGCACGAGACTGTTCCGTCCTTCTCCGCATCGAACCCTGGTATCGACTTCGGCTGGGGATCCAAGCCGGCCCCGCGTCTCGGCTTTTCGTATATGCTGACCGGCGATGGCAAGACCAAGCTCTTCGCCAGCTATGGTTGGTTCTATGATCGCTTCAAATATGAATTGCCGCGCGGTTCATTCGGCGGTGATTTCTTCCGCCGCGATTACTTTGAGCTGTTCCCCGGAGTAAGGTACGACTCTTACACCGTGGCCCAGATTATCGGCAGTGCTCCTGATGTCCTGGGCGGCACTTGCCCCGACACAGGGTTCCGCGCACCTAATGCCATTTCTCGGTGCCAGTTTGACTTCCGCATTCCGTCCAACCTCGTCGGCGACAACCTGTTTACCAGTGGCGCCGTCGATCCGGATCTAAAGGCGGCGCGCCAGAGCGCGTTCACCGTTGGTCTGGAGCGTGAATTAGGTGGTGGCTTGCTCTTAAGGGGACGATACACCCACAAGAGTGTCGATCGCGCAATTGAGGATATCGGTATCCCAACGCCGGACGGCAGCGAAGCTTACATCATCGGTAACCCCGGTTTCGGGCTGGCCGATAGTGTAGCGAACGATTTCGGATACCCTTCAGTCAAGGCCATCCGCAAATACGACGCGATGGAAGTCCAGGTGGACAAACGGTTCTCCAAGAACTACTACTTCAACGCTAACTACACCTACAGCCGCCTGTTCGGAAACTACTCCGGCCTGGCGAGCTCGCTCGAGTTTGGACGGGTCAGCCCGAACGTAAGCCGTTTGTTCGATCTGCCATTCCAGGCCTTCACACTTGATGGCGACCCGATCGATGGTCGTCTGCCCACGGATCGTCCACACGTGTTTAAGTTCTACGGAGCTTACACAGCCACCTGGACGGGTTCGAACTCTACCGAGTTCTCAGGCTTCACGACGATGGCGTCAGGAACTCCGTTGACGACAGTCATCACGTTCTACAACCTCAACCCAACCGTGGTGACCGGTCTGGGCGATCTGGGTCGCACCGAAACGTTTACACAAACGGACTTCGCAGTACGACACAAGTATCGCTTCGCTGAAAAATACACGCTCGTTGCTGAGGTTGACTTCATCAACCTGTTCAACGAACAAAACGAGTTGCAACGTCAGACGACGATGAGTCAAGGGACTAGCAACATCACTGGCGCCAACTTGGTTGCATATGGCTGCGCGGCCTGCGCCGGCGGTGAAGTGGCGACCATCAACCAACTATTCAGCACTGGTGTTCGGGATGCGACGCTCCGCTTCCTGAATGACCCCCTCAGGCCGGATCGCTTACAGAGTGTCTTCAACAAGGCCAATGGTTTCCAGGCGCCGCGTGAAGTACGCTTTGGCTTCCGCTTCGTGTTCTAAACACCTAAAACTCAGAACTCGGTTCTGAACTTAAAAAGCCCATCCGGTTAAATCCGGATGGGCTTGTTTTTTTGACTTTGACTCTTAGCTGATCGCCGGCTATCTCACGACTCCAACCTGCGGATTGCTGGCGGCGCGCCCGACTGTGATTACTTGGTCGTTGCCTTCTCTCTTAGTTGCTTGATTATGGCTTTTATTTTTTCCGCGTCCGCGGTCTTCGGCTGCGCCTTCAGGAATAGCTCGAATTGGTTCGCAGCCTCCGCATAACGCTTCTGATCGCTGTAGAGACCGGCCAATTGCCAGTGGACGTCGGCCAATTTGCCCTTTCCTACCTCATCGGCCTTCTTAAATGATTCCTCAGCCCTATCTAACATCGAAGCGCGTTTCTGCGCTCTACCCAGCCACAGATAGGCTTCGGGAAATTTGCCTGCGAGTGTAGTGAGTCGAGTTAAAGTCTCTATGGCCTCAGAATTCAATCCAAGTTGATACTCTGTCCATCCCTTACCAAACACGCTGGAGGTTCCGCGAGGGTTAACTTCGACAGCCTTTGTTAACAGAACTAGTCCGGCCTCGTAGTAACTTCGATCCGTGGGGCCGCGCGTGGCGTACTCCCCACCCAACCGATCCAAGGCCATATAATAGGTCGGAAAGATCTCGATTGATTTTTTTAGGCTCTCGAAAGCCTCCTGCTCTTTTTTCTCACGTAGGAATCTGACACCTTCCGTATACAGTTTTCTGGCTGGCTCAGGGACGTCCTGGGCAAAGACAACTCCCGGAATCACAGCAAAGGGGCTCGCGTTGAAGCGCTCATCAACTCTCAGCACAATGTCAATATTCTGACGATCAGCTCCACTGCCTGGCACCGCCGAAACGCTGGTCAGGATCACCTCCTGGCTCTGCTCCAAATAGCCAGTGCCGTAAGGCAACGCCTTGACCTTATAGCGCCCACTTATCAGACCGTTGAAGGCGAACCGACCCGAGGCGTCCGTTTTAGATCGATTGATCGTTGAATTGAAGTCATCCAATAACTCCACGTAAATGTCCGGCACAGGGCGGTGGGCCTCGCCGAACACTGTGCCGGTGATAGCACTTCTGCCTTGAGCAACTGGCGCGGCCGATAATTGGTCAGGCGCCAGGGCAAGCATCACCAGCCAAAAGCCTAGTAGCGCTTTCTTCTTCATGGGGAATCTCCTTATGCCGCTTACCTTCCGAGGATTTGCCTGGCCAACAAATGGCTTTGCGGTAGAATTCCACTAATGTCGGAAACTCAAAGCAAATGTCCGAGCTTTTCTTTCTTAGTCCGCAGGTAGCCGGCTGCCCTTTCGGTTGGTTCTACCTGAATGGAAACCCTCTCGACGATGTTCAACCCCGCGTCTTCGAGGGCGCGCAATTTGAGTGGATTATTTGAGATGACCCGCACCTGGCAAAGGCCCAGGTCAAACAAGATTTCGGCGCACTGCCTGTATTCACGCAGATCGACCGCCAGACCTAGCTGCTCATTGGCTTCAACCGTATCTGCACCTTCGTCCTGAAGGGCGTACGCCCGGATCTTATTGAGGATGCCGATGCCTCGGCCTTCTTGTAGCTGGTACACGACCGCCCCTCGGCCCTCGGCCTGGATCATTTGCATCGTTTGATGGAGTTGAGCCCCGCAGTCGCATTTTGTGGAACCGAATACATCGCCGGTCAGACACTGGGAGTGGATGCGGGCCAGCGTGGGGATCTCGCGACGCATTTCCCCCTTGAAGAGAACTACAAATTCCTCGTCACTGACGAGTGAACGATAGCCGGCGATCTTAAACTCGCCCCATTCGGTAGGTAGACTAGCCACGGCCACTCGCTCCACCGAGAGACTGGCGGTCAGCTCTGAACACGTAGCTGTTAAGGGCTCCATCAATGCGATCTCACTTCCTGATACCATTGTCTTGCGAAGAGTGCTCAATGCGCCTCGGGGTTATCGAGGAGGATTTGGCAGTGCGCCAATTATAGAAGCAAGCGAAGGCAGCTACAAGCAAGCAGTGCGGCAATGGCGCCAGATCTCTGCCTGTTTTCGCCAGAGCGTTTCCCAATCAGTTGCTACGGCCACTCCTGCACGATAAGATGCCTGCTGAGTCGTATTGACTGGATCCAGCAATGCGGCACCGCCTTGGCGTGGCTTCGCGAATTGCACCTCTTCCACCTATGACGAGTAACGGTAACGACAAACCCGGGAGCACCCATCCGCTGCTAGACCCCGCCAAGCCGCTTCATGGCGAACGTCGACCAGCCTTGGTGTCTCTTCGCGGCGAACTCCTGGCCGTATCCATTCCGCTCGAACGCGATGAAGTAACGCTCGGTCGCGCGCTGGAAGCCGATGTTCGGGTTAACGACTCGCGCGCGTCTCGGCTTCACGCTCGCATCAAGACGGAGCGGGATTCCCTAAATGGTGAATTGCGCTTCAAGATCACTGACCTCGGTTCCACGAACGGCACCCTGGTCAACGGCCAGTTGCTTACCGAGACGCTGCTAAACGAAGGTGACAAGATCGCCATCGGAGATCACCTGTTTCGCTTCGACATGCTTGACGATATAGATCGCGAGTTTCAACAGCAGATTCATCGGCTGCTCGCGCACGACGAACTGACAGGACTCCTAACGAGCAAATCATTCTTCTCTGAGTTGCGGCGCGAGGCCGGGCGAGCTGAGGCCGAATCGCTTCCATTTTGTGTGTTGATGATGGACCTGGATCACTTCAAGACGGTAAACGACACTTATGGGCATCTCGTAGGCAGCCAAACGCTCGAGGCGACGGGCGCCGTCATTAAGACCGCCCTGCGAGCAGGAGATGTCGCCGCCCGCTTCGGAGGCGAGGAGTTTGCAGCCTTTCTCCTGGATGCGGACTACGCTCAAGGACTTGTGGCGGCGGAACGAGTTCGATCAGCCGTTCAGGACTATCATTTCCCTGCCGTTCGTCAAGAGTCTCCAGAAAATCAAACTCACCGCATCACAATCAGCATTGGGATCGCTGCATATCCTGATGACGCCAGAGATCCAATACACTTGGTCGAGCTGGCCGACGCGGCCCTGTATCGAGCAAAGCGTAGTGGCCGAAACCGCATTTGCGCCTATCGCCATTCAATTGCCGCTACCGAGGGCCCCTTGCCTCCAAGACGTA
>JAMQPI010000510.1 GCA_023717565.1 Pyrinomonadaceae bacterium | reverse complement strand
TGGCGCTCGTTAATCCCACGAACTGGTGGCCGATCGATCAGGACTACTTCATTGACGACTTTGCCTTCCGGCGCCCAGAGCAGATTCCACCCCGGGTGGACTTGAAGACCGGCGCGGTGCGCGTGCTTGATCCAACGGAGTTCAAAGGTAAGGGCGGCAAGGTGCCGGGTGGTGCGGCGACGGTCCTCGACCTACCGCTGGACCGGCGCAGGGAATTGAAGTCACTGACCGTGCGCACTCTGGCCAATGAAGTCGTTATCGGTCTGATGGGCGTAACGCTGGTGCGGGACTAGGTTCTCTTGCGCGAGAACAGTAGCGGCCATGGCTTGCCGGCACTGACTGAGTCAGAGTTATTCGTCGAGAGGTCTCTCGGCTTCGGTTAGTTAAGGTTTTATCCGTTCAAAAAAGGATGTCACTTATGCTTTGGAAAACGTTTCTCCTCCTATGCGTGATGTCAATCACTATCGTGGCGGCCGCGGATCAACCTCTGGTGGTTCCGCTGTGGCCCAACGGCGCGCCCGGTTCCGAGGGCCAGACCTCGAAAGAGGTAATCACGGTAAGGACCGAGCCAGGTCTCTCGTTCCCGGTGGTCTCAAACATTCATAACCCGAGCATCACTGTTTATCTCCCTGAGAAGAAAAAAGCCACCGGCGCCGCCGTAATCATTTTGCCCGGTGGGGCGCATCGCTTCCTCTCGATTGATCACGAAGGCTACGACGTCGCCAAGTGGTTCAGCGATCGCGGAGTGGCGAGCTTTGTGCTCAAGTATCGGCTGGCCCGATCCGAAGGCTCGACCTACAAAGTCGAGGTACACGCTCTGCAAGATGCGCAGCGCGCGCTCCGGCTGGTGCGCTGCCGCGCGCCGGAATGGGGTATTGATCCCGCGCGGGTCGGCATCATGGGATTCTCAGCGGGCGGTGAAGTAGCTTCATTGGCCTCGACCAACTACGATGCCGGAAACGAAACTGCCGCTGACCCGGTTGAGCGCCAGAAGTCGCGTCCCGATTTTCAGATCTTGATCTATCCGGGAGAAGGGAAAGGCATAAACGTAGCGAAGGACACGCCACCCACCTTTCTTGTCTGTGCTTATGATGACCGGCCCACGATGTCGGAACACTTGGCCACGTTATTCATCGCCTTGAAAAAGGCCGGTGTTCCCGCCGAGCTGCATATCTACTCTAACGGTGGGCATGGCTTTGGCATCAGAAAGGGACCACACCCGATTGCTGAGTGGCCCTCAAGGCTGCAAGAGTGGTTGGCCGACCTGCAGTTCTTGCGTAAACGATGATCGCACACTGAACACTATTGAAATCGTCTAAATCGGAAAATCAATTCGCGAGCACAATCTCTCCGCCCCGCCCCGTGAGTGGAAGTGCGACTTTAATAATGATGCGATTTGAGATCATAGGACGCGTGCTGATCGTTACTCTGGTGCTTCATTGTGTGGCTGTTAGCCAGGACTCCGCTTCGCATGCAAACAGCAACACCCTCCTTCAACAATCCAGTTTTGCGCTTTGTAACCAAGAGCTGCCACCAATGTCATAACGCGACCCGAAAGGCCGGAGGCATGGATCTCATGTTGCTCAACACGCCGGTTTCGGTTATGCAAAACCGGGCGACCAGGGAGAACGTGGTGCGGAAAGTGAGCTGCGGCGAGATGCCGCCGGAATCAGCGCCGCAGCTCGACGAAGCCGAATTGCAGGCAGCGATTGGCTGGCTCAAAGGCGAGTTTGCGCGCCTTAATGGCCTGGTTGTTTCTGCTGAGGGACGGGTCACGGCCAGGCGCTTGAATCGGACCGAGTACAACAACACCGTGCGCGATTTGTTGGGAGTCGACAAAAATCCGGCTGGTGCCGCTGGTTTTACAGGATCACAACAACCCGGTTCGCTTCCGCAACATCTGGTCAGCCCACTCTAGTCATGCCGATAAAGTTGCCACTTCATATGCCCTTCGCATAGCGCTTTGCGGTGTGCATAGGGTCCGCAATGACAGCCGTCCAATGACAAAGGTCCGTTCGTAAATTACGATCAGCCGCATTCAGCTTGGGCGTAATTAGTTAAGCGTTTGCTAGGGAAAGTTCCCGCTCGGCTCGATGAGCGTCCTGCTTTTTTGCGACCATCATGATTAGTATCGACCTTGAAGAAGCACCGCGCGGCGGTGACCTAGTGGCAGTGACGCGCGAGAAAACCGACAGGGCTAAAGCGACGCGAATCGATGACGTGGCGCGCGCGGCAGGCGTATCGACTGCCACAGTCTCGAATGTCATCAATGAAACGAAGAGAGTGGCCGCAACAACACGTGCGAGCGTCTTGGACGCAATCGAGCGCTGCAACTATTACCCGAATGCTCAGGCTCGCTCATTAGCATCAGGACGCACCAGGATCATCGGCCTTTTGTCCTCGGACTTTGCTAGCCCGCTCTTTCCCGAGCTCGTCAAGAGCTTTGAAATGAACGCGTTTGAGCGCGGCTATAATACCGTCTTGCTCAACACAAACTATGACCCTCATCGGGCCGCCGATCACGTGCGGCGTCTGATCGGGCTGAAGGTAGCGGGCGTGGCCCTGATGACCGCTAAACTCGATCCGGGTCTGATTCACGAACTGATTGGAAGAAACATCTCTGTGGTCAGTCAAAACCTGGACAAGGTGAGCGAGCACATGAGTAACGTTGTCATCGACTACGCCGTTGGAGTCGATGAAGCTGTGGCGCATCTGGCCTCGCTTGGCCATCGACATATTGTTCACGTCGCCGCTTCTGACAAGCCCGATGGGACCAATGTGCGGCGTGATGCTTTTCTCGAATCGGTCGCCCGGCACGTGCCGAACGCCAGGACGGCCGTCTACGAAGGCGACTTCAGATTTGAAAGTGGCCAGCGGGCGGCCATCGAAATCCTGGCAGCTGCAGAGTTGCCAACGGCCGTCCTGGCAGCCAATGACATGATGGCGTTCGGGCTGATGAAAGAAATGCGCAAGGCCGGTCTGTCAATTCCGCGCGATATTTCACTCATCGGCTTCGACGACACAGCATTCGCTGAATTGAGCGAGCCAGCGCTGACTACTGTCTGCCTGTCGCGTGCTGAGCTCGGCCGCAGAACCGTAGAAGCATTGATGAAGAATATTGCGCAGCCAGGCGCACAGGGCAAGGAAGTTCGCATTCCGACCTATCTAGTCAAGCGGGGCTCGACGGCGCCACCCAGACCATGAAAAAAATAGAGGGATAGGAACGTCAGTACGGTAAGGCAGGTTGCGACGGAGGGGAAAATGGGAACGGCAGCCCGCAGATGGAAGTTACCTTGTTTCTTATTCCTGGCAAGTTGTTATTTCGTTGGACCAGCACTTGGTCAGGCAACATTTCCTTTGCGTTCGGATGCGCTGCCCGCCTGGGTGGACCAGGTGGGTGCGCGGCGTTCACCCGGCGGGCGCAGGACGTTTCCCGCGAATGCATATGGAGCTGTGCCGGACGGCGTCACGAACTCCACTCAGCCGATCCAGAAAGCGATTGACGCCTGTGCGAAAGCGGGCGGCGGTCTCATTAGCTTCAAACCCGGAACCTATCTCACGGGGGCCATTTTTCTAAAGAGCAACGTTCACCTGCGCATCGATCAGGGCGTCACGCTCCTCGGTAGTCAGGAAGATTCCGACTACCCTTCCATCGCGACCAGAATTTCAGGCATCGAGATGAACTGGCCCGCCGCGCTGATCAATGTGAACGGGCAAAGGAACGTCAAAATTTCCGGCGGCGGGACCATCGACGGCCATGGGGAGAAGTGGTGGGCGAAATATTGGAAACTGCGGCGCGAGGACTACGAACCACGCGGGTTGCGGTGGGCCTCGGACTATGACGCTGAGCGCGTACGCCTGATGGTCATTTGGAAAGCTGCCGATGTCACCGTGGAAAACCTGAGTCTGAAGCGGTCCGGCTTCTGGACCGTGCAGGTTGTCTATTCTGATCATGTGACCGTGGACGCCGCCAGATCAGCGACAACAAAGGCCCGAGCACCGACGGAGTTGATATCGACTCTTCCGATCACGTGTTGGTGCAGAACTGCGACATCGACAACAACGACGATGATATTTGCCTCAAAGCCGGACGCGATTCCGACGGGCTCCGCGTGAATCGTCCAACGGAATACATCGTGATTCGACAAAACACCATCAGGTCAGGCGGTGGCGTGCTCTCATTCGGGAGCGAAACTTCCGGAGGCATCCGGATGGTGGTTGCCTACGACAACCGCGGGATTGGCACTAACGAAGGGATCCGTTTCAAGTCTGCCAAGACGCGCGGCGGCTTTGTGTCCGACGTGCTGATTCGCGGTCTGAAGCTGGACAAGGTGCGACTGCCGTTCACGTTCACCCTGGATTGGAACCCGAGCTTCAGCTACGCGACGATTCCCCCTGGCATCCAAAACATTCCCAGGCACTGGGTGGTGTTGGCGACGCCGGTGTTGCCTCCGGAGCGAGGACTTTGCGAGTTTCGCAATATCACAATCGAAGATGTCGAGGTCACTGGCGCGCGGCAGATATTCTCCGCCACCGGCCTGCCGGACAAGGTGATCAGAAATGTGAAATGGATCAACGTGAACGCGCAGGGAGAGGCGGCCGGCGTGATCGAATTCGCCCCAGACTGGAGTATGACCAACGTCAAACTGCAAACCCGCGACGGGCTGGCGGTTCGAACCTCAAACAACACGAACGTCGACACACCCTCAGTTGCGAAGCAGTAAGCTACCGAGTTGAGACCAGGCGGATCGGCCCGAACAGGCCCGAAGCGACGGGTTGCACCTTTTCCATCTCCTGCGCTTGGAACCGCTCGCCGTAACGTAAATTCAGCAAGCGATAATCCGGCAGGCTATGCCCGGCCATGTAATTGATCGCCGTGTTGCTGACCTCGACGCGAATCTTGTTCACGCCGCGTCGCAGCAACCGAGTGATGTCCAGCGCATACGGCGGACACCAAACCGAGCCCGCGCGTTGGTCGTTGACATAGATCAGTGCTGCTTCGCGGATCGGCCCTTCAAACATCGCCTGCATCCCGGAGCGGCTGGGTCGAGATTCATCAGCTCGACCCTCGCCGAAATCCAACGCAACACGCAAACCGTTTTGCAACAGGTTGTCAGGAACTATGACTTGCCTTTCGTAAGTAGCAACGCCTGAGAAGTAGCGCGTCTGTGCGTCATCAGTCCACGAGCGAAGCTTATCCATTTGCACCACAGGCCCATTCGCGCCGAAAGACACACGCCAGCCAGTGCTCAAATCAATTGGCTCCTGCGCTGCGGCGGGGTTATTCATTGGGGTGCTCGACACCGTGCGTTTCGTGAAGATCAGCACGCGCGATCCGTACGGCTCAAAATCAATCGAGACTTTTGTCGTCCCTGCCGCAACTGTCGCGACAACACTCGCGAGTGTGACGCTGCCGGAGAAAGGGTCCCACCATTCAGGCTTCAGCCCTTGTTGGCGAAATGTACCTTTCACATTCTGGCGCGCGTTAGAAGTGTTAGCCAAAAAGTAGATCTCCGCATCCACCGTACTGCGATGAACAAAGCCAATGTCAGCTACCGCTGGCGAGAGCGCGACATCCGGAACCAATATGCTGTTTAGCTTGCCAGCGAGTTGAGCTGCTTCATCCGTCACTAAGTACGCAGGCGAAGTCGATTCACTAAAAAGTCGGCGCGAGATTCCGAGCACTTCCGCGGTTTCGGCGTCCGTCGCCTTCAGGCCCGGTGGAAGTTCCGGGATGCGGCGCGTAGCGATCAGAATGCCGCCGCCGCGCACGAACTCTTCAAGCTTGCGATACGTTACAACCGGGATGCGCTCGACCCCGGGAAGAATCACGATCTTGTATTTGTTTCCACCCATGACCAGCGAACCTTTGTCGACGCGACCGACTTGCTTGAGCGAACCGTCGTCAAAGAAGTCGAGGTTGTATCCCGACTCAAGAATTTTCGGTATCACATTCGGTCCGACCCGCTCGCGCAGCAGTTCGATCATCTGGGTGTTCCCACTGGTGAAATGCGCCCAGCCATCATCGTTCGGGAGATACAACGCCACATCGTTGGCCGGTTGTCCCTGCCGTAATAAGTAACTGAGCCGTTGCAGGTACGAAGTCACATCCGGCATGACCGGCCACCATGGATTCTTCTCGTTAAAGACTGCCGAGGCATAGAAACGCCAACCCGGATATTCAACGCCTGGCGCAGTGTACGGCCAACCGTGCGCGATGAATTGGTTGATCCCCTGGAGGAAGTGCCGGTCCGCTTCTGCTTTCATATCTAACGGCGTCGCCCTGAATGCAGGAGAGTGAAGCCACGTCCACGTCTCGGAAGATGTCACTGGCCGCCCGTACAAATGGTTCGCGGAAGAAGCCCAACGCGCGGCGCGCAAAACTTTCCACTGCGAGCCTTCGCCTTCACTCAGATCGTCGTAGGCGTTGCTAGAAATAGTCGCCGCGGGAACGCCGTAATTCTGCATGCGAAACAGCGTTTGATTCTTCTTCGACCAGTCGTGTATCGGCGTCAGGAATCGTTCGTTCAGCAACTCAGTCAGCGTCAATCCCCAGTCGTGCCGGATATTCAAAGTGTCAGAGCCGACGTCCATCACCAGCGCCGGTAGATGGGGCTTGAGATCATAGCCACGACGTTTTTGAAACTCATCAAGCAGGTCAGCCGTCCAATCCTGGCCATAGACTTCGAGGCTGTCGCAGAAGATCGAGTACGGACGGTTTGCCCCTTTGGCCGCAAACGCTTGCATTAGACGGTCGCCGACATTCTTCAAATAATTCTCGGTGGCTTTGCGGTCAAGATGATCAAGCACGAACCCTTCGGCGCCGACTGCCGGACGCTTAACTTGCATTCCGGTGCGGCCGGAAATAAAGAATAGCAATTCATGCGCGCTTGCCAATCCGGCGGGAAGCCATACCGCGCCGTCCTTGATGTCGGTGATCTCGCGCAGGCTCTCGGGCGCGATGGCCTCGCCTTTCGTTTCTGCGAGATAGACCGCCAGTAGCTTTTCTGCCACGCCGATGTCCGGAACTTTGACCCGAGTCGAACCGGCGCTGACCTTCACATGCTCGTAACGCAAACGACCGGCAGCCTCGCTGAGCGGAACCGATGGACCACCGAAAGGCCAGCCGCTGCCAAGCGTGAGGTCGAAGCGCAAACCTAACTCGCGCGCCTTCTCAGATGTGAAGCGTAGCGCGTCGATAAACTCATCGGAGAGAAATGGCAAGGTCTTGACGCCCGCGTTCACGTCATCAAGAACGACCGGATAAACAGGCTGTACCTCAAAGCCGCCGATGCCGCCTTCCTTCATCAAACGCATCTCACGTTCGAGCTGCGGCTTGGTCACTGCCGGACCAAACCACCACCAACGCACCATGATCCGGGCGTCATCGGGTGGATGCTCAAACGAACGTTGAAGCTCATTGATGGTTCTTGTCTGCGCGGTCCCTGAAGAGCAGAAGCCGCTTAGAACAAAAACAAGCACGAACGCACAGACTGTGAATCGCTTTCCAAAAACGGTTCTCATGCTTTCCTTTGAAGAATCGGATTCCGGTGTCAAATCTGCTTGCCGACGAGCGGGTTGTCTTTTCCTAAAGGTCATCTGATGGGTGGCTGATAGATCTCCACTTCCACAATTCCTAGTGTCGCTTGTCCGGTTTTGGCGCTCGCAATGGACTGTGGGTTTGGCGTCGCGGCCAGCTCCACAATATTCCCGAAAGCATCTCTGTTGCGGACGTAGCCGGTGAGTTCTATCTTCAAACTCTTACCGCTCACCGAATGGAATTTGATCGTGTCATAGCCGAGGCTCGGCGATGTTGGACCAGCGAAGACCACCTGGTCATCCACCGTGATACGGATGGGGTATGCCTTCGTTCTCCACGAGACGAACTTGATGACCACCTCATCGATGTCAACTGCCCGCTCGAATTCGTACTTGATCCACGCCGTCTGGAGCATACCGTCGCTGGACCAGTCGGTGGTCTCATCATCGTCGAGGGTCTTCGTCACCTGATCCGCATTGGATCCGGCTGCGGCGCGCACGATAGCCACCGGCCTGCGTGTCAAAACGAGAGGCGCCGCTGGAGGCGTCGGCCCCCGGCCCAGGTTGGACGAAAGCCCGGCATCGGGCATCTCAAGCGACAAGCCGTCAGCCGCAACTACGGGCTGAGAGACGATCTTAGCGGTCGCCGGCTTGAGGCCTTCCGCGGCCGCGTTGAGGATGATCTTGCCGGCCTGCCGCGCAGAGCGAACAATGACCCGATTCACACCGCCTTCGACCGGCAGTTCTTTGGAAAGGATGTAATTGTCCGGCCCCTGGGCGATGCCACCTCGCCACTCAGATGGACCGGAAAGGCTGAATTTGATTAGGTTCAAAGCCGTCGGGCAGCGGTTTCCCTCAGCGTCAATTACTTCGACATCGACTAAGGCCAAATCAGCGCCATCAGAGCGCAAGCCTTTGGGGCTGACATGGGTCGTTAGGCGAATGCCGAACGGCTTTCCGGCAGTCTTCTTGACGGCTTCATTGACCTTCCGATCCCTCGCGTCGTAACCCACCGCGCGGATTGTACCGGCCTGCCACTTGATGTCCTTAAAGGTGAAAAGAAACCGATTGCTCGGTTCGCCAAACCCCTTCGACACGCCATTGACGAACAACTCAACCTTCTCGGCGCTCGACACGACGTAGATGTTCTTCCTGGTTCCTGGCTGGTAATTCCAATGGCCAATGATGTGCATGCGCTGATGTTCGACATCCACCCAGCCGTCCCACATCACTTGATGGGCGAAGAATCCGTCCTTGGGGATGCGGACCGCATCGACCTCACCGCTGCGACGATAGTTCTCCGCACCGCGGAAGTGGGTGTTCGTGTCCGAGAAAATTATGTTCACGCCACCCGAACTGACTCGCGCGCCTGTGCCCGGCCGCTCCCGCCAGTAGTCATACCAGCGGGCCACGTTCTCGATGGCGTGGGAATCCTGGTTGCGATTGTAGACACGGGCATCCTGATTTCGGTAAAGCGGGCCATCACCATCCTTGTGAAAGGGGGGCGAGTACTCATCCCAATACTTACGCAAGCCCTCGTCGCGGGAATACTCCATCGCCCAGAACGGTGTGGTGGCGCTCTTGTTGACGTAGAGCATCTCGCCGCCGTACTCGGCGACCTTGCTATTGAGCATCTCGCGCGCGCCGGCGGCACGTCCGCCAAACGGATCGTACTGGTCGCGCACGGCCTTCATTTGGCGCATGTGATCTTCGCTCACACCCTTATTGCCGGATTCGTAAAAGAGAATGCTCGGGTTGTTGCGATTGTAGATGATCGCATCGCGCATCACTTCGACTCGCTGCTCCCACTGCCTGCCGGTTGCGTCTCTTTCCGAATCACCGGCGGGCATTGCCTGAATCAAGCCCACCCGATCGCACGACTCGACGTCTTGTTTCCAGGGCGTCACATGCATCCAGCGAACGAGATTGGCATTGCTCTCAACCATCAGACGATTACTAAAATCGCTCAGCCACGCCGGCACTGACAGCCCCACCGCAGGCCATTCGTTGGTGGTCCGCTGGCCGTAGCCCTTGAGTTGAATAACCTGGTCATTCAGCTTTACCAGTCCCTGGCCGAACTCAGTCTTGCGAAAACCGGTGCGCGTTCTGACGGTGTCGACCGATAGGTCACCAACCATCAGCGAGGTATAGACGTTGTAGAGGTAGCCGTAACCCCAACTCCAGAAATTCAGACCGGTGACGCGAGCGCTGGCGCTGACTGTCTTGGTTTCACCCGGAGCCAGCGTGTATCGCCCGCCGCTAATCGTCTTCACGATCTTGCCGTTCGGGTCTTCAATGCCGACTTCGTAACTGAAGGTGCGAGCCGCGCCGGATTCATTCTTTACCTGGGACTCGGCGGTGAGCTTCGCGCTCTTGCCCTTGATATCAAAGTCCTGCGCATAAACGTAAACGCCCGTCGTGCCGAGGTTCAAGTAGAGGGGCAGCGTCTGATGGAGCTTATCAGTAACGTGAAGGTAGACGTTCTTGTTGATGCCGCCGTAGTTGGTGTAGAAATTTCTGTCGCTCCACTGGTAGGTCGAATTGGTAGCCTTCTCGCGGTAATCCCATGCGTTATCAATGCGCACGGCGAGGACGTTCTCCTCGCGCGCGGGTTTCACCTGGTCGCTGATGTCAAAACCAAACGCCATCACCCCGTTCTCATGCCGCCCGACGAACTTGCCGTTGAGGTAGAACTCGCCACCATGCCGGATGCCTTCAAACTCCAGGAAGATCTTCTGGCCGTTGCTTTGAGGCGGGAGTTTGAAGTGCTTGCGATACCAGGCGATGCCAGTAGGCAAGTCGTGGATGCTCTTTTTGAACGCGTCGTCTTCGTTCCAGGCGTAGGGCGTAGTCACATCCTTCCAGCCGGCGTCGTCGAAGTCCACTGCTTGCGCGGCTGTCGGGTCGCCGACCAGCACCTTCCAGCCGGAATTGAAGTTGTACTTTGCCCGCGCACTCTTTGGTGGACTATACGACACGGCCAGAGTCGAAAATGCCAGCGCGACAATCAAGCGGACGAGCAATCGCAGCACTGAATTCATATTGGTCTCCGAATTGGTTTTTCGGCAACTTGCTAAAACTTCTTCTGTTCCACGCGCTCAAGCCGCATGTCCGGCACGCCTTTGCATTGGTAAGTGCTGAAATCAGAAACATTCTGCAACACGAAGGCGTGCGTATCTTTCGCCAGCTGGGCTTTAACGTGAAAAAAGTCCGCACCGTTTACGTCGTTGAGGACGAAGGCAGGGCGCAGATCTTCCTGCGCGTAGCTGACCTCGACATTGTCTAACTCGATGCCCTTTACGTGACGTATGAAAAAGCCGTACGCGGGAGTGTCGCCGAACATTGAAGGTTCAGGATAGCCCGCTTCCTTCTCGGCCGGAGACAGCGCCGCCTGTGCCAGCGTGCCGCCGCCTTGATAGAAGATGCGGATGTTGCTGAGCTTCACGTCTTCGATGTCGTGGCCCGGGATGCCGCTGATGATTGAAGCATAGCGAGGGTCGGCGTTATAGACCACCACGTTGCTAATCTGGACGCGCCGCAGTTGGCCGATCGCCGTGCCCGCGGGCGCTCGCATGCGGCTTCCCAAACGCAGAAAGATCGGGGAGTTTACAATGTCGCGCATGGTGATGTTGCTGATGCTTATATCTTCGAGCAGCCCGCCGTCAACCGTCTCCAGCGCCAGCCCGCGACAGTGATCAAAAACAATGTTTGAGATGGTGATGTTCTTAAAGCCGCCATTTGATTCGGTGCCGAACTTGACGCGCCCGGTTGGTCCATCGCGGTCCGGCGCCTGCTTCACGTTGCGCTTGAACGTACCATCCAACAACGAGCCGATATCGTAGCCACTGACGAGGCAATTGGTAATGGTCACGTTCTCAGTTGCGCGGGCGTAACCGAGGGCGTAGGAACTCTTGAGCACAATCGCATCGTCATTGGGCGAGTTAACACTGCAATTCGAGATACGCACGTTGCGACAAGAATCGATGTCAAAGCCATCTCGATTAGTGTCGACCTTGACGTTGTCAATCGTGAGATTGTCCACCCCCGTAGCCAGTAGACCAAAGTGCCCGGCATTCAAGATCGAGAAGTCGCGCAGCAGCACGTTGTGGCAGAGTTTGAGCGAGATCGTCTTGTTGCCGAAACTATCCGGCGCTGCCTGAGTGCTTCCCGGCGGCGGGGAGGGAGACGGCGCCGAAGTGCTGGCTGGGCGATCGCCCAAACTGGCGGGCCGGTCTCCAGGCTGAACCGGCCGACGCAGTCTGGGACCGCCGCGCGTCAAACCCTTGCCGTTAACCAGGCCCGGTCCGAGGATGGCAACGTTCTCCAGTCCGATTCCCCAAATCAAACTGTTCTGCCAATGGCTATGGCCAAAGTCCTGGTACTGGTCCCATTCATTCGGCTCGTACATGTCGTAGTTCCCTTTGGCCTCCTGCGGATCGGCGGCGACGATGGTAGCCCCTTGATCGAGATACAGCGTGAGGTTGCTTTTCAGGTGGATGGAAAAACTCAGATAGGCGCCGGCGGGAAAGCGCACCGTGCCCCCGCCCGCGCTTGCGGCAGCTTCAATAGTCTTGTTGATGGCGTCGGTGTCGAGCGTCTGGCCATCGCCCTTAGCCCCGAACTCACGCACGTCGTATTCGAGAACCCTACGCTTTGCCGTTACTGCTCTTTTTTTTTGACCCTCAGCTCCGACCCGCGAAACAACTAGGGAGCCAGCCAACAGACAAAGAGCGATGACGAAGAACACGAGCCGTTTTGGAGCAGTCATTCTCTATGCCTCGTTGAGGTGCTCAAGTCGGCCGGTGCTGTCGCCGATGGCCGTGGTGTGCACACCGAGCCGATCCAACAACGACAGGTACAGGTTGGCCATCGGTGTCTTGTCCGGATAGACGATGTGCCGACCGGGTTTTAGCTCACCGTTCGCGCGACCGGCCAGCAACACCGGCAGGTTTTCATGAAGGTGTTGATTGCCATCGCTGATCGCACTCGCATAGACAATCATCGAGTGATCGAGCAGGGACCCGTCGCCATCCGGAATGGACTTAAGCTGATCTAGAAAATATGCAAAGAGCTGCGCATGAAAGCAGTTGATCTGCGCAATCTTTTCAATCATCGCGGGGTTGTTACGATGATGCGTTAGCGGATGGTGCGGATCGGCAATGCCGATTTCAGGATAGACCCGAACACTGCCTTCGCGACCGACCATCAACGTTGTCACACGCGTCAGATCAGATCGAAAGGCCATGACCTGCAGGTCGTACATGAGCTTCAGGTATTCCGAGAAAGCGATCGGAATACCGTCGGGCTTCTCCATCGTTGGCTGTAACTCGTGGTTGCTGTTTTCCGCACTGTCGATTCGCTGCTCAATCTCACGGACCGCTGAGAGGTACTCATCAATCTTGCGGCGATCATTGGGGCCAAGAGTCTTGACGAGTTGCTGGGTGTCACCACGCACCAGGTCGAGAATGCTCTTGCGATAGAGAGTGCGACGCGCGCGCGTGGCTGAATCCAGACTGACATCGCCGCTGCCAAACAGTCGCTCGAAGACGCCGCGCGGATTCGTCTCAGGCGGCATGGGCGTGGCGGGCCCGCGCCATGAAATGCTGTTCGTGTAGGAGCAGCTGTAGCCTGAATCACAATTGCCGACGGTGCGGGAATCTTCGCAGCCCAACTCGAGCGACGGCAGCCTGGTCTGAGTCAGCGAGTTGGCGGCCAGCTGTTGCGCTGCGATTTGATCTGCGGAAATGCCAGCGGAGATGTCAGCACCAGCCGTCTTGCGCGGATGAATGCCGGTCAAGAAACATGCGCCCGCGCGAGCGTGATCACCACCGCCATCGCCCAACTCGTTGGCTTGATGGTGGGCCAGCTTCGAGAGCACCAGCAGGTCTTCACGAAAGTTTTCCAACGGCTTGAGGATGCGGGTGAACTCGAAATTCTGTCCCACACCTTTGGGAGTCCAATGCTCCATGATCGCGCCGTTCGGAATGTAGTTGAAGGAAATTCGCGTCGGCGCTTTTGCTAGAGCTGCGGTTTCTTTCGCCGACGCAAACGCCGGCAGCATCGCGTCCAGAACTGGCAATGCAATGAGAGTTCCTATCCCTCCAAGAAATGTCCGTCTTGGGAGTCGTTTCATTTACCTTTTGCTCCACGCATTTGAAAGGGCACGCTACTGACAACATTCATCACCAGACTGGAGAAGCGATAATCATCATGGGCCAGGCTGCCGGCAATCTTTGTCACCGCCGGCTTATCATATGTTTCGAGGCCGCGTCCGAGCGCGTAGGTGAGTAACTTCTCGGTCAGGCCTTGAGCGAAAGCATTGCGATCATATCTCAGAATTGCTTTCAGTTCGTGCGGTGCTTTGAAGGTTCTACCGTCGGGGAGCACTCCGGAAGGATCGATCGGAAATTTTCCGTCCTCGGTCCGCCAGGCCCCAATCGCATCGTAGTTCTCCAGCCCGAACCCGAGCGGGTCCATGCGAGCATGGCAGGAAGCGCAAGTCGCATTTTGACGATGTTGCTCCATCTGCTTCCGGAGAGATGCAGCCGTGCCAATGGCCGCTTCATTAAGGTTCGGGACATTCGGTGGCGGTGGTGGTGAAGCCGCGTTGAGAAAGTTCTCCAGTATCCATTGCCCACGCAAGACGGGCGACGTTCGCGTCGCATAGGACGACACAGTCAGAACACTCGCATGCGTTAGAACTCCCCCTCGCTGTTTGTTGCCAGTCAGATCAACTCGCCGGAACTCTGGCCCGACCACTCCAGGCAGATGATAGAGCTGCGCTATTCTTTCGTTGACGTACGTATAATTCCCGTCAAGAAAATCCATGATGCTGCGGTCCTCCCGCACAATGCTCGCGAAAAACATCTCCGTCTCATGCCGCATTGACTGCCGTAAATAATCCTCAAAGTCGGGAAAGCGATCACGATCAGGACTAACCGATTCGAGCCGGCGCAATTCCAGCCATTGTCCACCGAAGTTCTCGACCAGGGCGCGCGACTTCGGGTCTTGCAACATGCGCCGCACTTGCCCGGCAAGCACCGCTGGTCTGCGCAAAAGTTGCTGGTCGGCGCAATGGAACAATTGCTCATCAGGCATGCTCGACCACAAGAAATAAGAGAGCCTTGAAGCCAGTTCATGTTGGCTGATCGGATATGCGGCAGCGGTGTGCGCAGCTTGAACCGAGGGGCGATCTCTTTCGACACGAAAGAGAAAGTGCGGCGAGATCAGCATGGCCTGCACCGCCAGGCTGAGCCCCTCTTCAAAGGAATCGCCTTGCTGCCGCGCCAGCGTGATCAACCTGACGAGCTGGGAAACTTCACTCGGGGTCACTGGACGCCGGTAAGCACGTCGGGCCAGATCGACGACAATCATTCGGGCGCATCCAGGTTTGTGTTGGCCATCCAGGTGCCCGCACGAATAGACCTTCTTCAAGCTCTCGTTTGCGGGACCCTTGGCATAGTCATATGGCCCGCCGATCTCCAGGAAGTTAATACGAAAACCATCTGCCGGCTCGATCCGGCCCTTACGCGCTTCTATTCTCTTTTGAAACGCCTCTCTCTCCTGAGGAGTTGCGTTCGCGGGCGGCTTTGGCGGTGGCTCAGGCGGCGGGATTGGTCGCGTTGAAGGATTCAACGCGACATACTTCGCCGGCAATCCTTCAAACTGACGGAGAAAGGAGACGGCCAGCCAGCGCTCTCCGGCCGCCATTTTCAGACGGAACTCCCGTGTCTGTCCTTCCAGATCTGTCGCGTCTATTTCGGTGACCTTCGCGACTCTGCCGTCGATCCACAAAGCTACCTTCACTGGATCCGATCCGCCGGGGCGGCGTCCTTCCGGCGTCACTCTGAAAAGGTACTCGCCATCGACGGGAAAGCGATGCGTCAAGTGAATCGACATCGGCGTCGCTAACCCGGTGACGTCATAATTCGACAGCGTGTAATTCTGCGGCCCATCAAAGCGAATGACGTCGCCATCTGATTTCTTGCGATAGGGAGGTTGGTAGCGAACCAGGGTCGGCTTCAGATTCTCGGGACCGAATATCGCAGCGCGGGCCACCTTCTCACCGGCACTCAGATACTTCTCCAGCAGCACCGGCGACAACGACAACACATCGCCGATATTGTCGAAGCCATACCCTGAGTCATCTTGCGGAAAGGCGTCAGCCGGATTGCTATCAACCCCCAAGAGGTCGCGCACCGTGTTGTTGTATTCAGCCCGGTTCAAACGCCTGGCCGTGACCCGTCCCGCAGCGGGAACCACCAACTTATTAAGTCGCTCGAACTCATTCTTGAGCCAGCCCATCGCTGCCTGCAATTCACCTTCGTTCGGCACTGGTCTCGATTCCGGCGGCATCTCTCCGTTGCTCACCTTGCGCACGACGTTCTCCCATGTCGCGCGGTGGGGCGCGATCGAATCCGCCGTGCCAAGCAACCTCAAATCCATGCCGCCGGCCTTCCGCGTAGCGTTGTGACATTCGTAGCAGTTCTTAGTTACGAACGGCAGAACGGTACTATCGAAAGAATGCGTGAACGTTGATGTCGCGGCTGGCTGACCTGACGCGGGTCGCGGGGTTTGGCTAAGCGCCACACAATGGAGCAGTAGTGTGCCAACTAGCAGCCGCGCCATGTTCTGACTCCGCATCGATGTTCAAGCCTCGATTGTTACAGACAGGTGAAAGGAACGAAGCCCGATTGTACCCGTGAATCGAATTGTCGAATTATGCGATTGTCATATCATTGCGCTTGCTTTGCTGGTTTTCTAGCACGGTTTTCGGAAGGAACTGAAGATCGGCCAACCACTCTTGCAGACTCGTCGGCTATTCCGCGATCGGATGCGACCCTTTCCTGATGCCGAAGCCATTGCCACCGCTGGAGCAAATGTGTAACTCGGCCGGGAACCCCGGCCATTTACCAGAATGTCAGAGGTTACAACCTGACAATCCGCCGAGGCCCAAAGACTTACACCTCAAGCTGAAACTCCGAACGTTGATCTAGTGAGCTGGACCGTGCGACCACCGAATGTTCGAGTGCTGAAGCCACATGGGCCAAGACTAACGGTTGGCAGTTGGCACACTTAACTCACGTTATCAATCTTCGGTTTGAGATGCCGAATTGGCATCTCAAACAAATCCAGAGTGCGTCTTCAGCGAACGGGTTCACAACACATCCGTGTGCAAGCGGAGCAAATCGTGAATCTAGTTCAGATGTTTGATGGTAAGCGTAAAGGACGCCTGCCCTCCGCATTACACCATAACAACTTAAGAACTTTGTTTTCTGTAAGTTGGAGTCGCCGAGTATCTAAGAGTTTTCCTACGAGTTCCCATTCTCTACCGTTTTCTACCATCTGTTGCTGTTTTTTTTGGCCAGGTATTGGCCACTTGAGAGAACTGGGTCTTGAGGAGTTGCGCCTGTAAGTTATTGAACCGTAGAGTGTTATTGGTGGAGCAGCGGGGATTCGAACCCCCTCCCTAGGAAAAGTCCGCAATAAGTCCGCAACTGAGGAGAGGCCGTTTTGTAAGTTCTTTATCGATGCAACATTTCGTCTTCTCCTGCATTTGTTTTTATACCTTGGCCTTCTATTCGCCGTTGGAGGCATCTATCTCACGTTTGCGTTTGGCGCTGTCGGAGGCGCTGGGGAGTCGGGGTTAGCAGCAAGTCCTTCGTGGATTCGTTGGCGCAGATTCCGGGTTCATGTTCACAGATTTCAGCATCGATTTCAGTCGCCGCGATCAAAGTTCGTCGTTTCCGTCAGCTTACTTCTTGCCGGATTGGTCTTGTTTGGTTTTGGATTGTTTAGTTTTGTTCGCGCCCCAGCGTCGGTGCTGCGACATGGGGTGCCAATTGGCCTGATTCTGATCCTGCTGGTGCCAACTGACGGGATTCTGAAGGGATCCTGGGCGTCCCGTTTCAAAATAGCGCAGGGCACGCTGTTACAGGTTGGCGGTCTTTATGCGCTGGTAGGACTTTTTTTCCTTTTCTATTCGACGGAGGATTGGGGGCCGGGCTTGCTGCTAATTCAACGTCGCTGGGTCTTGGCCCTTGCGGGAATTGGCCTCATTCTTCCGGGAAAGAGGAAATGCTCACTGACGGCTGAAGAATCGCTCGCACTTCAGCCCAATCGGGCGCCGGTGCTTCATCTTCGATCGTTCGAAACCGAAAAGCAAAATCGAGAAGAGACGTGGGCCTCGTGGATAAGATGTTTTCTGAGGCCAGCATGACGAGCAACTCCTCAGCCCCATTTTTGAAGTGCTGGGACCGTTTGCCAGCTTCGGATACAGCGAGGAACCATCGCAATCAGGATCTCTCGACGCCGCCGCGCAATCACCAACGACTTACAGGCGGAAACAACCGAACTCATGCGGCGATCGGCACTCGTGATCCTGCAAATCGATAATCGGCTAACAGCGGGCTTCCTCTCGCAGATGAGGAAGACCATCCAGACCCTCAGGCCCAACCAGGTGCTGGTGTATTTTTCCCAGAATATAGAGGCGACAAAGCTGAACGAGGTGTATCAGAAATTCGTCAACCAAACTCGGGATGTCTTTTCAAGCGTATTGCCTCCCTCGATAGATTCGAGTCGCTTTCTTGCCTTCGATGATGACTGGCAATCTTTTCTTTGCAGATCGTTGAACATGTCAAAATTCTCGTTGGGGAAACTCATGCCGCTGCTGGGCCACAGACTGGAAGCGGCCCGGAGGAGCCGGGCGTTCGCTCGGGCGCTACGGACTTTCTTGAACGCCGGAATCTGGTGAACTCAGAAAGAAAGTTATACGGAGACCGCGCAATCGGCGCGTCTGCGTTTATTTTATTTGATTGGGGGCTTCCGGCTGGAGTAATGATGTTGAGAAACTTGTGGATCCATGCGTCGCAGGTGGGTAGCACCCATTGCCTTGCTCGCGCCACCCATTGTCATCGTCGTGAGTTATTTCGTGGGATATGTATTGATGGCGATCTTTGTTGACCTGGGTTTTGTGCTGCAGGGCACGGCTTTTATGACTTTGGTTGTCTTCGGCTCTCCCATCACGACCTACTGGCTCTGGCGACGGTTAAGTGGGCGCGAGATACGGCAACACATTGCCTTTGGCGGGGACACCCAACCCCTTTGGAAAGTCATCCTGGTGTTACTTCTAACCGGTGGCTGGATGTTAGGGTTCTTCGTCTTTCTTTTGATCGCTCTTTAGGAACGTGCGGCATCAATAGCCGCTTTCTGCCTGTCCTTAGGCTTGTGCCAATTCAGGATCATGCGTGAATCATCGCTCACAAGAAGCCGGCTAGCGTACTACTCAGGGCTGAAATCGGAGAGTTAACGCCGAGGTCCAGGTCGGGTCCAGTCGTTTTCAACGGCCTTCATCCTTCCGCCTTCATAAAAACGAAAACCGGTCAACAAAAGAGGAAAAGGAACCGCGATAACCTATAAGCGCCTGGAGCGGTTGAAAGAAACGGAGCATTTCTGCGTGGGCTAAAAAACAAGTCGCGAAGAGTGTCCATTGTGGGCTGCTTCAGGATTCTTTTGAAGCGGTCGTGCCTTGTATGTCAACTACTGCGCCCGCAAAGATTTGGAAGACCCTGCCCACTTCTGCCGTGGGCAAGACAGTATCGGCGTTTTCAAATCCTGCTGCGCTGATTTATTTCAGCCCAAAAAGAGCACAACCTAATTTTCCGGGCTGTCTGTAACTAGTTGTAAAGGCTTCACTTGCGAGTGATTGCTCAATTGCTGAGCCAAGCGGGCGTCACATAAGCCCTTTCTTATCAACGAGTTACGAGTTCGCGCGAGCCACGCAGCTCACCAATCTACTCGTAAGTCTCGGCATCTTAAACGATTCCGCCGGCTGGCGCCACCACTTGGCGAAGTCCTTTTAAATGAATGTGATGGTTCGTCAAAGGTGGGTCTACGTAATACGGCCTATGCCTCTTCGCCGCTCCCAAAACAGGCTTGTCATTAATTAGAACAGCCCAAGAAAAGCCCACTCTAATCACCGACGGATGTTTCACATTTGACATGTCTTGCACCACCTCTAGTTAACCAATACCTAATACGATCCCTGCCTGCTTGCGCCAGCAATAGTGCTATCAGAGAAGCAGAGGATGCGCTGGTCTACGCATTGCGAATCGAACTACCGGCAAAAACGTAAGTAATTGCCTTTTCTAAAGTTGCAGCCACCAAGAAATTTTGAGGGTTTTCGGGTTCTTTCCCATTCCTTTACCATCAAGTACCCGTCGCGTGCAGTTATTCTTGTCCACGTGTTGGCCACTTGGGAATTGACTCAAGGTAAGACTGTTTTAGATGCCAGATTGGAAAAACAGGCACGTTGAGTCAGCTAACTGCGCCGCGTAGCAGCCGTTGAAGCGCGCCTCGCATTCCCCTAGCCCTGTTCGGCAACTGGATGCGATCTTCCCAGTCGGCTTGCTTGATTGCACTTAACAGACTCTCGACATCAGTCGCGCCCGTGTAGCGCACTTCATTAATGTAGAAGGTCGGAGTACCGGTCACATGCTCGTCAAAAAGACTTTGGTTATAATCGGCTTCGACAATTTTGAGAAATGTATTCTCAGCCATGTCGCGACCGAATCTTTCAACATTAAGGCCGATGTGCTTGCCGTATCGCAAGAGATCGTGATCGTCCAGAGCCTGTTGATGGGCAAACAACTCATCATGCATTTCCCAGAACCTGCTTTGCGCTCCGGCCGCTTCTGCCGCCTCGGCGGCGCGCATTGAATGCGGATGATTCCCAACCGTTGGAAAGTGGCGAAAGACAAAACGCATATTGTCGCCCAGGAGTCTGTGCACTTCCTTTATCACTGGATAGGCGGTTCCGCAATGAATGCATTCGAAGTTGCCGTATTCCACCAATGTCACTGGCGCGCTCCCGGGTCCGGCGGCGTGGTCCGCTTCCGTAACTGCATTCTTGAGTCGCACAATCTCTGAAGTACTCATTATCAACTCCTTAGCTCAGATTTCTTCTACAATCCAACAATCAGCGTACTAATTCCCAAAGAATTGTTGGTTCATGGCCTTGCGGGATGCTTCGTCTCCAATCTGGATGCTCAATGCATAGGTTGCTTTCGCATCTTCACCCGCGACATAGCGTAGCTGGTCTTTCCCCCGTCACGCCACCATCTTCAAGCCTGCACGCGTTGAACAGAAGTGCCGCTAATGAACACACTTCGCGCTACCCGACGCTATTAAATTTGAAGACTCTGCTCAAATTCGTCGCGGCACACTTCGCTGAAACTCTGCAGTATGTCGACGCTGCCGTTGCTGATCATTGACTCTATCTCGTCGGGACTCTTGTTGGGCTGGCTGTAAGTCTCCGTGATGAGCTTGACGACTTTGACTGCGCTTTCAATAACCGACCGAGATGACACGATCCGCATTTGGCTGACGAGCGCATGCAGGTCAATCAAACCAGTTGTTTCGAGCTTGTCATGAAGCAACGCATCACCGTAAGTCTTGGCAGCGTCATCTATGAACGCTTTATAGAGTCTTTGTCGTTTGGACTTACTGCTGTCACTTTGCTGCGCCTTCATTTGAACGCGCAGGGTGGTCCAAGAGGTCGCGAACGACGTAAGACCGCCTAGTGCTGCGCCACCGAGGGCGGCAAGGGCGGTTATGTATCCAGAGTCCATCCTAAAATTCCTTCAATACCCATAAACGTATTCAGTCATGGGACATTTGCATTTCGAAGTGCCATTCGAATCTTTTGTTTTGCCAGCTGGAGCTTGAGGGACATCTCTGCATTTGAACAAGCACATCGAGATTAATAGGTGCCCTGACTATCGCGACTTACGCTCACCTTTCCCGCATAGCGCCGCGAAATGAATACAAAATAGAGGGTTGTCAAAGCGAAGCCGAGTGGCCACCAAATGCACGCGAACAGAAAAGAGTTCACGCCGGCTGCAACGTTGTAAGCGGTCAGTGAATTTTCGGGAGCCAGGGTGGAATAAAGCATCACCGGGAAAATAGCTGCGGCCCCAGTTACCAATAAACCTACGAGCATGAGCTTCGACCCGACGAAGGCCCGCCTTTCCCGCCCAGTTGAGAGTCCGGATATTAGCGTGACTATCGAGGCAGCAACTAAGAGTAGTCCTAGATACCAAAAGGGGTTGTAGACCGCGTGCCCGGGCAGATCAGGGCGAACCACAAAAGTCTCAATCGAGATCAAAAGGAAGAGCGGCACTACAGCCATCCAAAGATACTTTGCGAGCCTCGAACTCCGATAATTCACCGCGCCGTCCGTTTTTAGAGTGAGATACGTGGCCCCATGAGCGGCGAGAATGACCATCGCGAAAATCGCAATCGACACTGTGTACCAGTCCAGCAACCCCACATAGCCGCACGTTTTAAAGTCAGTGAAAAAGGCCATCGAGAAATTGCCCTGAGCGTCGAGCGGAACGCCGCGCGCCACGTTGCCTGCTGCGGCCCCAAACAGAATCGCCAACAAGAAATTCGAGACGACGAAAACGAAATCCCAGAAGCCTTGCCATAGTCGATCGTTGATGTGGCCTCCCACCTCGATCGAAATACCGCGCAGGATGAAACACCATAAGATCAGAAAGAGTGCGAGGTAATAGCCGGCAAAGGCCGAAGCGAGGAGCCTTGGGAATATCGCGAGCAGAGTGCCGCCAAAAGCAACAAGCCAAACTTCATGCCATGACCAGAGCGGTCCAATCGCCGCTATGACTTGTCGTCGTTCCTCCGGGGTTTTGGCCACAAACCAATGGAGCATTCCCGCGCCGAAATTGCGGCCGTCGAGTGCGATATAAGTGATCAGCATGAAGCTGACAATGGCGTACCACGTCGCGATCATCATGCGATCACCTCCTCGCCGGCACCGGGAACAACTTCTCCATCGGGGCCATGCGCAATTTCTCGACCAGTCAAATATAGAAACAGCAAGCCGAGCACGAAATACAGACCGGTGAAGCCAATCAAGGTAAAAATCGTGTCGCCATTACTTACGACCTTGCTAAAGCCGTCACGCGTGTGAAAGAGGCCGTAGATTAACCACGGTTGCCGGCCAAGCTCCGCAGTCATCCAACCCAACGTGTTGGCTATATAGGGAAAAGGAAATGCCAGCATCAAAACCCAAAGTAGCCAGGTACTGGATTGCAATCGTCCGCGCCACCGCTGAAAATTCGCGACCATCATTAGCATGATGAACAACGTGCCCAGAGTGATCATCAAGTGAAACGAGTAATACAAAAGTTCAATATTGTCCGGCCACTGGTCCTCGGGAAATTCATCCAGCCCGCGCACGTAACTTTGAAAAGTGCCGTAGGCAAGAAAACTGAGTGCGCCAGGAACCTCAATCGGATTTTCCAAGCGACGTGCCCCGATATTCGGTTGACCGATTACGGCAACACCGGCCATCGGTCCACCAGTGAACTTGCCCTCCATCGCCGCCAGCGTTACCGGCTGATGGCGGCCTACCATCTTTGCCTGCTGATCTCCTGTGGGAAACGCTACGAGTAAAGAGGCGACTAAGCCCACGAAGGTTCCCGTGCGCAGATAAAGGCCAGCCTGGGTCGAATGGATTCCGCGTAGCGCATAAAAGGCGCCCACCGCGGTAACCACGAACGCTCCGGTAACGAGCGCGGCCATCTGATTGTGCGCGAACTGTATCAAGGCCCAGGGATTTAACAGGTAGGCGCTTAGACTTGCGATGCCGAGCGTGCCGTTGGCTTCGATCTGATAGCCCACCGGATGCTGCATGAAACCGTTCGTCACTAATATGAGGAAAGCGGACAGCCAACTGCCCAGGGCAACACCGATCGCTGCGAGGAGGTGATAACGCGGACCGAGCCGCTTCTCGCCCCAGATGAGTGCGCCGATGAACGCACTTTCAAGGAAGAACGCGAACATACCTTCCATTGCCAGCGTCTGGCCGATTACACCACCTGCATACTTGGAAAACTCAGACCAGTTAGTTCCGAACTGAAACTCCATGGGAATGCCGGTCACCACACCAACGGCGAAATTCAATCCGAAGATTTTCGCCCAGAACCTGACGGCCCGATTGTATTTTTCATCACCCGTTCGCAGCGCGCGCCATTTCCAATACACGAGGAAGCCCGCCAGGCCCATGGTGAGCTGCGGGAACAGATAGTGATAGATGATTGTGAAGGCAAACTGAAGCCGGCTCCAAAATGCAGGGTCGTAGAGATTTGAGTCCATTGACAGCCCTCTCAATCAGTCAAATTTCTTTTGGATTTTCGAAATCTTCACAGTCAGCTCAACCGCATCGGGCATCATACTGGCAAATCTCCGCGTATCGCGTCGGGGGCTTCAATTCGACGTGCGTTTCAGGTCGGCGTGTCCGTCTCGCCCGTGATGAGTCGCGCGCTGCGCTCGCGCGTAAAGAAGGCCCACACCCACTCGCGCATCACCATTAACCGGTTGCGGAAGCCGACAAGCAGGATGAGGTGAACAAACAACCACATCAGCCATGCGAGATAACCCGATACGTGCAAGCGTCCGATCTGGGCCACCGCGCGTTTGCGCCCTATGGTGGCCATGCTTCCTTTGTCGAAATACCTAAACGGCAGGCGCGGTTCGCCATGCAAGTCACGCAGAATATTGGACGCTGCCGTTCTGCCCTCTTGCAGCGCGGCCGCCCCAAGTCCGGGAACGGGTTTTCCGTTTGCATCCTTGAGCGAAGCTAAGTCTCCGATGACAAAAATCTCGCGACGCCCGGAGAGGCTTAGGTCCGGAGCGATGGGCACGCGGCCAGCCCTGTCGACTTGCACATCTTGAGCCTGCGCGGCGAGTTTTTTGCCGAGCGGCGAGGCAGCAACGCCCGTAGCCCACAAGGTCACGCTCGTACGAATCCATTCATCGCCGACCTTGATCCGATTCGACTCGACTGCTGTGACCATGCTGTTAGTGCGCACCTCGACGCCCAACTCTTTCAACTGCTCTTCCGCTTTTCGGGATATATCCTCGGGGTAGACGCTCAGCACACGGGGCAAGCCTTCGAAGAGCATGACGCGCGCCTTGGTTGCGTCTATCGCCTTGAAATCACTGGCGAGAACTTGGCGTGCAATCTCGGCGATCGCTCCCGACAGCTCAATGCCAGTGGGCCCGCCGCCGATGATCGCGAAGTTGAGTGGCCCGTGTTGACCGGTCAGATACGCCTCCCGCTCGGCGCGCTCGAACGCGAGCAGCACGCGGCGGCGGATCTCCAGCGCGTCCTCAATGGTCTTCAGGCCTGGCGCGTCGTGCTCCCATTCGTCGTGGCCGAAATAAGAGTGGCGTGCACCGGCAGCCACGATCAGATAGTCGTAGCTAAGTTCCGATCCATCTTTTAAAAGGACACGCCGCGCATCGGCGTCGAAGTCCGCGACCTCGCCTAAGATCACTTCGACGTTCGGCGCGCGGCGCAGAATATGGCGCAGTGGCGACGCAATCTCACCCGCTGACAGGACGGAAGTAGCCACCTGATAAAGGAGCGGCTGGAACGTATGGTGATTTTTGCGATCGATAAGCGTGACATCAACCGGACTGCCCGAAAGTTTCTTGGCGGCGGACAAACCGCCAAAGCCACCGCCGATAATTACAACCTTTAGTCTTTTCGTTTCACTCTTCATACGTCGTCCTCGTCTCAATCTTTCCCGCTCGACGCGTGCTTTTCTCCAGGTCGCTGTGGAGCGGATGTATCAGAGCAGGAATATTGTTCCTACATGCCTCAGCGGTTCTTCCCGAATACTGCTCAGACCTACTTGATTTTGCTCTGTGCGTTCCTCCGCGCCTGAGATCGCGTTGCGGCAAACGCAAGTTTCCGGACACTGCGAAGGCTGCGTGCTGCGCGCAACACCTAAGAGCATCCTCACGGCTAAAGAAAAAACGGAAGAGGCAAGTGAAGCAAAATCAAGCAGGTTCTGGCGAAATTTGGAAAGAAGCCAACTACACCGATTACTACAATCCTCAGGTCAGGTGAGGTGAGCACATTAATGATGAATCGGATAGGAATGCTAAACGGCCAACTCCGAGTTTCTGGGTGAGCGGCTATGGGAGATTGAGGAATTTATGCCTGTGAGACTAGTGAACCTCCCGGCTGTCGGTCTGCTCTTAGTATTCTTGGCGCAGGGAGTAGTTCATGCTCAACAAGCGGAGCCTGCCTCTGGCGAGTCGCTTCTTCTTGACCAAGCGATCAACCTGGCTCTAAGCGACAATCATGCAATGAAGATCGCAAAGCTAGAGGTCGAGAGGACTGATGAGAATATCTCGGCCGCCAAGACCTACCGCCTTCCGTTGTTGCATATGTACACCAGCGTTTCAGGCAATCTGGCGAACAACGAATTACGGGTCCCGAATCCCGCTAACAACGTGTTTCCCGGTCTCGGACCTTTCTTCACACTGAATGATCGCCGTAAACCTACTGCAATCTTTGCCACCTCAGTTATTGAACCGCTGACGCAGCAATATCGAATCGGACTTAACATCAAATTACAGAGAGTCTCGCGCGAGTTGGCCCAGGCGAAGCTGCGGCAGCAGCAGCACGATACGATTGATCAGGTGAAGAAGACGTACTACTCCATTCTGCAAACGAGCAGCGCCTTAAGCAGCGTGGAAGAAGCCCTGAAGTCATATCGTGAGTTGGACAAGGTAACAGGCGATTACGTAATTCAGCAGGTGTCGCTTAAAGCGGACCTACTCGTCGTCCAAACCCGACTCGCTAAAGTCGAGTATGAACAGCTTGAGTTGAGTAATCAGTTGGCGACGCAAAAAGAACGACTGAACTCTCTGCTTGGGAGAGCTGTAGACACTTCATTCGAAGTGGCGGGTGTCCCAGAGTTTACACCGTTTGAAACCGACCTGGTTGCCGCGAGAAGACTCGCTGTTGAGCGCCGTCCTGAACTGCAACAGGCGAGACTAGCTATAGAACAGACGACACTGGACCGACGCATTAAGAAATCCGAGTACATACCCGATGTAAGTGTTGGGTTCGTTTACCTGACTCCGCGGAACTACGCTCCGGTGATTCCGAAAAACTTCGCCAATGTCGGCGTCGTGGTGAGCTGGGAGTTTTTCGACTGGGGTCGAAAGAAGCATCAACTGGCCGAAAAAGACAAAGTGGTCGAGCAGGCGAAGAACGAACTAAATGAGACCGAAGATCAGGTTCTGATCGATGTTGGCGATAAGTTGAGAAAGCTCCAGCAGAGTGGTCAAGGACTTCGGGTAGCCAGAGTTGCGGAAAGTTCAGCGAGAGAAAATTTGCGAGTGACAACGGGTCGTTACAAATATCAAGCAGTGATGTTGTCGGACGTACTCCAGTCGCAAGCATCTCTGGCCGAAGCGTCTCACGGATATCAAAGCGCCTTACTGGCTTTTTGGACGGCCAAAACTGAGTTTGAGAAAGCAATCGGAGAGGACAAATAGCATGGCTGACGAGAACAAACGCATGTCGGAACCGGCCACTATTAAGAAGACGAGCGTAGTCGAAGAACAAACCGAGGCAAAGAAACCTCTCTCACCGAATGGCGATCGAGTTGACGTTACAACTCGCGAACCCGGGGCGGCCGAAAAGAGCCCTGCGAACGTCACTGCAGATAATCCGAGCGTGAACCGTCGAATTAGCCTCAAAAAGTCAGTCCCTCTCGTGGTCCTCTTGTTGGCAGCCGGCATTCTTTTTGGGATTACCGGTGGTTGGAATCGCTTCGTGGGAGGCGGCAGCACACAAAGAACGGACGATGCTTTTTTGCGCGCGGATATTACTCCGTTAAGTACTCGGGTTTCTGGCACGGTCGCACAAGTTGCAGTCGCCGATTATCAGAGAGTGAAGGCCGGCGATCTGCTAGTGCAACTGAAAGACGACGACTTCAAGGCTCAGGTTGCGCAGGCCCAAGCCGGCGTGGAAGCGGCACAGGCGGCTCTGGTGAACAATTCGAAACAGAAAGAATTGCAGAACACGAGAATTTTGCAGGCACAAACCGGGATCCAGGCGGCCAGCGCTGACATCCTCCAAAGCGGAGCAGCGATCAATGGCGCAGAGGCTGACGTAGACAATGCCCAAGCCGCATTGGCAGCCGCTCAAGCAAAGATTCCTGATGCCGAAGCAGCCGTCGCAGCCGCGCAAGCCGACGCTGAAAGAACTCGGCTGGAGAGACAGCGCCAGGAGGCGCTGGTTGAGATGGGCTCAGCCACCAAACAGAAACTGGAGCAGGTGGTCGCGGATGAGGAACGCTTTGCAGCCATCCTCGATAGCCGGAAAGCAGAATTAGCGCAGGCGCGAGCTTATCTCGAAAGCAGGCGAGCAGATGTTTCAAAAACCCACGCCGGGGTAGCATCGCGCCAAGCAGAACGACTTCGTGCTCTAGCACAATCATCGGGCAAGACCGCGGAAGTTGAAGCGCAGATCAAACAGCGTGCGGTTTTGGATGCTCAGGAACAGCAACTCCAAGCTGACCTCAACGCCAAACAAGAAGCGCTCAAAGTCGCGCAGACGAATCTTGACTACACACGAATTCTCGCACCAACCGATGGAATAGTAGGCGAGCGAAAAGTGAGAATTGGACAATTGGTCTCACCGGGTACGCAAGTGATTTCGCTTGTCGATAATACCATCTGGGTGCAGGCAAATTATGAAGAGACGCAACTTACAAATGTCGCAAAAGGTGACGGAGCAGAAATAACTGTAGACACCTTCCCGGGCGTTACTCTGCGAGGCCACGTTGAGGAGATAGCTCCAGCCAGCGGTTCACAATTCGCCCTGCTACCGCCGGACAATGCCACAGGGAACTACACAAAGGTTGTTCAGCGAATTCCGGTAAAGATAGTGCTCGATCCTAGTCCCGGCCTAGCCGAGCGACTTCGTCCGGGCATGTCAGTAATTGCGAAGATCAAAACTACGTCTAAAGGAAAAGTGTGACGTCCCACAGGGAGCGGTTCCTTGAGATCTCGAGCATGAGCGTAGCACTGGGTCAAACTTCAAATCTCCACTCAACGCTGGCTGATTGGCGATTGGGTCTCGTACGTGTAGTCGGCTCGCTAAGTCAAAATCCCTATGTTGGAACTCTTGGAGTATTCCTCGGTGCCGGTATCGTTACTTTGAACGGCCGTCTGATCAGTGTTGGTCTGCCGGATCTTCGTGGCGCGCTGAGCCTGGGAATCGATGAAGCGAGTTGGATCCCCACCGCTTACAACATGGCCTTGATGTTTATGGGGCCGTTCTCTGTGTACCTCGGCGGTTTACTGGGTCCGCGACGGGTGCTGTTGTCTTCGGCGACAGTTTTTATTCTCTGTTCGATGCTCCTGCCATTGTCGCCAAACTTGCAGACGATGCTTTGCTTACAGGTGATCAGCGGGCTGGCGTCAGGCACGTTCTATCCATTGACGCTAAGCTACGCCCTCCGAGCGCTACCGCTGCGCTACGTCGTATTTGCCATTGGTATCTATTCGATGGACATAGTTGGTGCAACCAGCATAGGAACAGCACTCGAAGCTTGGTATGTCGAGCACTTATCGTGGCACTGGATCTTCTGGCAAAGCGCATTCTTAACTCCGTTGATGATGCTTTGCATTTACCTGGCCATCCCAAATCCGCCACCGCGTTCGGGACCTAAGCCCATCTTGAGCTGGAGAGGTTTTCTCTATGGCAGTCTGGCCTTGAGTCTTATCTACGGCGCCCTCGATCAAGGTGAACGATTGGATTGGCTGAACTCCGGCGTGATTGTTGGGTTGGTCGCTACGGCAGCTTTTTTGATAATAGCGACTGTGATTCGGCGATGGCTTTCGCCGAATCCGATGGTGAATCCAATCTTCCTGGTTAACCGGAACACCGCCATTTTGTGTGCCGCTTTGTTCTGCTTTCGCTTCGTGATGCTGGCAATCGCTTTACTACTGCCTGCGATTCTGGCGCTAACACAAAACTATCGACCTCTGCAAACCGGGTACGTGTTGCTATGGTTGATCTTGCCTCTTGTGCTCGGCGGAGTTACGGCGGCGCGCTTGATGAGGCGGTTCGATAACAGACTAGTGTTTGCCTCGGGCTTCACAGTCGTGGCCATCGCATGCCTGATCAATGCTCAACTAACCAGCGCGTGGTCAGGTAACAACTTCCTAGTTTCGCAGATCGTCATCGGATTGGGGCTCGCTGTGAGCTTCACTGCACTGGTTGGATCCTTCGTGCAGAATGCGTTCGATACCAGCGCACTCTCTAACCCGATCAAGGTGCTTACTTATGCTTCGTTCATTCATTGCATTCGTTTGTTCGGCGGAGAAGCCGGCACGGCGATAATGCAAAGGCTGATCACAGTTCGCGAGCAATTCCATTCCAACATGATTGGTCTGCATGTCGAAGCCGGAAACTGGTTAACAGGCGAACGAGTGCACCTCCTTACGCAGGGGTTGTTTCCTGGTTCGGTCGGAGCTGAGGAGGCGCAAGCTCGGGCGGCTTTATTATTGGGAGGCCAGGTTAAGTTACAAGCCTACACAATGGCGTATGCCGATGGTTATCTGGCGATCGCCTGCGTTGCAATGTTCGCTATTGTTCTGATCGCGTGCATGAAACCAATGAAGATTTATTTTGATGTGAGTTAACAACCGAAAAGGATTGGTGCCGCTATGAACGTGCTCGATTTTCAAAAGATGAAGGATGAAGGACGCAAGATCTCCATGGTCACCTGCTATGACTACTCCAGCGCGCGCGCGGTGGCAGAGTCGAGTATTGATTGCATTCTGGTCGGCGACAGCCTGGCTATGACGATGCACGGGTTTCCCAATACTCTCTCGGCCACTACATCAATGATGACATTGCATACCGCCGCCGTGGCCCGAGGTGCTTCGTCCAAGTTCATTGTCGCCGACTTGCCGTTTCTCTCTTATCGCAAAGGATTGAAGGATGCCATGCATTCGGTGCATGAATTGATGAGCGCAGGTGCTCATGCGGTCAAGCTTGAGGGCGTCCATGGCCATGCTAACATTGTTCGACACATCGTTGACTCCGGAGTGCCGGTGATGGGCCATCTCGGTCTCACGCCCCAATCAGTCCACGCACTCGGCGGCATGAAGGTGCAAGCGCGCACCAACGCTGCGGTCAAAATTCTTGCTTCAGAGGCGCGTGAACTTGAGCAGGCTGGTTGTTTCGCGCTGGTGCTCGAATGCGTACCCACCGAGGCTGCCCGACAAGTGACGAACCTGCTAAAGATTCCAACCATCGGCATCGGCGCCGGTCCGGGTGTGAGCGGGCAGGTCCTTGTGTATCAGGATATGATCGGCATGAATCCAGGATTTAAGCCAAAGTTTCTGAGGACCTACGCGAAAGTGTTCGATACTATTCAGACTGCGCTTAATGCCTACGACCAGGATGTAAAGAGCGGGAATTTCCCCAACGACATCGAGAGCTATTCTCAGATTCACCAGGTCAACCGCGAAGTGGCATAACAGGCGGCGGGGCGACGAAGAGATTGGGCGGATCAAGAATGATTAGTGAAGAGGATATTGATAAGACCCTGAGTGATACTTTTCCAGCGAGCGACCCGCCATCCTGGACACTTGGCATTGAACAAGCCACGCACGTGGATCAGTCCGAGGACGAAACGCAAAAAACAAAGATACCCGACAACGAGCCGAAAGACCTTCAAGCCAACTCTCGACTAAGCTGTCCTTAAGCTCGATTCGACTTGAGGTTCAAATTAGAGCCTTAAGACGAATATCTTGACAAAGGGTAGAGCTCGGGTTGTCTGACAACTTAGTCAACTTTTGACTCTTAATTGGTAACCTTCATCTGAGAAAGGAAAAGTGAAGAGAACTGTTTCTGGTCACGCTTACTTTGTCTGGACTCGGCAATCCAGTTCTTAATAACGATTGTGATTTCGCGCGCGCTCTGTTCAACCGACTTTGATTCGCCCGGCGCCGGGCCGTCAGTGGGAATGATCTCCCGGTTCCGCTTTATTACCTTGATCTGTGACTTCAACTGCTTGCCTCTTTTCTAATGGTTTCCTCAATGGAAATGCGACCATAAACAAAGTTACGTCTCCTCGTCTTGCTTGCAGTTGCTCAAGATCACCAGCTTTTGCTTTTATGAAGAGTGATCAGCGTTGAGTGCTGCTACTCAGAGTGGGATCATAGGGGTCGATGCGTTCGACGAATCGAACTGGATGTAAATCGTCGGCATCGAACCATAGTTAAGACGAGCGGGACGGTGTCGAATTCAATGGGATCAATGACGCCTCGAATGATAGGGAACAGAGTGCTTCAACATCTCGACTTCATATTTGAGCACCATCGACAATCCGGCATTGCTGTTTTGCCCCAAAGTTTCCTTATGCATTCCATTTCGATTCAGCTTGACGGCCCGTCAAAGGTTGAAGTCTGGTGCGGCGAAAAGCGTACTCGATTAACGTTGCGTCGCGGCGACATGACCATAGCGCCGTACCGCTTTTCAATCGGCGGAGCATACGTCGAGCCCTGCGAATTCCTACAACTGCATCTCAGCCCTTCAGTGATTGACCGCGCCGCTAGTGCAGTCGGGAGACCGACGGCGATAGTCCCGGTATTAGGCGCGGTTGATTCGCTAGCCGAGCAAACCATTTATCAGTTGGAGGAAGAGCTGACGAGCCGTCGTGGCGCTCGGGAATACGTGAACTTACTAATCGAAACTCTGGCGACACACCTCGTCAAGTACTACGCGGAAGAAACATGCGCAACCAAAGAGGCTGGAGGATTTCCTAAATATCTCCTGGAGACAACGCTTGACTACATCAACCAGAGCCTTGATCGGAATCTCTCGACACAAGAGATCGCCCGTGCTGTTGGCATCGAGCCTGTGAGACTTGCGCGAGCATTCAGGGCATCTACCGGCAAGAGCATTCATCGTTACCTCAATGAACGCAGAGTTGAGGAAGCCAAGATTCTCCTGACGAAGAGCGAGGTTTCAATCGCTGAAGTTGCACGCCGCGTAGGGCTTGATAGTGAAGAGCGTTTCCGTATCAACTTCCGACGGCGCACAGGCCTAACCCCCGACGCTTATCGCGGAAGATATGAAATCAAGTGATAGTCCACGCATAAGCACAAAAGTAAGAACATTCCAGCAGGAATCCGGAAAACAGCTCTCACCTTTCCACGTAAAATCCACTAACTAAGAAGCGCGACTCTTGTTTCACACGCGGTGAGAACAGATGAAGCGCGAGTGAAGAAAGATAGCAAGAGGAGTGCTAGTTAGATGAAAAGTAAGAACACACAAATTCTGTTGGTCGCATTGGCGATCACACTCGCCTGTTCCGGCCTTGTGCTAGGCCAGGACAGCGCCGCATTGACTGCGGAGCCCAGTGTATCAAAGGCGCCGGATACTACCGCGATTGCTGATGGAAACAAGGCGAAGGCCACCGGCATCGTCATCAATCGCAATGGCGACAAAATCACCATTCGTGATTCAAGCGGCTCGGAAACGACCGTCGTCACAACGGAAAAAACAAAAATCAGGTTAGTGCGCAAAGGCTTCTTTCGGGCTGACCGATCTTCCAATGCAACTGAAATCGTGCGCGGTCTGAGGCTGGAAGCAGAGGGACGAGGGAACGGTGATGGCCAACTTGTAGCGACGAACATTCGCTTCGACGAAGAGGATCTGAGAACAGCTCAGGCACTCGAGTCGCGCGTGGACCCAGTCGAGAGCTTGGCCAATTCAACGCAGGCGCTGGCCGAAAACAATCAACAACGCATTGGTGAGGCTGAGCAAAATGGGCAAAGACTCTCAGGGCAAGTTGACGAGGTAAGTGGCGTCGCAAATGCGGCTACAGCCGCTGCAGCAAATGCGCAGTCAACGGCTGACCAGGCCGAGGCGGACGCAACCACAGCGAATACACGGATCAACGTGCTCGATGATTACGAGGTCTTAGCAACAATTGCGGTGCACTTTAAGAACGGAAGCGCTCGTCTTTCTCCAGCAGCTAAGGCAGAGATCGATGCGGTGGCAGACGTTGTGAGTGAGAACCTGAATGGCTGGCTAGTCGCAGTTGAGGGTTATGCCGATTCAACCGGCCGAACGGCAAGAAACGCCTCGCTCAGTGAACGTAGAGCCAAAGCTGTTATTGACTACCTTGTGACCAAACACGGTGTACCACCTTACCGAGTGGTCCAACCTTTTGGTTACGGTTCATCAAATCCGGTCGCGGCGAACAACACCAGACTGGGTCGGTCTCTGAATCGTCGCGCCGAGATTAGGGTCCTGGTCAATAAAGGAATCGCTCCGCAGGCAGGCGGACAACAGACGCAAGTGTCTCGGCAGCCCTAACAACTGTCGATACGCAACTGAGAAGACGGAGATTTAGGAGCAAACAAAAAGTGTCATATCAGAAACAGTTACAACTAGCCTCGAGGCTCCATCCCGGCACCGGCCGGCGCTGGATGTTCAGTTTCATTCTGTTGGTTGGGCTATTGTCGGCGTCCATGCAAGTTGCTTTGGCTCAGACGAGCGTTCTGCAAGGATCACTAAGTGTCAGTTCCGGCACTGGCTCAGGCGAGAGATTGCCCGGTGCGAGCTTGAACCTGACATCAACCTTCAGAGCGCAGACTGCGCGCTCGACGGTCACAAACGATCAAGGCGAGTACAAGTTTACCGATCTCGCCCCGGGAGTCTACACGCTGAACGTGACTCTTAACGGTTTCAAGGAGCATACCGAAACGGTCAGGATAGATGGCGCGGCCGCAACGACGAAGGATATTGCCCTTGAGGTCGCAGACGTTGCGGCCACGGTTACGGTTGTGGAGGACGGTGATGGTTTGAACACTAACGACACTGCTCCGCCCGTTTCATTCAATCAGAACAAGCTCGAGACTTTGCCGCTGGTGAACGAGCGATTTCAGGATGCTATTCCGCTGGTTCCCGGAGTCGTAAGGGGACCCGATGGTTTGATTAACCTGAAAGGGGCCCGTTCCAGCCAGAGCGGGATGATCGTTGACAGCGCGAATGTAAATGATCCGGTGACCGGCGAGTCGGCGATTAACCTGCCGATCGAAGCAGTCCAATCCGTTGAGGTTTTGACCAATCCCTACGCGGCTGAGTACGGGGAATTCACCAGCGGAGTCACTTCGGTGCAAACAAGATCGGGATCAGACAAGTTCCGCGCCAATGCAACCAGTTTTTTCCCAAGGTTGCGACGTCGCGGTGATTCATTTGTCGGTATCGGAGCTTTCACGCCGCGGGTAACGTTTAGCGGTCCCATCATTAAGGACAAGTTGAAGTTTTTCCAGTCATTCGAATATCGCTTTATTCGCACACCCGTAGAGAATCTGCCACCGTTGAGCCGCGATACAGATCTCGAAAGCTTCGACTCTCTGACCCAACTCGATTGGGAAATCGGCGGCAAGGATCATTTGACGGCGACAGTCTCCTTATTTCCGGAAAAGCTGCGGCACGTCGGGCTGAATACCTTCAACCATCAGGAAGTGACGCCGAATTTCAAGCAGCGCGGCTTCCTGGTCGCAATCAACGAGCGGAGGATAATAAACAACAAATCAGTGCTGGAGTCTTCCTTCAGCATTAAGCAGTTCGATGCTGATGTCTTTCCCAACTCAGGCATAGCGCCGATGAATTTTGCGCCGGACCAGAATTCAGGGAGCTTCTTCAACCGGCAGGCACGGCGCACTAAGCGATACCAAGCGCTGGAAACCTACAGTTTTAACGGGCCGAATTTCGCGGGCTCGCATTTCATTAAGGTGGGCGGTGGAGTCAGTTACGTTACTTTCAGTGGTCGCAATACTAGCAGTACAGTGCGGATTCTGAGGGCTGACGGCACTCGGAGCCAACAGTTCGATTATGAAGGCAACGGCGTGCTCAGCCGTAACAAGACGCAAGTTCTCGCTTACTTTCAGGACAAGTGGACGGTGAACCGGCGCCTGACGATCGATTATGGCGTTCGCTATGACCGCGACAACATCCTGCGCGAAAACGATATCTCTCCGCGCGTCGGGTTTGCATTTCTACCGGTAGTCGACGGACGCACCATTATCCGCGGGGGCATCGGCATCTTTTATGACGATATCAACCTGAATGTGGCAACTTTTGATCAATTGCAAGATCGCACTCTTACTCATTTTGGAGCGGATGGCTTGCACCCGATTGGTTTGCCTGATCTGCAGCGTTTTGAGTTTACCGGCGCGAAGCTCCGCACGCCACGCAGCGTAAACTGGAACATCGAGTTCGATCGCGAGTGGCTAAAGAACCTGTTCGTTAGGGTCGGTTACCAGCAGCGGCAGGCCCGGCGTGAATTTATCCTGAACCCAATCGAGTCCGCAGCCAGGGGAATCATTATTGGTTTGGACAATTCTGGCAGCTCTCGTTACCGGGAGTTGGAGATTACCGCACGCTACAAGTTCCGTGAGAACGATGAGTTTGCGGCTTCCTATGTGCGTTCTTCATCGCAAGGAGAATTGAACGACTTCAATTCTTATTTCAGTAATTTTCAGAACCCAATCATCCAGGCAAATGAGCGCTCGCGCTTACCCTGGGACGTGCCGAATCGTTTTCTCTTTCATGGTGAAGTACACGTCCCATATCGAATCACGCTCATTCCAGTGCTGGATATCCGCACCGGCTTTCCTTATTCGATCATCGATGAGAACCGCAATTTTGTGGGACCCCGAAACCGCGCCGGCCGGTTTCCAAACTTCGCCTCGCTCGATTTGCAAATTCTGAGGACTGTTAGTCTGCCGGGCAGATTCAATAAGTATCGAGTGGAACTCGGTCTTAAGATCTTCAATCTCACGAATCATTTCAATCCGCGCGATTTTCAGAACAACTTGGCCAGTGATAACTTCGGGGGCTTTTACAATGGCGTGGGCCGGCAGTTCGGCACGAGGATCACGTTTGTGAAGAAGTAGGGACGGAATGGGCATCACATCCACGAAGAAGTAAAATTTCGGCAACGCCGTGTGGCGAGCCGATGCGGGTCAGCCCGAAGCCACCCATTCATGGCCTGGGTCTCGACTTGATCTGGTTCATCCGGAGGATCGTGAACATTTTGTTAGTGAAAGGAAGAAGGGATTTCTCGAGGGTCAGCCGTTTGAGCACGGGGCTCGGTTGCTGAGACATGACGGGCAGTTTCGCTGTTTTCTTGTCCGCTTCGCTCCGCTCAGAGATGAACGGGGAGACATAACACGATGGATTGGCACCGGGACTGATATCGAGGATCGGAAACGTGCCGAAGAAGAACTACAAAAAGAGAACATTGCGCTGCGTGAAGAGATAATCAAGACCTCGATGTTTGAAGAGATCGTCGGCAACTCGCCTGCTTTGCAACAGGTCCTCGTTCGAGTGGCAAAAGTGGCCCCGACAGACTCAACCGTACTAATCACCGGAGAGACGGGCACAGGCAAAGAGCTGATTGCGCGCGCCATTCACAAGGCATCAAAGCGCTCCGAACGCGCGTTCGTGAGCGTGAATTGTGCGGCCATTCCGCCCTCATTGATTCCGTCGGAGTTATTCGGTCACGAGAAGGGTGCATTCACCGGGGCGACTCAACGCCGGCTCGGCCGTTTCGAATTGGCTGAAGGAGGCACAATATTCCTTGATGAAGTTGGCGAACTTCCACCAGAGACTCAGGTCGCCCTCCTACGTGTGCTTCAGGAACACGAATTTGAGCGTGTCGGCGGGAACAGGTCGATCAAGGCAAACGTGAGAGTGATAGGCGCGACGAACCGTAACTTGCCAGAGACAATAGCTGCCGGCGCATTTCGGGAGGATCTTTTCTACCGCCTGAATGTGTTTCCCATTGAGATGCCTCCGTTGCGAGAGCGTCGAGAAGACGTTCCGATGCTGGTGCAATACTTCATCGATCGCTACGCCCGAAAAGAAGGAAAGAATATCAGGAAGATAAACAAAGAAACCCGCACTTTGTTTGAGCAATACGCCTGGCCCGGTAACATTCGCGAACTGCAGAACGTTGTTGAGCGTTCTGTCATCGTTTCCGAAGGCGAAAGTTTCTCGGTCGATGAGAGTTGGCTTTCGCGGCAACCGTTGCGCACATCGCCAACGAGCGAGCGTGAGCTTCGGCAACGGGTTGCCGCTGAAGAGAAACAAGCAATTGAGACGGCTCTCACGGAGTCCCACGGACGAGTTTTCGGTCCTTCGGGCGCAGCTGCAAAGCTTGGTATCGCACGATCTACCTTGGAGTCGAAAATCAAAACTCTCAAGATCAACAAGAATCGTTTCAAACTCTCCAATCCGTCCTAACAAGAAATTAAGTCTGACCGCTGTGATTGAACGGAGTACAAAATCCTGAAAATGACCACAGGGCAAACGGATCTGAGTATCGATGAATACTTGAGTGAACGTCTCATGCCGGTGGAAGGGGCGATTCCACATCTCTCCGGCATCGAAATGTACGGGAAGGCTGTTCCTGCCGGAAGGGTCGGCGGGGACCTATTTGAATACATAAACTTCCAGCAGCGTTATGACGTCGAGGCACGCATTCGGCAGGCGTTAAAGTCATCGAAGGAATTTCTTAATCCGCTCCCGCCAGGCGCACCGCCGCGTAATTCAGTAGACGATCATGTGGAATGGTTAAGGTCCAGGCCGGATCATAAGTCCGAAATGGAAGCCGAATACAGAGATGCACGAAGCTCGGAACAAGTCAGGGTAGCCGAAGCCCTCCACGAGCTCTTTAGTACGGCAGGAGTTCTCCTGGTGGACGCCCAGGGACACGGAATTATTGCAGCGAAAATTGCCTCGACTGTACACGATACATTTCATGCTTTGATGCTCTCCGAGCTTGACCAGCACGGAAGGACTACGCCGGAGTTGTTTGAAAACCTCAACCTGCGTTTAGCGCATTCGGTCACGGCTCGTAACGCACTGGGGATAAGTCAGAGAGAAAATGCGCGCGAGATTGCGATTATGCTTTATGGCGAAGTCCATCCCTACGGCTATTTCCGATTTGTAAATTTTGGACACCCGCCGCCGCTGGTATTCTCTGCTGAATATCGTAAGTTCGTCGAGTTGGACAAAGATAGAATGGTGCAATTCCTGCCGTTGGGCCTACAGATCCCTGCTGATCATCCGGACCGTAAGCGTTATTTCTCAATGCAATTTCGGGCCAGGCCGGCTAACTCGTCCGACGTTGCCGAAATTACGCTGATGAGCCCAGGCGACATTCTTTTCCTCTATACCGACGGCGTCTATGATGGCAGCGATGATGAAGAACGCCAACACCTCGAAACTGTGATGCGGGAGAACTATTCGAAGTCAGCAAAAGACATCTGCAATGCGTTGATGGAACACGCCACCAAAGACGACGAGCATTTGCGGCAGATTGGAGAAGAGGACCACATTGACGACAAAACAGTCTTCATTATTAAGCGGGGCTGAAGGACAACAATCTCTACTGAGAAATGATACAGCGACTGACGGAAAGCCTCGCTTATCGTTTCCGAAAGCGAACGTTTCGCGGTCGACGGCAACGGGTTGCGGCTGAGGAAAAACAAGCGATTGAATCGACTCACACGGAGTCGCGCGGACCAGTCTTTGGTCCTTCAGGCGCAGCTGCCAAGCTTGGAACCGGTTCAAGATCTCAAATCCTCCTTCACAACGCATCAAGTGTGACGGTTGTGGGTTGACCGAGTGTAGATCGCGACTTCCTCCCAAAGTGTCGCCAGGTTGCAGGCGCACACGAACTGAATTAGAAACTCCGACACTGCCGTTTTGCTGAATTCGGATACCTCAACTATCTAGTCAACAACTCGTTTGGGAGGTGGTCTTGTTTCCTATCGTGCGAAGTGGTTGATTCAACAACGAAGTCTTTAGTTCGCAGTAAAACAAGCATATAATTTGCTCCTGAATGAACGGCAACAGTCCAATTCGAATCTTGACAGTCGATGATCATCCGATTCTGCGTGAAGGAATTGCTGCCGTACTAGGAGCCGAAAAGGACTTAGTTCTAGTTGCTGAAGCCAGTAACGGCCGCGAAGCGATCGAGAAGTTTCGCCTGCACCGTCCAGATGTAACCCTGATGGATATACAGATGCCGCAGATGAATGGCATCGAAGCCATACAAACCATACGCAAAGATTTTCCTGATGCGCGAATAATTGTTCTAACGACCTATAGTGGTGACACCCAGGCGACACGCGCATTCGAAGCCGGAGCATTCGGATACTTACTTAAGAATATGCTGCGGAAGGAATTGGTGGAAACCATTCGCAGCGTCCACGGAGGCAGGAAAAGAATTCCTCCCGAAATCGCGGTTGAAATGGCCGAGCACCACATGGATGACGTTTTAACGAACCGCGAAATCGAAGTTTTGAAGCAAGTGGCCGAAGGCAATGCCAACAAGCTAATTGCCGTGCGCCTCGAGATATCCGAGGAAACGGTCAAGGCCCACATGAAGAACATCCTTTCAAAGCTCAATGCAAACGATCGCACTCACGCAGTAACTATTGCTTTGAAACGCGGCATAATTGAAATCTGATCGACGTTCAGTGATCGGTGTTGGCTAGTCGACGAAACCATGATCGCTTTGGTTTCGTGTCGGTTGTCTGATACGCCGTTTTTGCCGGCACCACGAGTTCCACTTCGGTTCCCGTACCAATGCCGCTCCACAAATTCAATTGGGCATCGATCCGAGTTGCGCGTTCTCGCATCCCCTGCAAGCCGAAGTGCCCAGGCCGCCCACCATCTTTGAGGATCTTGGGATCAATTCCTCGCCCGTCATCGCGAATTCGCAAACGAAACTGCTGGCGATCGTACCTGATCTCTGCCTCCACGTTACGGCCTTCAGAATGGGTAAGTGCGTTAGTGAGTGCCTCACGACCAACGGCGTACGATTCTTCCAGTACGATGGGATTTAGATCCCGCGAACGGCCTTCGACAAGAGTCTTGAAGGTCGCCTTGCGATCCTTTGAGCTTTCTTCCGCGACACGTGAAAAAGCCGTCGGCAAGTCGCTGAGTGATACCGCTGTATCTCGCAAATTTCTAACTCGGTCCCTGCCTTCGGCCATGACTTCATCCGCGCGATCGAGTGCGTTCTCCATGGCTTGCCGAGCGGGCTCCTCGGCGGGAATTTGTTTGGCGGCTGCGTCGAACTTGAGGATTAAGCCCTGAACACTTTGCAAGAGCGTGTCGTGTAAGTCGCGGGCGATCCGCTCTCTCTCCCGAATGCGCTCTTCCATGCGTCCTTTATATATAGCCGCGACTCGCCGCAGCCTGAGTTGATAAGCGGCGCCAACGAGAATCAAAAACGCGACTGCGACCGACACTCGGAACCAGGTGGTCTGGTAATAAGCCGGCGCGATGGCAAAATCGAAGTACGTGCCAGTCTCGTTCCAGACGCCACTGTTGTTACTGGCCATTACGCGGAAGCGGTAGGTACCTGGGCCGAGACTGCCGTAGGTGGCTTCCCGATTCGTCACGGGTTGACTCCACCCGCGATCAAAGTTTTCCAGCATGTAGCGGTAGCGCACCCTGTCAGAATTGCCAAGGCTCAACCCCACGTAGCCAAACGTCATTCGGTGGTCGCCCGCGGGAAGCCGGATCGGTCCACGTGGATCGACCGGATTGCCATCTACCGAGACAGCTTCGATATGCACAAGAGCGGGAACGGAGTTGTCGGTTCCACGCGAAGCATTCACGACAGAAAGGCCTCGGTTTGTCGAAAACCAAACTCGCCCCAGTGAATCGACAACCACCGACTGAGAGCGCTTCACGCCCTCCGTACTCAACAAACCATCCGAAACTCCATACTCTCGAATGTCTGTCTTGCTCAAAGCGCCGCGCAGCAAGTTTGCCCATTTCACCTGTAGCACGTGCCCCGCAGTTGCGACCCAGAGTCCCCCATTTTGGTCTTCCGCCAGTCCAAATATGGGTTCGTGCAGCAAGTCGGGAGCTACTTGCGGCACCTTCAGATGCCCGGCAGTGAAGAAGGCCAAGCCTTCGGCGGTTCCGATCCACAGCACGCCGTTTGAGTCTTGCAGCAAACAGTTCACATCCTGAGACGCCAATCCTTCGCTGACCGTATAGGTTCGCCAGCCGTCTTTCGTCAGTGCGCTAAGGCCGCTCGGAGTTCCAAACCACATCGTGCCGTCAGCGCCCTCGGCAATCGACGATATTGTGTTCGCCGCTAACCCGTCAGCGGTGGTGTAATTCGTGAAACGACCGTTCTTTAGCTGGCTCACACCACGACTGAGGGTCCCGGACCAGACGGTACCATCACGACTCCGATAGAGCGCGTACACGCTGTTTTGTGCGAGTCCGTCTGCCTGCGTGTAGGTCTTGGCTGTAAACGAATTGCCGGAGTACTGCAAATGGGTGAGACCACCCTGTTGCCGTCCCACCCAGACATCATCCTTGTCAGTGCCCGTGATGGAGTAGACGACATCGTTGGCGATGCCATCGGCAGTGACAACCTCACTTTTGTCTTCCTTCAGCCAACGCAGTCCACCCTCAACCGGCGCAATCCAAGTGCGGTCGCTGGAGTCAACGTACACTGGTCCCATACTCTGCGATTTCAAATTAGGGAGCGAGTAGGTTGCGAAGGCGCTGTCTCGCAGTCGCTCGAGGCCACGCGCGCTACCGATCCAAATGTTTCCCTCGCGATCTTCGAACAGCGCAGTCACCGGTTCAGTGGTTTCTTGAAAACTCAGTAAGGAAACCCCACGCGCGTTGTACCGAAACAGACCGCGACTCGTGCCAACCCAAATGTTTGAGTCGCGGTCGCGAAGAATGGAAAGTACATCGAGATTGAGAAGAGCTGATGGTACACCTGCCACCGTAAGTTTTGTTCCATTCCAGCTCAGCACACCCTTCGCCGTTCCGACCCATAATTCTGAGTTTAGAAGAGGAAGAAGGCAGTTAATCTTTGTGTCAACCCCTCCATTCGATGCCCTCCAAACGCGGCCTTCCTGCAGATAGAAGAGCCCTCGACGCTCCGTGCCAAGCCAAATCTTTCCGTCGTCAGTCTGGGCCATCGAGATCACCACCGAGGTGAGTGCCTCCAGACGATCGAACCAACTGAAAGGAGTTGCTCGCTGCTCGGGAGCTTCGCTGTTCGCGACTCTTGCAGCGTCGGCGAGAAGAGCTGCGGACGACAGGGTTTGAAAGCGACTGTCACTGTAGCTGGTAGTTCCCACAGCTAATGATGAGAACAAAACCGCACCCGACGTACCCCGTGCCATTGCGGTTGTGCCGTGCTCACTCCAGCCGAGGATAAGCTCCAAGTTTCCATTGTGGTAACGAAAGACTTGGGTGTCTTGCAGCAAGATCCAGAGGCTATCATTTCCATCAACCAGGAGTTTTCGCACAGGACCAACCTGGAAGGCGTCATCCCGCGCCCGCTTGAACTGGTGAAAATTGAAGCCGTCGAAACGAAGAAGGCCTTTATCTGTCCCAATCCAGAGATAGCCATCGGAAGTCTGTGCGATAGCCGTTATAGATTCGCCCGGCAGACCTCTCTCAGTTCCCCACGAATCGTGGAGATATTGGGACACGCTCCGGGTCGGATCGAGCGCAGACGCTGAAACACCGAAGCAGACACCCACGAGTCCGGCAATGGCCCACCTGAGTAACCGGCGCCTTCCAAAACCATCGTCATGGCAGGTATTCAAACTTCTCAACCACAACCTCGCTTGGCTTCTGCAGAGGATTTTTTTCGCTCGCAACGGCGTAAAAGATCAGTCGGATTACTGCCTTACCCGGAGCCGGTATGGCAGACGTGAACTCATGTTCAGAAACCAGTTGCGCTCCGCCACCCGCAGATCTTCCGCGAAAGGTCTTGAAGCTTGCACGTCCAGGTTCCCAGCGCATGACATACGTCAAGGTCCCTGAGAACGCCGCAAAAGCAAACAGGTTACCCGCCATATATAACGGTTGCTTCACATATCGCGCACTGTTCCTATTCGCAGCGTCACTTGGACCACTGACCTCTACATCCAGCTCACGAAAGTGCTCTTCACTAGCCGAATCATCGAAGGTAAACATGCTGAAATTCGCGGCGGGTTCTAAGTGCGAAGTATCACGCACAGTTACCGAGTATGTGCCGTATCCGAGACTGCGATTTAAGAATATTTCTGCACAAGACCATTTGTCCGATTTCTTCTTGATCTGCATGTGGAGTGCCCCGCTCGCATCGGTCCATGCATTTTCAGCGTCGTAGAGGTTGTTCATGCCTCCTTTGTCACTCTCAATCATGCGAACACTCCAATCATAGCCACTGAATTTAAGCGAGCCGGTTGGTGCTAATTGTGGCGTTCCTTCTCCTTTCACGATTGTTACGAGTGCAATGGAACCGCCCTGGGTCGGTGCCACATCCATCGTGGGAGGCGGATGATAGTCCGGGTCCACCAACAGCGCCGCATACTCAAATCCAAGATGAGTCTGTGTGCTCCACGTCGAGTCCTCTTTGATGGCAACGAAGGGAGTCTCAGGCGGATCGGGCTGCACCCACCATTGCCCGCTGTGTGCATAAATAACAATCTGCTGTTTTGGACGAGCGTTCATTACCCGTCCCGAGATCGTGTCGAGTCTTTCTTTTCCACCTTGCGCCGCCGGCGGAATATGGGTGAACTCGATCGAGGGGCTCGCGCTGTTTTTCTGGGAACGGCACGCCTGACCTGCAAAACCTAGTCCTAAAATAATAAGGATGAGCGCCAGTCCGAGCCTTTTCGGCCCCATGCGTCCTACCCCCGCCGATCTTCCTTGAGGGTACCTTTTTGCAAGCATATTAACTCCCGGTTTCAGCCTGAGACGATAAAACAAATCTATGACGTCTGCAAACTCCATATCGTATTCTTTCGACCACTCGATCGGCCATTTTATCAGCCCGCTTGAAACTCTAACTCACTCAAAAGAGTGATCGAAGCACTACCCAAAATGGAGTACCGCTTTCCGGCAACCCTCACCACACTCACTCTATGCAACGATTGTTCTCCATGTTTCCTCAAGGGGGGCCCGGCGTGGCGTTGTTGTTACTGCGAACATCCGTCGTTGCCTTTCTCATCATCATTGCCGTGAACTATGACGGCCCTTTTCACCGGCTAATCTTAGTCGTCATCTTGCTGATTTCGACGTCGCTGCTCCTGGGGCTTCTAACACCGCTCCTCTGTGTGATCGCCGCCGCGTTCTCCATTGGCAATATCATCATCAACCCCTGCGCCAGCATCGTGGTATGGGTGATCGCTACAACCAATGCCATCGCGCTCGGCCTTCTCGGACCCGGAGCGTACTCGATCGACTCCAAACTTTTCGGCCGCCGTGTCACTACTATCCGTTCTCGCAACAGCAGCCCCTTTCTCTAACTCGCTAAGCGGCGCGACAGATCATACCCAAACGGAGCCTCGCGAGTCGAAAACTCTCCACGGCTCAATCACGCGTGAACAAGATTTTTGCCGCGACAGGGCATAACGACTACCCAGCTGAAGTTCGTTCTGAGGGACCAACACAAGGGGAGGTTAGAAGTCCCTAACACCATTTAGGGATTTTTCGCCCCCCGCATATAGGGCCTCGCGCGTCGCCCCATATAGGGTTTCGCACTAAGTGACATAAGAGCAAACTCACATCACAGATTGAAAGGCGCGGAAGATTTCGTGGCCGTAAATCAGGAAATGAAACAGGGGAGTGATGCTTCGAACGGCTTACAGTTGCTCGATGGCTCTCGGTAAGAAAGTAGAGCAAGGAAAACTCGCGTGGTTGAAACGGCAGCGGCAGTTGCGATTGACCGGAGTTTCGCCAATTGTCCGACACTTCGCCAATGCTTTAACTATGCGTTGCTTGATTCGCAATGACTTACAAACGGCAAAGTAATTGCACTGTCTCCTGTGCGAAGCTTCAAAGGAGACCCGATGTTAAGAATCCAGAGGGAAGCGAACGGAGAAGTTGTTCTCAAGATTAGCGGTCGATTGGATCGAGAGAACTTACCCGAATTGAAAAAGCTAATCGACTCAGAAGGTGGGAGTCGGCGGATCATTTTGAATTTGCGAGATCTAACGCTAGTGGATCAAGAGACGGTCAGATTTTTGGAGCAATGCGTCTCCAACGGCATCGAGCTTCAAAATTGCGCGCCGTACATTTGTGAGTGGATGGAACGACAAAGGGACGGAAAGTAATTAACAAAAGGAGAGACGTCATGCTTGCGGAAATGAGTAGAGAGCAAGGCTTGTTGAAAACCCCCTTCTTTTTAGATCCCCAGCTCAAATCTTCACGGGCCCAGGAGTTTGATGAGAAGCTTTCGGCCCGCATAGTTGGCCAGGAAAACGCGATCCACGATATGAGCAGTCTCTACCAGCTTTTCCTGGCCGGGCTCAATCAACCGAACCGTCCGCTCGGCACGTTGTTGTTTCTTGGTCCTACTGGATCCGGCAAAACGCGCGTAGTCGAGGCTGCGGCTGAAGTTCTCTTCGGCGATCCCAAATCGATTGTCAAGGTGGATTGCGCGGAGTTTCAGCACTCGCACGAGATCGCCAAGTTAATAGGCTCACCGCCGGGATACCTGGGCCACCGCGAGACCTTGCCATTGTTTACTCAAGAGAACCTGAATCGGTTTCACACGGACGAGGTTCCGCTTTCGTTAATTCTCTTTGACGAGGTCGAGAAGGCCTCGGACGCATTGTGGCAGCTCTTGCTTGGCGTACTGGATAAAGCGACGTTGACGTTAGGCGATAACCGCCGCGTTGATTTTTCGCGGACAGTGATCGTAATGACCTCCAATCTGGGTGCGCGTGAGATATCGGACCTGGTGAGGGGGAACATCGGCTTCGCTGCGGGGAAAAAACCGAATGCCTTGCCTGAAGACGCTAACTACATCGACGAGAAGATCCGACGCACAGCCGTTCAAGCGGCCAGCCGTAACTTTTCTCCTGAGTTCATGAACAGAATCGACAAGGTGGTGGTCTTTCACTCCCTTAATGAACAACACCTGCGCCAGATCCTCGAGTTGGAGCTGCGGGCGTTACAAGATCGAATCCTGAGCTCGGCTAATTCAAAGTTTGTCTTTCAGTGCTCAGATGCGGTGAAAGAGATGTTGTTACGTGAAGGCATCGACTACAAATACGGCGCGCGGCATTTGAAGCGTTCGATCGATCGGCTTCTGTTGCTGCCTTTATCAAACCTCGTTGCTACTGGGCAGGTGACGTCTGGCGATGCCGTCTATGTAGATTTGAACGATAGTGGAAGGGAAGTTGAGTTCTCGAAACGTTACGATGACGGACCGATGAGCGACTCCGCTCTCGCTGCATTGGCGGCGAAATATACCGGCTTCGTTGGTGATTCGGCAACAAGTCAAGTAGTTGGGGCGACGGTCTGAAGCATCTGTTGGTAAATAAGCATGAGAGAAGGGAAGATTGAGATGAGTAGCGCAGCAACAGTTCGGTCAGAACCATCCGGGTACTTCCAGCAATCGGCGGCGATGCATCCAGTGACAGAGCGGACCGCCAAATTTGGCGGGCGGCAGAGATTGGCTAACACACCCACAGTGGTGAGCGATCTGTCGTTGATCTATCCCGAGGCTGTGGTGGCCTCAAGCCAACCCCTTGGATGGCAAAATCTGCGCGCACTTGAGATGCGACAGACGATCTCGGAATGGACCATGCCTCCGCTTGAGAATCACTGCATCGTAGTTCAATTAGGACCTTCGGTCGAGGTAACGGCGCGGATCGGTGACGAGAACTTTGAGCAGAGTTTGGAACCGGGAGCGATCACAATTGTCCCGGCCGGCTTGTCTGTTGCTTGGCGGCAGGAAGATATCGTAAGCCACACTCTGCATCTGTATCTCGATCCACAATTTCTGCGGACGACGGCCGAGTCGATAGATGTTGATTACAGTCAGGTTTCGATCGCGCCTCAGTTTGGCATCGGAGACGAGCATATACATCACATCGGCATGTCTTTGCACCACGAACTCAAAGACTCGAACGTAATCGGACGACTGTATGCTGATTCCCTGGCTAAGGTGCTTGCGATGCAGCTTGTCAGGAGATACAGCTATTTGAACGATTTGCAAACAAGTCGTGGCGGAATGGCGCCGCGAAAACTGCGCAAAGCGATCGAATTCATCAACGACAATCTCGATCAGGAGGAGACGGTCTCATTGAGCACGGTCGCTGAAGCAGTCCAAATGAGCTACTTTCACTTCTCGCGCGCGTTCAAACAATCGATGGGAATCAGTCCGAACGCATATATGACAGAGCAGCGAATTGGGCGGGCCAAGAAGTTGTTGTCAGATACAGACCTGCCGATCGCTGACATCGCATTGCGGGCTGGCTTCGCGAGCCAAAGTCATTTTACGACCACTTTCCGCAAGCTTGTCTGGACAACACCGAAAGGTTTTAGAAATAAGCTGTAGGGGAATACTTTCCACGGTTGGGTTTGATGAAGGTCTTAACCGGTTTCTTATCCTCGTTGCTTACGCGGTTCTTGATAGTCGCTTGATCTCCAATCTCCAAATAGATAGTTGCCACAACCTTAAGCCTTATCAGTATGGTCAGATCGTTTCATGAACTTGCATTCAGCTTCGATTCTCTTGTTGTCCCACCTGATGAATAAGTGTGCTGCAAAATATGCGAGCAGCAGCACAGCAACAAACAGAATCTGATCCATATTTCCTCCCTTAGCCGTTGTATCTCATAGCAGTTAGACCGACCGAGAGTAATAGGCGTACTGCTCGAAGTATTTTCGATTGTTGCGGGGAAGTTCTGTGTGTTGCGGTAGTTGAGTGCGCTCGTGCCTGCAGCGATAAGTCGTCGCCCCAGGAGTTTCGACCGGGTGACAAATGACCACAGCCCAACTTTTTGTCGCGATCACTTATCACCACCGACCAGCAGAGCTTCAGCGAACGCTGCGTTCCCCCCTGCGACGCCAAAAATCAATTGCCGAAAGCAAATTTTCGAAAGAGCCCTTTGTTGCAGATCTCTAAGATGCAACGCGTCGGTACAACGATGAGGAAACGGTCAAGGGCACATCAGTGGACCATGTGATCGAAATCAGAGTTAACGAACGAAACAGATTTGGAAAAGGAGTGGATATGAGTTCAAGTAACGGCAAGGTAAAACTCAGTGAGAAAGGCTTGCTCACCCCTGACAACTGCGTGGTCGCCCTGATTGACCATCAGCCGCAAATGCTCTTCGGAGTCAGCAACTTCGATCGGCAAACGATCATTAATAACACCGTGGCGCTCGCAAAGGCCACCCAGGTATTCGACGTCCCGGTCGTACTCACGACGGTGGAGACGAAGAGCTTCAGTGGGAACATCTGGCCCCAAATCAAAGCCGTGTTTCCGAACCAGGAGCCGATTGAACGGTCATCGATGAATTCCTGGGACGACAAAAACTTCGTCGCAGCGATCGAACGAACCGGGCGCAAGAAGATCGTATTGGCTGGTCTCTGGACCGAGACCTGCGTCGCCCTGCCCTCCGTCCAAGCGCTACAAGACGGCTACGAAATCTTTGTCGTTGAAGATTGCTGCGGAGACGTTAGCCAACTCAATCACGACAACGCGATGAAGAGAGTGATTCAGGCCGGAGCAAAACCGGTAACGGCACTCTCGACTCTGCTGGAGTGGCAGCGTGATTGGGCTCACCGCGACACCTATGACGCCGTTATGGATATCGTGAAAACGCACATGGGAGCATATGGCATCGGTGTGGAATACGCGTACACCATGGTTCATGGCGCACCGGCTTCGAAATTTCCTGAATACGAGATCCCGTCGCTTGTTGGGGCTCACTAAGAAATAAGGAGGCCCGAGGGCTGGAATTGCCAGCCCTCCGGTCGCAAAGAGCTCGAACAAGAGCAGTTGGATCAGGGAGATTCTTATGCCGGCTGACACGATATTGTACAACGCCAGGATTGCCACGAACGGAGTCCCGTCTTTCGTCGAGGCTGTTGCTATTACCGACGGAAAGATCACTGCGATCGGGAGTGACCGCGAGATCTTCAGGCTGCGTGGTCCCCTTACCGGCCTCTTCAATGCGAATGGACGCACAGTGATTCCGGGCCTTAACGATTCACACATGCATCCGATTCGGGCCGGCCTCAGCTACAACATGGAACTGCGATGGGACGGAGTACCTTCGCTCGCCGACGCGCTACGCACGCTCAAGGAGCAGGCCGCGCGGACTCCGGCGCCACAGTGGGTGCGGGTGATCGGTGGGTGGACAGAATTCCAGTTTGCAGAGCGGCGGCTGCCAACATTGGATGAAATCAATGCCGCCGCGCCCAACACGCCTGTCTTTGTGCTTCACTTGTATGACAGTGCTCTGCTAAACGCGGCAGCGCTTCGCGCCGTCGGATATACAAAGAACACTCCTAACCCGCCTGGGGGAGAAATCCAGCACGATAAAAACGGAAACCCAACGGGACTGCTGATCGCCAAGCCAAACGCGAATATTCTTTACTCCACTCTGGCAAAGGGTCCAAAGCTGCCACCTTCAGATCAGGCAAATTCAACGCGCCTCTTCATGCGTGAGCTAAATCGCTTTGGTCTAACGAGTGTCATTGACGCAGGCGGCGGCTTTCAAAATTATCCCGACGACTACGCGGTAATCGAGGAGCTCCATCGCAGCGGCGAACTTACTCTCCGATTTGCAGCCAACCTATTTACCCAGCACCCCAGAGGAGAGCTCGCCGATTTTCAAAACTGGACAAAGATGACGAAGCCCGGCGCAGGGGATGACTTCTACCGGGTGAACGGCGCGGGCGAAATGCTTGTCTTTTCGGCAGCTGATTTCGAGGACTTTCTTCAAGTGCGTCCTGACGTAGCGCCCGTGATGGAAGCTGAGCTTAAAGCGGTAATCCGGCAACTTGCGGCGAACCGCTGGCCTTTCCGTCTGCACGCGACTTACGACGAGACAATCACGCGGGTCTTGAATGTTTACGAAGAAGTCAATCGCGAGATTCCTTTTGATGGTCTGCACTGGTTCTTTGATCATTGCGAAACGATCTCCGACCGGAACATCGAGCGTGTAAGAGCGCTCGGCGGCGGCATTGCGGTTCAAGACAGGATGGCATTTCAGGGTGAGTACTTTGTAGATCGCTACGGCCGTCGGCAGGCAGAACGAACCCCGCCGATCAGGCGAATGCTTGAACTAGGCGTTCCCGTTGGCGCCGGCACGGACGCCACGCGCGTGTCGAGTTATAACCCATTCGTCTCCCTTTACTGGCTTGTCACGGGTAACACCGTTGGAGGTCTGAACCTTTACCCCGAAAACAATCGCCTCGATCGCATGGAAGCGCTCCGGCTCTACACGGTCGGAAGTTCCTGGTTCTCTAGCGAGGAAGGCAAAAAGGGCGCGATTGCTCCGGGTCAACTAGCCGACCTCGCCGTACTCTCGGCCGACTACTTTTCCATTCCTGATGAGGAGATCAAAGGACTCGAATCGGTTTTGACCATGGTCGGCGGCAAAGTTGTTTATGCGTCGGGAGCATTCTCGAAGCACGCGCCGCCGCCGCTTCCGGTAAGTCCAGACTGGTCGCCGATAAAGCATTACGGCGGCTATCAGGAACGGCAGGACTCGAGCGTCAGCACAGCGGACCGCGCCGCCCGGTCGATGATCGAGCCCGAAGCTGACCATAAGCATCGCTGGGTCTTTGGTGAAGCGGGCATGTGGAGCCTTGGGTGCGATTGTTTCGCATTCTGATATCGACTTATGAGTATGAAATCGCAACTGCAGTTAAGCGCTCTGATTCGCAACAGCATGTTTGAGCTGATTCTTACGTGCGTCTTGCTTTTCGGAGTCACGACCATCGTTAGACTTGTGGTGGGCGACTCGCCGATTTCTCGCGGGTTTCCGCAGATCCATGTCCAATTATTTCTAGTTGGTGCGTTGGTTGCGGTGCTGCTTTCCGCGCTGATTGTTAGCCGGCCCGGCAAAATCAGCGGCGGACACATGAATCCCGCCATCTCGCTTGCTATGTGGCGCCTCGGCGTGTTTCCCGCAGTTGGAATAGCGCCTTACATCGCCGCGCAGTTGATCGGGTCGATCCTCGGCGTGCTTGCGGCCCGGGTAGTCTGGGGTCCAATCGTCGCTCGGCCGCCGGTGCTGTTTGCCGTCATTCAGCCAGCGCCCGTCTGGTCGTCCGCGCCGCTGTTTGCAGCGGAAGTCATCGGTATGGGGCTGATTGTTTTCCTGGTTGGTTACTTTCTTTCCAATCCGCGGCTCGCCCCAAAGGTTCCATGGTTGGTTGGGATTCTGATCGGACTCGGGATTGCACTGTTGGGCACCCAAAGCGGCGGCAGCTTGAATCCTGCGCGCCAATTTGGGCCCGCAGTGGTTTCAGCACATACAGGCAAACTATGGGTGTTTCTGATCGCTCCGATGGTAGGCGCCGAACTCGGAGCACAGCTGCTCCGCGCTTTTCGAAAACGACGACAAGTGCTCACGCACCGACTGTGTGGGACTGACCATGACGGAGCCCGACTGGACGAGCGCTTCGTTGATGGTGCCTTGTGGTGAAGGCCTCGGCCTGGTCTGTGAGTGAGAAACGATCTGAATTTTGGCCTGGTTGAGCAAGGAGATTGCGATGAGATTAACACGAGCATTATCGGTGACTGCTTTTACGATTCTTTTGATCGTTGGAACTGTTCGCGTCGACGTTGGTCAGAAGAAAGAGACGCCCAACATAGCTGTTGGACCGCAATACGACTCAACACACGTTTACGTCACACCGGACGACTTCGACCGCTTCGTTGCAAGCTTCTTGGCAACCTTTGGCGGTACCACAAGCAAACAGGTTGTTGCAAACGTGACACCAACTCCAAGCAGCACCCTCTCGCAATTAATATTGACGCCGGTGGGAACAATTTCCGTATTCGGCTACAAGACACC
>JAMQPI010000470.1 GCA_023717565.1 Pyrinomonadaceae bacterium | reverse complement strand
GCTCCGACGGCCTTGGCGGCGCTGATTCGGCCGCCGGTTGAAACTTTTCCGCTTAGCTGGGGAAGTTTGTCGACGGACTTGAGCAGAACAGACCGCAACTCGTCAACGGAGAGATCAGGTTGTTTTGACAGCACCAGGGCGGCAACGCCAGACACTATCGGTGTAGCCATGGAGGTTCCTGAATGCTCCTCATACTCGTTGCCTAGCCAGGTACTCAAGATATTGGCCCCTGGTGCCGCAATGTGAACACTCCTGGCCCCGTAATTGGAAAAAGGTGCCAGTTCATCCTGGCGATTCAGTGCCGCGACGCTGATCACATTCCCCAAATTATAGCCGGCAGGGTACTGAGGAAACTGGTCGGTATTGGCGCTGTCGTTGCCACTCGCCGCCACGAACAGTATTCCGGCCTCTTGAGCTTTGCGGATGACATCCTCCAGCGCCTGGGACCGCATCTTGGATCCCCAGCTGGCACTAATCACGCGTACATTCACTCCGTCACGTTTGCGATCGATCACGTAGTTGATCGCCTCGATTGCGTCTTTGGTAGTGCCAAAACCGCTGGCGTTCATAAACTTCAACGGCATGATCTTCACTTTCCAGTTGACGCCGCTAATCCCTATCTCGTTCCCGCCTTCCGCGCCAATGATTCCGGCACAGTGGGTCCCGTGGCCATTCTCATCCATCGGATCACCAGTGTTGTCGACGGCGTTATAACCATGAACGTCCTCGATCGAACCCAGGTCGCGATCTTCATACTGGTTGATACTGTCAGGTCGAACCCAGATGTTGTTCTGCAAATCGCTGTGATTGTAATCAACTCCGCTATCGAGCACGGCCACCACGATGTCGTCATCGCCGGTGGTGGTTACCCAGGCGCGCAACGCTCCGATATCTGCTCCCTCCTTGCCGCCGTTCTGTGCATGATTATCCAGGGCCCACTGCTCCGAAAAGCGCGCATCATTCGGATGCACGTGCTTGAATCCCCCATCGTCGTGTTTCAAACGAATCTCGTAGCTGGGCTCCGCATACTCAACCTCCGGCAATACCCGGTATACAGCAGCGATGGATTCCGCCTCGAGATTGTCCAGGTCGTCAATCGCGGCCAGACCTGACACCGACTCAATTTCGTCTTCGACGCGATCGTTAAGTCTGGAAGTGATCTCAGCAATCGCCTCTTCGGACACACCGGGGCGAAATTTTACCAGCACTTCCGGCGCGCTGTTTCGGGTTTCATCAACCTGGTTTGGATCAAACACCACGCCGGGCTCCGATGCGCCGGGCATGATCCTGACTGCCGAACGCCAGTTCCTTTGCACTTTCCGGATCTGCCCGGCAAATGCAGCGATGAGGATCAGGAAAACGGCGAGTGATATCTGCAGGATAAACTTATTGCGATTCATTGCTACTCCAGTTTCGGGTTTCGGGTTGTCATTCGTGAACCCGGAAACTCCCGACTCGAAACCTAAATCCGATAATTGCCACCCTGGTAGTTATAGAGTCGCACCTGATGCCGGTTTGCTCGGTACTCAACGGCTTGGCTGTTGGCCCGCAGCTTGATTCGCCAGCCCGGTGTGATCATTTGCCCGCTCATTTCATCGGCGACTGATGCACCTAAGGCCATGTCCGGAAACTCAGCCTCATCCACGGCTTGGGTTTCGATATCGTTTTCGCTGACAGCCAGCCGTTGGGCTAAATCCTGACGAGCTTTTTGGACTGCTTCTTCTTTGCTCAGAGCCATGTGATCGGTGATTCCTTCCTTGGGGACCGTTAGTCGTCTAACGACAGTCTTTTAGCGTTTGTTCCACTTCACTCGATTCGCGCCCGGCACTTGTGCGACATGATTGCCAGGTCATATTCTGCGCCCGCTAGGGGGCGGGGTCAAAGCGTGATAAAGAACGGGGAAATGGACGTTCAGGCAATCATCAGGCAAGCCGATGAACTATATGCGGAACGGCAGCGGATCGAGAACGTCCGCGCCAGCATCGTGATTCTAGAAAGCTCCGACAGAAACGAATACGAGATTTTGTGGAGATTGGGCCGGGCGCTGTTTTTTCTCGGTCAGGAAGCGCTGAATGAAAACACCGCTTTCTCTAGTTATTGCGAAGGGGTCATCGCCTGCGAGCCAGCAATCGCACTCGCCCCCAGACGAGTAGAGGGTCACTTTTGGTTGGCAGTAAATCTGGCGCTGGCTGCGCAACTTCGGCGAGGAGTGTTTGGCATTAAGAAAGCCCGCCGCGCCATCAGGGAGTTGCGTCAGGCAGTCCAAATTGATTCGTCGTATCACGGCGCCGGACCATTACGAGTGCTCGCCCGGCTGCAACACAAACTCCCACGCCTGTTGGGTGGCAGTGTCGCTAGCGCTCGCACTAACTACAAGGCGGCCGTAAATCTGGCGCCGGAGAATACGGTGACCCGAATCTACCTTGCCGAGTTGATGTTGGAATCAGACGAGCCGGACCTCGCGCGGGAACAGCTCGAGTGGGTTTTGAATGCTTCAACCGATCCTGGTTGGGCTTTTGAGATTCAACGCGATAAGCAAATCGCAAAAGAGATGCTGGCGAAGTTCCGGACACTAGCTTAGATCTCCATAAAGGTACTGTAACAACACCGCCGCGGTAATAGCGGCAGTCTCGGCCCGGAGCGTTCGTCCGCCCAGGGTCACGATGCCCCAGTTATTCTCGCTTGCCAGAGCGATCTCTTCATCAGTCCAACCGCCTTCTGAACCAACCAGCGCGGTAACTTGTTTGGCTTCCAGAATGTTCTTCATGTCCAACAGCGATTGTCCTTCGCGCTCGGAGAACATTAACCTGTGCTGCCCAGCCGCGTCCGCATCCTGAACCAGCTCCGCGAACGAAACAGGTTTGGTAACTTCTGGTACCACGGCACGTCCCGACTGCTTAGACGCCTCCAGTGTTATCCGTTGCCACCGGGCGACCCGCTTGTTTGCATCAGAGTCATCCCGCAAACGAATATCCGCAAGCCTGGTTGTTACCGGCACCACGCGAGCGACACCTAACTCCGTGGCTTTTTGCACAACCAGATCAAACTTGTCGCTCTTCAGCAAAGCAACTGCGAGCGTCAGTTTTAACGGTGATTCCGACCGGGCAGGGGCGACCTCTGCCAAAACCGTTAGTCGAGCCGAGTCCTTCCGGCTTTCTTCGATCGCGCATTCAAACTCTTTTCCGGCGCCGTCAAAAACGTGGACCTGGTCTCCTGGCCGCAAGCGCAACACGTCGCGGAGATGTCGAGCTTCTTCAGCCTGCAGTGTCAGACTCTTGAGGTCAGAACTGAAAGCTTCCGGTGGAGCGTAGAATCTGCGACGACTCATTATTTTCTCCGACGCGGTTTCTCAGCTCACGATGCAAATCCACTCACCGTCACTGATAACTTCGGGTGCTTCTGCCACTCCAAGTTCCTGAAGACGAGTTAGCACCATCTCCTTCTGCGTATCGAGAATGCCGGAAAGAATAAGACGACCGCAGGTGGCGCCGATCAAAGTGGGCAGGATCTGCGTGATCATATCGGCAGTAAGATTAGCGCAGACACAATCGGCTGAGGCTGTCAGGCCCTCCTCAACACTCCCGACCCGAAAGGCTATGTCCGGCACTCCGTTGAGTTGAGCATTCTCTTCTGCAATGGCAATCGCCTCCGCATCTGTGTCACAAGCCTCGATGCGGGCGTCGGGAAAGAGCTTGGCGGCGGCGATAGCCAGTATGCCGGTGCCGGTTCCGACGTCGAGAAAACTTCCACCATCAAAATGCTCTTCGATGGCCGTCAGACAGAGGCGAGTGGTTTCGTGGGTGCCCGTGCCAAAGGCCATCCCGGGTTCGATGCGAATCACCACACGATCGTGACCATCTTGAATCTCGCTCCACGGCGGCGCGATGATGAACCGATTTCCTACTTCCACCGGCTGCCAGCTTTTCTTCCACTCGCCCAACCAGTCTTCGTCCGCAACCTCCCGCACGCTCATATCGCGAACCGAGGACGATGGCAGGCTATAAATTCGCAGCGCGTCCTGTAGTTCGTCGCGTACGCGCTCACGGTCAGGCACGCCATCGAAGTAAGCCGACACGCGCAGAAACCCTTGGTCACTCTCGTCAGTTTCCGTACCTAAGGCACCGGCCTCCATAAGAGCGTATTCAACTGCCTCGCGTGCCTCGCTTGAAATAACTACATCGAGCCCGTACCAGAGTCGTTGCTGTTCTTTCGGAGCGGTCAATGTTGCCTCGACCAGGGAGAACGATCCACGAAATCACTTAAAATATCCCGAACTCAAGGAATCTTTTCGCGCTGATTCGTGGATCGTTTTTGGTTTTCCAACTGTGGCTTAGGATCTAATGCCCATTTCATCCAGCAGATGTTGCTTATTCCGCCATTCTTCCTCGACCTTAACGAATAACTCCAGATGGCAGCGGTGGCCCAGAAGTTCTTCGATCTCCTTGCGGGCGGCGGTGCCAACCTCCTTCAAACGAGATGCACCCTTGCCGATAATGATCTTCTTTTGCGACGGCCTTTCCACGAATATGGCGCAGTAGATACGGGTGAAATCCTCGCGCACCTCTTCCCATTTTTCGGTGACCACCGCAGTCACGTAAGGAATCTCTTCTTCAGTTGTCTGCAGAATCTTCTCGCGAATGATCTCAGCGACCATTGAGCGCACCGATTGATCGGTGAGTTCGTCTTCGCCGAAAAGAGGTTCGGATTCCGGCAGGTGCTTGATCATTTGGTTGAGCACCACATCCAACGCGCTTCCTCGCAGCGCAGACATAGGTACTATCTCCTGCCAGTCATATTCGTGCTGGTACCAATCGATCAAGGGCAGCAGTTCGGCTTTGTCTGCTAGTTTGTCGATCTTATTGAGGAGGAGTAGAGCTGGTTTGCCTGACTTTTGGATCAGATCCAGGACGAACTTATCCCCATTGCCGGTCCTCACCGACGCATCGCGAATCAGACAGACCAGGTCTACGCCCAGGAGCGCGTCCTGCACTGTCGACATCATGCGACGATTCATCTCATATCCGGGTTTGTGAACCCCGGGCGTATCCACCAGGACTATCTGACCATCGGGATGGGTGATGACGCCTTGAATCCGGAAGCGAGTGGTCTGTGGCTTGTTTGAAACAGCCGCCAGCTTTTGCCCCACCAGTTGATTGAGCAATGTCGATTTGCCGGCGTTAGGCCGGCCCACGAGGGCAACATAGCCTGCGCGGTAAACCAGCTCGCTTTTGTCGGCGTCTTTGACAGAAGGGCTCATTTAAACTCACGTACTGATTCAGCGCTAAGGCCAAATGTCATTCAACAGAGCGGCCAGTCGATACCCGCCCCAGGCAACGCGCTGGCGAACGACTCTAGTAGCCCTATTCTTGTATACGGTACTCGGCTTTGTCCCGTTTTTCATGCCTTTGTAAGCGACATCTTTCGCAAGCTCGAAGCTCTCGTTTGCCCAACTATCAAAGTTGAATGGATCGTCGAGCTTCAGATCTGGATTAGTTGCGGGGTTACCTGGCAACGTTCTAGCAACGGCGGCAGAAATCTGACTTAGTGGCGGCGGCCTGAAGTTTGCTCCCGTCGGCGGAAACGAACCAATGCCCCCGTCCCAATAGCTGTGGAGGTTGCTTTTCTGCAACTTGCCATCGGTGCCGCGAACCATTATCGACACGATGTTGCCCCCTCGATCTCCTTCGGGATTAGAACTATCAACTCTGGTGGCACAGTGAAGCGGTTGGTGAATATCGCCGACAAAGTGAATGATCAGGCGCAACGCTTGAGCCTGGGCATTCTTGTCAGTGCTGGTCTTCAGGATGTTGACGTTCTCCTGCAACGCCGTGACTATGTTTGGTGTCGGCAGGACCGGTAACGTCGTTCCACCGGTCGAAAATGGACTATCAATGAAATGAAGCTCTTTGAAGGAATCAAACTCCGCAAACGGTCTGAGGTCGTCAGCCCAATGGGCGGAGGCGACGAAGTTCTTGCTCTGCGCCGTGACCGCGGCGGGGTTAATAGGGATTGCCAGCAACTCGTTTGCTTTGGCCCTGGCTCTTGGATTCATTCGCTTGAAAGCGATCTGGGCGACCATCATGTGCCCGCCCGCTCCCCAACCCAGGGAAGTCGACGGGCTACAAATAATGAGTCCCAGCAGGATTGCCGCTAACGCGCTTTTGTACACCTTCCTCTGTTGCTGTTTCATGAGATTCCTCTCCGACTTGGTCTAGCGGTTAAGTGAGAACGGACCAATTCCTTGATAAGGCGACTACGTCGATCCTAATACCCCGCCGCGCAGGTTGAGTTCATCGAGCGCTTTCTGCAACTCATCACGCTTCGCCAATAGCTCTGTTTCATCCGCATCGGGAGAGACATGTATAGGCTGAGCAATATTCACTCGAGCACGCGCAAAGGGTCGCGGCACCTGAAACTGGTCCCAACTCTTCTGAGCTGCCCAGAAACTGGAGGCCGTGATCGTGAAAGGCAGGATCGGCTGTCCGGTCTTCTTCGCGAGCAGCACCGCCCCCATCTTGGCCACATACCTTGGGCCCTTGGGACCATCGATTGTGAACGCTGTGGGGCAGCCGGCCCGCATCAATCGGGCCATCTCTATTATCGCTCCCACACCGCCGCGGGTACTCGAACCGCGCGCGGCCCCATAGCCGAATCTCTGTATGAACCGCGCGATGTACTCTCCATCGAAACTCTGCGAGGTCATGACGACGATACGCCGACGGCGCCAGAAGTAAGTCGCCAGAAAGACACGGTTGTGCCAAAACGTGTAGATGGGTAAACCACCATCGCGGGAAGCAGCCTCCCAGTTTTCCCATCCATTCACTTCAAAGCGCACCGTCGCACCAATCAGCTTAATGAGAACAAAGAAACCCAGGTCCGCTGCCCTGATCAAAAAGCGCTTCTTGAGCGGATACGCTGAAAGATCAGCAAAGGTATAGGCGCGTTCCACCGTCTCCTGTTTGGGGCGCGCACCCTTGAATTGTCTCCCGGCGGAAGCCTGCATAAGAAGCTCGGGTTGAAACTAGCGGGAGTATAGCGAAGGTAGTGGAGAGTGGACAGGAGGCAGGAGCAGGAGAAAGCATTTTCCATTTGTCATTCGCGAATTGTTCATTGGGTCATTGTAAGAGCGACATCACTCCAATCTGCGTGTCATGAGGTCAGTACCACAATGCGTAGCGGTGGGTCATAGGCTCCCGATCACTTACGCCGAGTGGAATCGCGACCCATGACCCATGACAAACGGAAAATCTGTTCTGTTTCTTGCTGCCTCCTGCCTCCTGCCTCCTGCCAACTGATAGCCGTCTGCCTACTGATAAAGGTCCGGCTCCCCTTCCGGTCTTGTTTTCCAGCGTTTGTGAATCCACAACCACTGTTCCGGATAGAGTCTGACGATTCGTTCCATCGCCGCAGCGAAGCGGGCTGTATTGAGTTCTACATCCTTAGCCTGATCGCCGGTGCGCACCAACTCAATCGGCGCGTCGGCGCGGAAGAAATGTCGTTTCTTTTGCCGGTCCCAGACGGCCCAAGTGGGAATCACTACCGCGTCCGTCTTCAGGGCGAGAGTCGCAATACCCGCCGTAGTGCAGGCGAGTCTGCCGAAGAAGGGCACGAAAACTCCTTCGTGCGGATGGGAGTTGAGATCGGAAAGAATTCCCAGCGTGCCGCCCTCGCGAAGCACTCGCAGCGACTGACGCGCAGCGCTCTTCTTATCGATGGCCCGGTTGCCAAAGCGCGTTCTGATCTTCTCGATCATTGCTTCGACTCGCGGGTTGTCTATCGGACGGACCAGAAAGCTGATGGGATACTCGAGGGCTGACCATCCAAAGCTCAACAACTCCCACGAGCCGACATGACCGGTTAAAAAGATTATTCCCCGACCATTCTTTTCCGCCTCTCGTACATAGGCCAGACCAACCTGGTCATACTCGATCAACTGGCGAAGCGTTTCTGGGGTGGCGCGAGGGAGTTGGCTGAACTCACCGAGCATGCGACCGAGACTCTCAAAGCTTCCCTGGAGAAGTTGCCGCCGTTCAGCGTCGCTCTTTTCGGGAAAGGCCAGCTGGAGATTGCGTAACCCGGTGCGGCTTAGTCCTCCGGGCAGTAGGTAAGCTATCCGGCCAAAGAGCAGACCCAGGGCAATTGCGACCGGACGCGGCAATACTCCCAGACCGGAGATCATTGTCCACGCCAGGCTGAACTCAAGGGTCGATTGTAGTCTTCCGCGCTTTGCCATGGTTGGACTCGAAGGCGCGTAGTGTAGCCCAGGAACGTTGATGAGCAGTAAGCGAGGCGAATCGCGCCTCTAAAGCAGGGGTAAGTTCGTCGTCGTAACTATCTCGGCCCGCACCAAGGGTTCAAACTGCCCTTGCTTCGATATCCAGCCAACCCTTGCCACTACCTACGGCCTTTCTGATATATTTCGAACGCGGCGCGACGCAATATCGTACAGTAGCTTTGGAAGCGCCCGCCGTGCGTTCCCGTTCTCTCCCTCGGACATTACGACAGATTGGAGCTGGATGCAGAAACGTAGGATTCTCATCGTCGATAATAACGATGAGCTGCGCGCCATACTCGAGCTGGTTC
>JAMQPI010000464.1 GCA_023717565.1 Pyrinomonadaceae bacterium | reverse complement strand
TTCATGTCTTCGATCTCCGGCCGCTTTCTGTATCAGTTTGGTATCACCGCCGCCGTCGCAATCCTGGTCAGCCTGCTCGTCTCTTTTACTCTGACACCGATGATGAGCTCGCGTCTGATTCGCGTTGACGACGCCAAAGGTGGTCATGGTTCACCTAATTCGCGACGGGGCTTCTACCGCTGGATCGACGCTGGTTACTCGCGGATGCTTGCTTTTGCCATGCGCCATCGATTGGCTGTATCGGTCACTGCTTTGCTGGTTATTGCCTCCAGTCTTCCTCTCTACCGGTCGGTCAAACAGGAGTTCATTCCCACGAATGTGGACGAAGCGGAGTTTGAGGTAAACATCAACGGACCCGAGGGCACCAACCTTGCGGTAATGAACCAGGCTATGGAGGCGATCGAGAAGGAGATTCTGGCCATACCCGGAGTTCGCCTCGTGCTCTCGAACGCCGGCGGCGGCTTTGTGGGTGGGGTCAACCAGGGCGGCGCGTACGTGCGTATTGCTCCGCACGAAGAAAGAACCATTTCGCTGACCCGGCTGTGGAATGAAACCAAGAAGGGAAATCCGCTTAACGCATTCCGGGGAAACTACAGCCAACAGGACGTGATGCAGGAGGTGCGCAGCCGTTTGCGGAAATTTGCGCCCATGCGCACCGGCGTCCGCAACGCACCTTCGTTCAATTTTGGGGCCGGCGGGCGTTATGACATCGATTTTGTTTTTCGCGGCCCTGAGATTCACGCTCTGTCCGACTATGCGGACGAACTGGTAAAGAGATCCGAGAAGCTGGGTGGCATCGTTGACGCTGACACGTCGCTGAAACTAAACAAGCCTGAGCTGCGGGTGGCCATCGATCGCGAGCGAGCGGCGGACCTGGGTGTCGACACCTCGGATATTGCCACCGGCCTGCGGGTAATGGTGGGCGGCGATGAAGAAGCCTCGCGATTCCGAGACGAGTCAGTCAATGAGGATTACGATGTCCAGTTGCGTTTGATTGAAGGCGATCGGAGCGATGTTCCCACCATCAGCCGCCTTTACGTGCCTTCGTCTCGCGGTGGGTTAGTTCGACTGGATAACCTGGTTAAGATCACTAGAGAAACCAGTCCTTCTCGCATTGATCGTCTGGACCGAGAGCGTCAGGTGTCAGTGCGGGCTTCAGTTGCGCCCGGCTTCGCACTGGCGGACCGCATTGAAGCATTACGGGCAACGGTGACAGAGATGAACTTGCCGCCGGCGTACACCACCACCGTTTCCGGCAGGGCGAGGGAACTGGAACGCACTTTCACCGAGTTCGTGTGGGCTTTTCTGTTGTCAATCATCTTCATGTACATGATCCTGGCTTCGCAGTTTGAGAGCACCGTCCATCCCTTAACTATTCTGCTTAGCCTGCCTCTATCGGTGCCGTTCGCTCTGCTTTCGCTTTGGGCGCTGGGTGATACTCTGAATCTCTATTCCGCGCTGGGCATTCTGGTGCTCTTCGGTGTGGTCAAAAAGAACTCGATTCTGCAGATCGATCACATGAATAATCTGCGGGCCAAGGGCATGGAGAGGTACGACGCAATCATGCAGGGAAATCGGGACCGACTCCGCCCGATTCTAATGACGACGCTCGCCCTGGTGGCCGGTATGACCCCGTTGGCGTTAGGCACTGGCCCAGGCGCGGAAGAGCGACGCTCGATCGCAATCGTGGTTATCGGCGGACAGACTCTATCCCTGCTGCTCACCCTGATAGCGACACCGGTCGCTTATTCATTGCTTGACGACGCTCGATCAACCGCGCGCTGGCGACGTTTGGCGGCCGCAACTTCCAAAGCGTCTCAGGGACTGTTGGGCAGTTTTGGTAAGCGACGACGCAAGCCAGCAGTGGAAGTATCTGAGGCGGGCACATCCGATCCGACCGATGAAGAGCGCGTAAGAGCAAGTGTCAGCGGCGACTGAGTCAGTCAGTTGTGCGGCGTTCGTTGATAGCCTGGAATCCCGCCAAACTGCCGAGACTGTGTGTAAACGCAACCGAGTGTCGTGAAGTCAGTACCGTAGCGCGGTAGCGTCGGGTCAACTGTTCCCAGCACACAGTCTCCGTGTCAATGGTATCTACCTTTAGCAAACTCTAAAACCACCGAGAGTCGAGTTGCGGATGGCCGGACCCGACGCTACCGCGCTACGGTACTGACTTCATGACACTCTGCCGTTGGTGGGATTCAGGCGGCGCTATTAGTAATTACCTCACTCGAACACCTTCTCCACCGGCACGATCACCACATCCTCAGGCTTCAGGTTAATCTTGAATCCTTCGATCACCTTGTCTTCGTCAGTAATCTCCTTCGGCTTGGCAGAGTTGTAAGTGATCGGTGAGGGGCGATTACTGAGGACCGCGTCGCGGAGGCCCTCCGCATCCTTGGTGATGATTACGATGCGCATGGCGTCAGACTTGAGATGTTTGCGAATGGCATTGTTGACGTCCTCGAGCGTCAGTTTCGCGAGCTGTTCCCGCATGTAGGTGACGTAGTCGGGAATGTTGTAGTAGCGACTGTCGAGAGCGTAGCCGAGTTGGCCGTCCTGCGTCTGCGTCAGGATGTTGTTGTACTTGGTCAGGAACTCACGCGTCGCCTCAAACGTCTCCTTCGTCATTCCGTCGCGCACCAGTTTGTCATATTCATAGAGCGCGGCGCGCAATACAAAGTGACCGTTCTCCGGCGTCACGGGACGAATCCAGATCTGAAAGATTTGCGACGAACGTCCCAGATTGGGATCGGGCGTGAACTGGAACATGCCGCGAGGGAAATACTCGATGTAGGCGTAGTCTCCGTAATTCAGTCCGCGCGCCTCTCGCAGTCTCTGATAGAGATAGCTGTTGCTGGAGCGATGCTGCCCAAAGTAAGAGGCCACCACCGCCAGCGCCGGCCAATCCTTGTCGGCACG
>JAMQPI010000141.1 GCA_023717565.1 Pyrinomonadaceae bacterium | reverse complement strand
ACTCGGCCCGACTGATCATAAGAATAAGCGCGCGACATGTAGTGAAACTGTACCTCGTGCGGATCTCCAATCTGATCATCCAAGTCTTTAATCCCCTTCAACTTCCCATCGTCGAAATAGCTGTAGTCGTAACGCATCTGGAAGGAGCGAAATTCCGTGGGCTGCAGACGGCTATTATAACTAACCGTTTTTGCTGATGCGCCAGTTGATGCACTTTTTACAGCACCCCAAGCGCGATAGACGATGTTATTCGCGTAAGTGTAATTTATTCCGCTGTACGAGCCGGTCACGCTGGCCGTCCTGCCGGCAGCATCATAGCTAAGGTTCGTCGTGGAGTTGAAAGGATCGGTGACACTCTCCAGCCCGCTCGAAAGCGTGTAGCTATAGCCGATCGTGAAGTTGCCATAGTTTGGACCATAACTTGCCAGCGCGTTGATCTGCCGTGTCTCAGAAAACAAGCGCGAGAGTTGGTCGTAGCTGAAACTCGCGCTATCCTTCGCAACCCCGCCCACTGAGTGTGACATTGAAATGCGATTGCCGGCGACGTCATAGCCGTAGCTCACGTTGATGGCGCTCAAACCCGTTAATGTGCTGGACACGCTGGTCACGAGATGGCGATCGTTGTACACATAAGTTCTAACCGCACCGCGGGCATCCGTGCTTGAATAAAGAGTGTCATCAAGGTTGTAGGCATAAACAGTGGCAATGCCCGCGTTCTGTTCTGGTACGTGCCTGGTTTCCATTCGACCATGGCCGTCGTAAGTCATCGTAGTCTCCTGGCAGGTGGTACTAGGATTCGGACATGAAGCCGCGGCGTTAGTCGATGAAGCATCTTCGGGTGCCGTGCCAGCGTATTTCTTAAGGTTGGTCACCTGATCCCGCGCATTGAAGACAGTCACACTGGTGGAGTAGATGCTGCTGTCCGGGTTGAGAACTTCTGTTTTCCACCGGCGGCCAAGAACGTCGGTGTAAAGTTTCTGGCGGCGATTAACTTCATCCGTTAGCGTGACGACTTCGCCACCAGCACAGCCGCAGCCAGTGTAGCTCGCGGTCTTCGTGGTGGTATCGGTGTTAGTAGTCACGAGCGGGCGACCCTTCCAATCATAAGTCTGCAGGGAGTAGACCCAGCCACCTTCTTCGGTTTGAGCATTGTACTCATCGTCACCAGTTGCTAACCAGCTGTAAGGCTCAAGAGGACTGGCGGAAATCGTAACGCTGGTCTCCGTCGGATTCGATTGCTTAACTGCCTGGCCCATATTGTCGTAGTGGGTCAACTGACCGCTGAAACGAAGCAGACTGCCCGTGCTGTCAGGGTGGTTGCTGGCTTTCGCAATGACGCGCCCGGCTCCGTCGATCACTTGAAGCGATTGGGATTCATCCGCAAGACTGTTAACAGTGCCAAACGTTCGGACGTAATTGGGCCCGTACATAAATCGAGCGTACGCGTTGTTGAATAGATTCGTGACGCGTTCGACACGTCCAAGGTTGTCATAAACTGTTAAGTGCTTCGGCCCTGGGGTGTTCGCGATGGCGTTCGGCATGGGTGTCTGCTTCCAGGTAGTCGCGCCAAAGTCGTAGTTATAACGCATTGAAGAAGAATAGCCGTCGGCATCCGTTACCGTAGTTGGATAAGCCAGGGTTGTGAAGGCCAGTGATGGGTCCAGGGTGTCGGCTGTGGGGGAGCCCACATAACCAGCGGCAAACGCATCAGTATAACTAATTGTAACTGTATGATCGTTCGGATCTGTCGTCTCGACAACTCCACCAGCCCGATTGTATTTGCTGGTGGTGGTCACCGACGACGTGGCACTCGTGACGTCATAACGCGTTACGCTAGTGAGGTTGGCGCGGCCCACTACGAAGCTGGCGCTGTAGTTCGTATTGTCGTGTTTCACGGGCGTCACCGTGCCCTGGATCGCCGTTTCGTCGTAGCCAAATCCCACCTGTGACATGAGCGTTGCCACTCCGGCGTTCACCCCATAAAGCTTCTGCTCTTCCACCAAACCAAGGATGTGCCGATTCAAATAGTCATCGTCTTCAATTGGATCCATGCGGTAAACTGTTTGTGAGCGTCTCAATTCAGTGGTCCCGTCAGTCGCGTACTCCCTAATATCGTTCGGCAACCTGCAATTGCTGCCGCTGGGAAGGGGGTCGTTTGTATAGCCAATGGTCACGCGACGGCGGTTGCTACCGATCCCGTCGTAAACATTGGTTTCTACGACGCGCGGATTGAGCGGATAAGAAACTGCGGTGTCTTGTGCCCAGGTAGTAACAGACCGTCTTTGTAACCCTACACTGTCGAAGGTCTCGACCATAGATGACAAGCCGCGATGCCAACCCGTGGATATTCCGGCGATGGTAACAGGATAATAGATCTTGTTATAAGTGCCATCGGCCAGAGTCACCTGCGCCCGCAAGCCCGACTGCTCAGCTGCGTTCTGGGGAGTCCACGATGTGCTCACCGGGATGGCGAACTGGGTAACCGCTTCCTGCTCAACACCACTTCCGTCCCTATTCCAATTCTTTGCCCAGTCGTGCCCCTCCGTGAAGCGCGGGCAATCATTCTCAGTCTCAGTTCCATTTGGCAAAAGTAGGGAACCCCTAAGGTTGTAGGAACGCTGGTTCATTAGGTGGCCTTGGTTGTAGCCACTGATCTTCCATACCTGCGCCCATGATGTGTAATCAAAGTCGAAACGAGAATTATTGTTGTTGAGTTTGACGCTGGTGAGGACCTTCAAAGTCGAGCCATTTTGCGGACCGACGTTGGTTACACCAACCCCGAAGTTTGTTTGGACAGCATGCGTCGGATTGTAAGTGAATGAGGCCCATTCATGACTAGTTGGGGTGCCATTGACAGTCCAAGTCTGGGTTATCTTATCGAGAGTCGTTCCGATGTAGGTAAACTGTATTGTTCGCGAGAGCGTGTCAATCACCGTGTCGATCCGACCAAAGGCCGTATAGTTAACAGTAATGAAGTTGCCGTTACGGTCCTTGATTTTAGTGCATTGAAAGTCGCTGCCTTTCCACTCATAGGTGAGCTGCGTGCCGTCCGTAGAACGTAGGATCATTGTGTTGCTATCGAGCACCAGATAGGAGGAGTCGGCCGATTCATAAAAATTCGACGTGCCGACGCGGCGTAACTCTATGCGCTCACCGCCGGGGGTGATGAGCAGAAAGGCATACTTGCTCACCTCTGAGTTGTAGTGGATCGGCTGAATAACCGGGAAACCTAGACGAAAGCCGGGGCTGGGAAAACCGCGGTCGTCATCAAAGGAGATGTTATTGGTTCCAGTCTTGGTCCAGACGAGTGAGTTGTATGTTAGCGACAGGCCCAGATCGAGGCCGCTACGGCCGGGAAGACTGACCAGCGGAACGCTCCAACTGTAGTTGCGCGACAGTGGGTTCTCGCCTCCACCGCCGGTTTGGTTGACTGGATCCAGGCGAGCCACCGCCGTACTCGAATTAGCAGTCGTATTGAACATCGCAATGACGGCTTCGCGTATCTCCTGCACATGCGTTGCCATGATCTGGCCACCGACGATCGGCGCCGGAGGCGTATAACTGACTGCCGACAACCCGATTGCAAAGCGCGCGTCATCCAGCTTGGTGCGCATCTCCTGAATGTGCGTGGCTTTGATTGGCTGGCCCGAGGCCGCGCCCGCCTCCCACGAGGCTGCCGGCAATCCTACCCGTGCTCTGACCAGGTTGATCGCATCTCGCAACTCGGTGATGTGCAGCGCCTGCACAAACACTCCCGCTGTCAACGGGTTGTTTGTGAACGTAGGTGGCGCCTCCGGCGGCGGGCTCATCGGCATCACCGGCACGGGGCCAGCGTTGGCCGCGTTCGGCGAGCTCACCTCGTTTCCGTTTCCAGTCTTACTCCCCTTCCCCGTCGCATGTGCGCTGTGCCATTTTCCGTAACGACCGTACCTCTCTGTCAAACTACGAAACAGGGTCGCCGGATTGCTTTCAGACCTCCTCCACGACGCCACGCTAACCTCCGATTGCCGAACCAAGCCCGCAATCGTGTGTCGAGCGGAGAGGCTCACCGTGGCCAATAGCGAAACCACCAGCACCAACCCGAGTGCCTTGGCGACCCGCCGGTCTACTCCATCCCGTCCTGAAAAAAGCAGACGAAGCCTTTTCTTCATTAGGACCAGGCAACTCTCAAGAAACGCCAAGCTCCTAACCACGGCAGCACTCACGGATTGGTAGACGCGCATCATGACGGACACTCCTGGAAATTGAGAGATCTGTTCTTAGCGGCGTTTGGTGTTACTGCAGACTAAGCAGCACCAGGATCTCGCCGGTTCCCTTGGCCAGTGGCTCAAGAGCTTTCCCGACCAGCGTACCGGGGCGATGCAATTGAACTCCACCGATATTTATCGGCAGTGACTTCATCGCAAAACCTTCTCGATCGCCAGTAACCAGCAAGTCGCCCACTTGAATCGGTGCGTGAGTAGCATCCACCTTGATCCTCACTCGCCCAGTAGTAGCCACCAACACCTTCGCTTCTCCGCTTTCACCCAATGTGATCCCAGGCTGGGCTGAGATCACTCCGGCCACACGCGTGTCATAAGCCTCGGTTGATGCGACTACCTGGTTGGATCTCGTGTGGTCCAGCACTACGACCGTTCCGACCGGAAGACTCTGAGAAGACTCTACCCACTCAGCCACGTCCTGGTATTTGGCGTTGATAGTATTCCCCGTGATCGTGCCCGACGCGTTGATGTTTCCAGTTCCGGCGACAGTGAGGTTGCCGGTGACATTTGTATTCCCATTAACATCAAGCTTATTGCCTGAGATGGGCGTGGCCGTCCCAATGCCGACGTTGCCGCCGGCAGGATTTAGATAAAGGTCTCTTCCCGCACCGGCGGAAGTAAATGACGAAACCTGATTTGCCGAAAGCCTCAGATATTGGCCGTCCCCGGTGTATCTGATCCTAAGTCCCCATCCAGAGGCTGAATCTACTTGCATTAGATCTGATGGGGTAGTCGTGCCGACGCCGAGGTTGCCGCTTGCATCGATACGCATCCGCTCATTCAGGCCACCAGTTGCGAACTTGATCACCCCACTTGGGTGGTTGGCCATGATCACCATCGCCGGAGACGTGGTGTACGTATAAGCGTTGCCTGACGCAATCGCACCAGCCGCGGTCGTGGTAGACGAATAAAGTCCAAACTGAGCAATATTGCCCAAGTTATTCTTCACCTGAAGATCTGCATTGGCTGAAGCCCCGGCAGTGGCATTTTCCACCAGTAGCTGAGTTGAGGCATTCTGGTCCTTGCGAACGTGGACAAGCTCTGCAGGGGCCGTGCTGCCGATACCGACGTTGCCATTGCCCTGAATGCGAACTCTTTCGGTCGCGTTGGTGCCGAAAACGAGGTTCGCGTTTAGGAGGTTCCAAAGCTGTAGTGCGCCCGCCCCACCCACGCCACCGGTGAAGCCGTCGTTGATACTCGTCAGTTGGCCGCGTAGAGTTCCGCCTTGGTAGAAGCGTATGCCCGAATAGGCAGCATTGCCCGACGCGTCAGGGTTATCCACCCGGACAGTCGTAGGCGCATTCTGGGATTTGGCGACGTGTAACAGATCGGCAGGCGAGCTAGTACCGACACCGACGTTGCCGGTGTTGGTGTTGTTGATGTTGTTGCCGCTAGTTGCCCATTGTGCAAGTGTGTTGTGAGGCGTACCAAATAGGACTATCAGGCCAAAGGCCGCAAGCGCTGTCATCCGGTGAACACTTCGTTTGTTCCTCTTAAGTTCGATTTTCATTTTGTTTTTCCTTTATTGGTCCAAGTTGTTGAGGTGCAAATCTACGCGAACTTTGCGAGAGAGAGAGACCACCGGGACAAGCTTTCCTGAGAGCTAGCGCAAAAACGGTGAATAAGAATTGAAAGTGAGACGCGCCTTCCCGTTCAGTGAGAACGGAAGTTGGTGATTCTCGGGCCGAGAATGGAGCCTCAGAACTGTGGGGCGGGCTCACTGGCGCCAGAAAAAGTGAATATGAACTGGTTGAAAGTGGGGACACCGCTCGCTTCTCGTGAAGTGGAGCGGAGGCTAGCGAGCGGTGCGTTATTACCACTCAGCAGTATCCGTTGCAAGAAGTCAAGCTGTTTTATTTTCGAACGTTTTGGATATGGCCCAGCCCCGAATTAGAGACTTTGCTTGTGCATCTCGATCGCTGCACCGCGCCTCCGCTTGAATTAGCTTTCTTCTTCATTTATTCCTTTTGCGGGAAGGCACACCTCGCCCTGCGGTACACGTCGTCGCTCGCTCCGACCCCAAGGTAATCGCGGTAACCGACAACCCGGGAGCTTGGGCGTTGTTGTTGATTGTAATGTTGGCCCCAACCCAGGCCGACTGTCTTATGAGCGTCGCTCCAACCCGACTTGGCAAAACCAACCTTGTACCTGTGATGCCCCTAGTAACAGCAGCGTCTACCAAACCGTTCTGAGGGCCCCCCAAATCACCTCTGGTGATGGAACCGAAGTTGGTATCTCCACGAGCTAAGACGCCCAATATTCCCATCACATCAGCATCACCGCCAAATAAACTTCTACAGCTCTCCTTTGGAGAGCGATGTTTACGTTTACGAGGTCCCAGAAAAGCCCCCAGTCGAACGGCGGCCGTGCAGGGTTCTGCGGTAGTGGTGGCGGCCCGGCCTAAAACGTGCCCTCAAGTTTTAAAACATGCTGCAAAGAAATCGCCTCTATAGAATGCAGCTCTGATCCATCCGTCCAGATGACGGCAAATTGGGCTTTCTGTTGTCTTTTGGGTTGGAACATTATCACTACTCTTGTTCCTACAATTTTGCCATCTTTTTCTCGTATTGGTTCGCGCCCCAGAATCTTGATAGCCTTAACCATTCTACGTCGTAGTTCTTTATTGGCACGGACAGGTGATCCTCTTTCTTCGGTTGTTGCGGAAACGGCTATGCCATCGGATGCGTTATACATGACAGTCGAGACCCGCACCCCATCTTTTGTTCTACCAGTGGCTCCTTTCACAAAACTAAACTCTATGTCACGCTTGGCTCCTGTTTCCTGACTCGGAAGAATCCTAGCTGACAGTGTCGAACCTGAGTCACACATCACAGTAACGAGATAAAGCATAAGCATGATCATCGTAGGTTTGCGAACAGTCATAATCTCCCCTTATCCTCACTTTTAGGAGCATCCGGTGCCCTATCTCTTGAATCCTCCTCCGTCCCGTACACACTTCTCAAGTTTGGCCCCAGCATCAGGATCCCCACGAACTCTCCTTCTTTCATTATTCATGGCACCTGTAATGTCTTGCAGCGAGTTACCCAGTTCATGTACTTGAACTTCGATGAGTCTCATAAGATTGGTAATGTCATTGGCTGTGAAGTTTCTGTAAGGCGTATATTGCGAACCGCCCGCTCCATCCGGAGTCGGCCCCATATACCCATCGAGAAGACCCACTTTTTTGCTAGGAGCAGGTGGAATTGTGTTGTAGAAGTCTCGTAACTTAGCCGGACCATAGGCTTTGACCTCATTTACAACGGTGATAGTAGTATTGTTCCCATAATGCTGCGTGGCGCCAGGAATGTTTGAAGAGGCCGTGTAACGATCAGGTCCAAAACCGGTAAAAGTTCCGTTCAGTCCAACTCGGGACTCAAGGAATTCACGCAGCTCGACTCCGAATTGATCGCGTATACAACGTGCCAGTACATCTCTGTCTACGTATGGGGAAGTATTCTGCGGATTTGGCTCAAACCCTGGCTGGCCTCCGGGTACCAAGTTACGAAAAAACCGCATAGAGGTGGCTGATTGCCACTCCTTACCAACACGGACGTATTGTTGATCGTACGTTAGACCTATCTCGGTGACGATTCCGTTCCCGATTCTTGAGATTACTCCGTTGTAATACGCTGACCCGTTGTTCACTGATTGCATCGCGCGGCTACAATTTGCTGGCATTCCGTCCAGTAAGCAGCCCAGGCCTGAGGCCTCCGGGTTGGCAAAGCTCCCTGCTATTCCTCCCATCGAGGCAGAGTTGTAGCTGCCAGGGGGCGGACGTGGATCGTTCATCTGCTGAAACGGGATGTAATTTCCCAGCGGGTCGTAGACACCCTTACCTGTTTCCGTAATGCCCAGCGGATTGCGCTGCGACCATCCGACATAAGCCCCATTAGGCCATGCAAAGGGGAACTGGATCGCTTGTCTTGCAAATAACAGTCCCTCTGCCGGCACATGTGTGACTGACTTGTTTCCGGATTGGGTAAGGCGCGTCAGAACCTCACCGCCCAAAGCTGTCGAGCGTAGAATGTATGCGGCGGACGAAGAGCTAGGACTGCCGGTAGTAACCTGCGACTCGAAGACCAAATGTCCATCGCCATCGTATGAGGAATTGTAGGTAGCGGTGGTGTTCGGGCCGTTGGCGCCAAAGTCGACGTTAGTCACTAGGCGACCTGCTGCGTTGTAATACAAATTGTGCGCATCGTCAGTGCTGGTGGCTGGATTCGCGGCGAGCTGGCCATCAGCATTGTAGCTCCAACCGTCGCGTTTGTTGTTTGTGAAGGTGGCTATATCTTGGGTTCCTCCCTGGTAGTAGTAATGGCCACCACGAAATCTCAAATTGTTGAATTCATCATAACCGTAAAATTGGTCGAAGGGAGTGCCTTGGGTGCCTCTAGCCGTTGTTACCCGCCCCGCCTGGTCATAAGAGTAAGAGCGACTCAAGAACCGCTGCGTCCACGGTGGATTAGTGCCGAGAGTGTCATCCAGATCCGTCAGGCCGGAAAGTCTGCCATCGGCGAAATAGGTGTAGTTCTCTCGAATAAAACTCCCGCCGGTGCCGTTGAAGGTCAAACGAAACTCAGTTGCTTGCAGCCGACCGTTGTACGCTGTCGTACTGGAAGTGGCATTACCATATGAAACGCTTTTTGGGGCGCCCCATGCGCGGTATTCCACGTCGCTGACATAGCTGGTAACGCCCGCATAAATAGAGCCCGTTACATTCAACAGCCGGCCTGCTGAGTCGCGGCCATACTCGAACGTCGAGTTGAAGGGATCTTCAACGCTTTCTAACTGATTCGCGAGATTGTAAGTGTAGCTAATTTCGTAACCACCATCCGGCGAGGGCAAAGGATTGGAAATGCCGTTGATGAAACGGTTTTCAGACTCCAAGCGAGAGAGCTGGTTATAAACGTAATCGACATGTCCCAGCCCGTCTGTCATAGATGTGCGGTTGCCCGCCGCGTCGTAACCATAGGTTACGCCCGGGGCTGGAACGACCGCCGAAGGGCCAGTTGTGGGAACACCGGGCAACACGCTGTAGTTAATGCCCGTAACCAAGCCGCGATTGTTGTTGTATGTGTAGTCCGTCACCGCGCCGCGCGCATCGGTCATTTTTCTTACGCTATCGTCGTCGTTGTATTCCCAGGTAGTGTGATCGGTAGAGGCAGGATTGTTTGAATCCTGCTGCTGTTCCGGCGCATGCTTTGTATGCAAGCGGCCGAGGCCGTCGTAACCCATGGTCGTTTCCTGATGAACTCCCCCTTCAGCGCCTTGATACTGCCGCACCAGTGTCACCTGGTCACGGGCGTTGAAGGTATTGACCACTGTCGAATAGACGCTGCCGCCTTCCCAGTTGAGCATTTCAGTTTTGACCGTTCGACCCAGCACGTCACTGTAGACTTTCCGTTGCCGCCGCTTGGGTACTCCAGCTTCGATTGTGCCCTCGTCCGTGAGCGTTACTTCTTCACCGCCCGCACAGCCACACCCTTCATAGCTCGCGGTTTTCGTCGTGTCGTCGGGGTTGGTAGTCACTAGCGGTCGGCCTTTCCAATCGTAAGTCTGTTCCGTATAGAGCCAGCCCAACCCAACAGTGTTGAGATCATCGTCGCCCTTGGCTTCCCATTGCGCAGGCACTCCGCTGGCGTTGGTCTCTGTCGGGTTCGATGTTTTTATCGCCAACCCGAGGTTGTCATAAAGCACCAACCGTCCGCTGAAGCCTCCGGTGCTGTTGGGATGATTCGAAGCACTGGCAATCGTCCGACCATATCCGTCAAAGATCTTAAACGAATGGCCCTCCGCGACACCTTCCTGAATCGTCGTGTAAGTATCTACCCGAGTCTGACTCGCGGGATACTCGAAGCGCACATGACTGTAGTCAGCATTGCCGTTGAACTCGGTAGCCACCTTCTTTATCCGCACTATCGGATCGTCGTAGATAAAGTGTTTGATCGCACCCACTGTCTGGCCGGCGGGTGGCGGTCCCTGGGTGCGCGTCACGAGGCCAAAGTTATGGTTGTACTTCACCGTCGACGAGAAGTTATCCGGATCAGTCACGGTGGTCGGGTATGCGAACGTGTTGCGGCTGAGGTCATCAGAAAATGAGTCTACATAACTGATGCTCGTTTCTTTCTCCAGCGGATTTATGCTCGCCACCACCGAACCGGCGGGGTTGTACTTGAGCTTCGAAACCGTTGACCCCGAAGCCTCAACGTTGTGACGCGTCACGCTGGTAAGATTCCCCCGCCCCGTGACGAAGCTCGCCGTATAATCCGTGTTGTCGTGCTGCACCGGCGCCTCCGGGCCGACAACTGAACCAGCCTGGTCATAATCGAACGCCACCCTCGACTTTAATGTTTCCGCTCCCGTGGGACCCTCATAGAGTTTCTTCTCACTCACCAGCCCGATGATGCGTCGACTGATATATTCGCTGGTGAGGGGCGTGTATGTGATCACGGTCCGGCGCAGAACGGTGCTGGCATCCGCCTGATACTCCAAAACCTCTGCCGGCCGGCTGCAGCTGGTGCCATCGCCAATGCTAAGGGGGGTAACGGGATAAATGATCTGCGTGCGCGCACGGTTCTGCACTTGTCCGTTCGCCTTGAAATCATAGACGTTCGTCTCTTCCACCCGCGGGTTCAGGATATAGGAGACATTGGTGCTATCCTGAATCCACTTTGTAACTGAACTTTTTTGCTTGATGATAGACCCACCCGGTATGGTGCTGCCCCAAGTTTCGACCATCGACGGCAAGCCCCTCTGCCATCCTGTCGTTGGGCCCACCACCCCCTCGTAGTAGATCTTGGTGTGGCTGCCATCAACGGCGGTCACTTTTGCCATCATGCCAGTTTTCTGCGTGCCGTCGGGCAAGTAGTTCCAGGTTGCACTCTCAGGAACGATCCAACTGGCCGTTAACACTTCCTGCTCTGCCCCGGCCGGCAGCCTGGATGGTCCGTCAGGGCCACTCCGATTCGCGTTCTCGGCCCAATCGTGCCGCTCCGTGAAGCGCGGACATTCTGTATGCGCCGGCGTGTCCCCAGGCAGATTGTAGGCCCGGTAGTTCAGCACGTGACCGTCGGCCGCACGGCTGGTGATCTTCCAGATCTGTCCCCAAACCGTCGTATCAAAGGTGTAGGCCGAGTTGTCTTCCAGCGTTACCTGCGTGAGCACTTTGATGGTCGAACCGTTCTGCGGGCCCAGCACCGTCAGCCCGGTGAAGTTCGTCTGGATAGACTGGGTTGGATTGTAGAAGAACGTCGCCCACACGTGCGGCTCGGTTTGACCGGCCCAGGCCTGCGTGATCGATGTAAGGTAGTTAGTCCCGTCGTAGTTGAACTTGATCGTCCGCGACAGCGTGTCCACCACCGTGTCGATGCGGTCGAAGTTGGTGTAGTTGACGGTGATGTAGTTGCCGTTCTGATCCTTGATCTCCGTGCATTGATACTCCCCGCCCTTTAACGCGTAGCTCAGCTGCGTCCCGTCCGTAGTCCGCAACTTTAGGGTGGCCGCATTGAATATCAGATGTGACGAGTCGGCAGCTTCATACAAAGTCGACGCGTTAACCTGCCGCAGTTCCACATGACCGCCATCCGGCGTGATTAGCAGGAACGCTACTTTGTTCGCTTCGGAGTTGTAATGCGCCAGCTGAATAACCGGAAACCCAAGCCGGAAACCGGGGCTGGGAAACCCTCCATCATCATTGAAGGAAATACTTGAGCTTCCGCGTTTTGTCCAAACCAGCGAGTTGTAACTCAGCGACAGACCCAGATCGAGGCCGCTTCTTCCAGGCAGACTGAACAGCGGAACGCTCCAGTTGTAGTTGCGCGACAGTGGGTTCTCCCCTCCACCACCCGTCTGATTGGCCGGATCCAAACGGGCCACCGCCGCACTTGCATTGGCCGTCGTATTGAACAGCGCTAGCACTCCGTCGCGTATCTCCTGCACATGCGCCGCCCTGATTTGGGCCCCTACGCCCGGCGCCGGCAGCGAATAACTGACTGGCCCCAAACCCACCGCAGCGCGCGCCTGATCCAGCTTGGTGCGCATCTCCTGAATGTGCGTGGCTTTGATTGGCTGGCCCGAGGCCGCGCCCGCCTCCCATGAAGCCGCCGGCAATCCTACCCGTGCCCTGACCAGGTTGATCGCATCTCGCAACTCGGTGATGTGCAGCGCCTGCACTATCGTCACTCCCACCTCTAACGGGTTGTTTGTAAAAGTAGGCGGCGCCTCTGGCGGCGGGCTCATCGGCATCACCGGCATTGGGCCAGCGTTGGCCGCGTTCGGCGAGCTCGCCTCGGTCCTGGCCGCCTTCCCCGTCTGTGCGCTCCGCCATTTCCCGTAACGACTGTACCTCTCTGTCAAACTATGAATCAGTTTCGTCGGATTGCTTTCGGAACTCCTCCACGACGCCACGCTCACCTGCGACTTCCGGACCAGGCCCGCAATCCTGTGTCGCGCCGACAGGCTCACCATACCCACCAGCACCACCACCAGCACCAACCCGACTGCTCGGGCCACCCGCCGGTCTACTGCTTCCCGTCCTGATACCAGACCGCGAAGCCTGTGCTTCTTCTTAATCAGGAAATCCTGAACAAGCACCAAGCTCTTAACCACGCCAGCTTTTACGGATTGGTAGACGCGCATCATGACGGACACTCCTGGATGATGAGAGATCTGTTTTTAGCGTCGTTGGTCTTACTGCAAGCTGAGCAGCACCAGTATCTCGCCGGTGCCTTTGGCAAGCGGCTCCAGGGCCTTTCCGACAAGTGTGCCGGGCCGATGCAGTTGCACTCCTCCGATATTCACCGGCAGTGACTTCATCGCAAAGCCTTCTCTATCGCCAGTAACCAACAAGTCCCCCACTTGAATTGGTGCGTTAGTCGCATCCACCTTCATCTTTACTCGGCCAGTCGTGGCAACCAACACCTTGGTTTCGCCGCTTACACCCAGCGTGATTCCCGGCTGGGCTGAGATCACACCAGCAACGCGAGTGTCATAAGCCTCGGTTGATGCGACTACCTGGTTGGATTTGGTGTGGTCTAGAACTACGACCGTGCCTGCTGAAAGGCTCTGAGAAGACTCAACCCACTCGGCCACGTCCTGGTATTTCGCGTTTAAGGTTCCGTCAACGGTAAGACCTCCTGTGAATTTGCCGTCTCCCGTGACATGAAGCTTCGTGGTCGGCGCGCTGATGCCAATGCCGACGTTGCCGTTCGGCAGCACGGTCACCGCGAGCGCATTATTCGCCCGCAAACCTAAGGCGTGGTTCGAGAGCGTTCCAACTATGCCGTACGAGGAGACATCTGCGCCGATGAAAGTATTGACCGTCCCATTACTGGTCGCCACATACGAACTACCTCCGAGGGCGACGTTTACCCCTGGCAGCGATCCGCCCGCCGGCGTTCCCGAACCGACAAATAGTTTCGAACCGGGCGTAGCGGTTCCAATGCCCACATTATCGGACGAGGTCGCCAGGCTGACATTAGCGCCGCCATCGTTCCAACCAGAACTGCCCGAGCCACTCGCGGCCGTCGTCTGCAGTGTGCCATCAGGGAATTTGAACCCTACGCTGGATCGGATCTCGCCTGCTACATCGAGTTTGGCAGTTGGAGTTGCGGTGCCAATGCCGACATTGCCGTTGGATAAGACCCTCATCTTTTCAGTCAACGATCCGGCCACTGCAGTGGTAACAATAAAATCGCCTGCCTCAGCGCCCGCCGTTGTGGTCGCGGCAATGCCGTGCAAACCAGCGTAATCAACCTTTGACCCAACACTATTATTGAATGCGAACTTCAGGTTCACACCAAATCCAACATTCGCCGCGTTGCGATACAGCCGCACCGCCTCGCCATCGGTCGCCAGGACCTCCAGTTTCCTGGTCGGGCTATTTGTACCGATGCCAACGTTACCGCTACCGGTAATTCTAAACGCCTCGGTAACCGCCGTTCCGTTGTGAGTGCCGAAAGACAAGTAAGAACTAAGTCCCCAACTCTCCCTGGCTGCAACCATAGAAGCCCCGAAAACAGCGTTAGGATTCGCGGGCAAGTTAAACAGGAATGCGATCCCTCGGTCTGGGCCGGCGTTTCCGGAAGCGGATAGAGAAAACGGGGAAATCAGACCCGCAGTCCCGGGCATTAAGATTGTCAACTGGCCGGTCATTGTGTCGCCTGTCTTCCGGACGCGGTCAGCCGCCAGCGTGGGGTTGGGATATGTGCCGGAAAGATCTCCTCCCGCCGGGCCGGTCGGAGGGCCCTGCGCCAGGGCATGCTCCACCGGAAAAAGCATAACTAGCATCGCGAAGACGACTGCTTTTAGGATTGAGCGCTTCAGGCTTTGCTGTTCGTTAAGATTTCTCATTATCTCTCCTCATTCTGTTCCGGCTTATTGAAGCGTTTGCACCTGAGTGGTCAACGCTTATTTACGCGACGACCAACGAAAATCATTACGAAATGAACTGCTGCGGATATTAGAAAACAATTGCAGAGGTGCACGACGCGTCGCACTCTCACAACTCAGCCCAGAGGACAACCGCACAACCGCACAAGGCGCGACGTCGAGGGACACAATTATCTTCGTTGAGCTGGCCCAAGTGAGGCTGACGATTGGCAATTCTCCGTAGCGCTCGCGGGGGTGACAGACCGACGTTCATCGAAGTTCTTCAAGAGAGACTCCGAACGAATCGACGCACTGGGAAACGAACTCTAGGTCTTTGGAAGTCGTTGACGCGAGGCTTACGAGAACGGGTGTGAGTCGCACGTTAACGAGAGGTTATTGAGAAGACGCGGCGCACTCTACTCCTCGACGGAACACCTGTCAATAGCAGAAATCGAAAACCTCAAACTCAAGAACCGGCTTCGCATCGGTAGGCGAAACGTCTCAGCTCTATGGCTCTGTCATCACTCCATACAAGCATCGACGACTGCCGAGCATTGTAGTCAGCACCAAGGTTCTGTCAATTGGCCAAACTAACTGTTTAGTGGCGAAAAGTTTCGTTTCTTCACCGAACAGAGGATCAGCTCATGAGATCAGGATTAACGGCTAGTTGAAATCCTCTTCACATCGAAGCGAAGAGATTTTGAAGGTGTGCTTTACTCTGGTGAGGAAGGGTTGCTAAGGCTCTTCAGAATTCGTTCACGGAACACTCGGGCGCCAGCTCTAATGGCGGTTTCGTCCAGCGTCAGCAGCCGGCGATCTTGCATGATGATGCGGCCGTTGATGATGACAGTTTGTACGCCTGAGGCCTTGCTCGCGTAAACCAGGTCTGAATAGATGTTGTACGACGGGATCTGGTTCAAATCGCTGCGGTCGACGAGTACGAGGTCCGCACGCTTTCCGACTTCAATCGAACCGATCTCTTTTTCCAGATGCAGCGCCTGGGCCCCGCGAATTGTGGCCAACTCCAGAGCCTCCTGCGCCGAGATCACCTTGGGATCACCGCTGAAGACCTTGTGCAGTTTGGCAGCAGTATCCATCTCTTCCCACATACTGAGGTCGTTGTTCGAGGCCGCACCATCTGTTCCCAGTCCCAACAACAAACCATCTCTTAACATCTGGGGCACGGGCGCCACACCAGCAGCAAGTTTCATGTTCGATTGCGGATTGTGAATAACCCCAACTCCCAATCGTTTCAGAATGCCTAACTCCTCAGGCGTGGGCCAAACGACGTGCGCAGCAATAACCCGATCGTTAAGAAAGCCGATGCGCGCGAGATAATCGATCGGGGTCGTGCCCTTGGCCATGATGCTGTCGTGCACTTCCCTCTTCGTCTCGGAGATGTGGGTCACGATCGGAGCTTTGGTACGATCCGAGAACGCCCGCGCGGCCTTTAGATGTTCCTCAGAAACTGTGTATGGCGCATGCGGCGCGATCGCCGGAATGATCAGCTCGTTACCCTGCCACTTCTTGACGAAGCGCTCGACGTAGGCCATCGCCTCAGCATTGGTCTTGTTGTCAGCTACGGGAAAGTCTATGACGGTCTCACCGAGAACAGCGCGGACACCGGCCCTGGCAGTTTCATCCGCAATCGCGTCTTCGAAGTAGTACATATCGCAGTAGGTTGTGGTACCACCGCGAATCATCTCCGCCAGCCCCAACCGAGTTCCAGCGCGCACAAACTCTTCGGTAACGTTCTTCGCTTCAGCGGGAAAGATGTACTTCGTCAGCCAATCCTGCAGATCGAGGTCGTCCGCCAAACCGCGAAACAAGACCATAGGGACATGAGTGTGCCCATTGATGAGTCCCGGAATGATTGTCTTGCCCGTCGCGTGTAGCGTCTGCTTACCTTTGTATTTCTGGTCGATGTCGGCGTGCGAGCCCACCGCCACAATGCGTCCGCCGTTGATGGCGATCCCGCCATCTTCAATTAACTGGCGCATCGGGTTCATGGTGACAATCGCGCCGCCGAGCACCACCAGGTCCACACGCTCCCGAGCACTTCGCGCCTGGGCGGACGCGTCGGGCAATGATGAATTAGTAATCATGGCGATTAGGAGGGGCACGAACCAGAGGCGTTTTGACATATTACTTGTGTCCCATGACTTCCTTCAAGAATCTGGCGTCAAACGCGCGTGGCAAGAGGTCCCTGATGGACACCGTCTCCTGTTGTCCCCGCAGATTGGCGAGCACGATTGTGGCGTGCTTGGCGAACTCCCAAATAATCTGACGACAAGTACCACAGGGAGGTGTCAGCGATTCAGTATCCGCCACCACAGCCAACTCCGTGAAGTGCCGTTCGCCTTCCGAGAGAGCCTTCCAGATGGCGACTCGTTCGGCACAGACCGTCAGGCCATAGCTCGCGCTTTCGATGTTGCAGCCAGTGTACACCTTGCCGTTTTCTGCTCGGACGGCGGCGCCTACCAGAAAGTTGGAGAACGGCGCCAGCGATTGCAGACGCACCTCGGTCGCCGTTTCTATCAGCGACTGCAAAGACTCTTCGCTCAATGTGGGCCTCCTGCCGAGGTTAAAGCGCCCGCCAACCTCTCGCGAATCTTGCCACTAATCAAATCGATACTCACTAGATTATGACCACCTTCCGGAATAATAACGTCCGCATAACGTTTCGACGGCTCGACGAACTGCATGTGCATGGGCCTCACGGTTGCAACGTATTGCTCTATGACCGACTCGACGGTGCGACCGCGCTCGGCTATGTCGCGTCGCAGGCGGCGAATGAAGCGAATGTCATCCGGCGTGTCGACAAAGACCTTTAGGTCCATCTGCTCCAGCAAACGCGGATCGGTAAAAATCAGTATGCCTTCCACAATCACTATCGGTTTGGGCTCCACGCGTCGGGTTTCATTCATCCGATTGTGCGTCTTGAAGTCATAGAGCGGCAATTCAATCGGTTCACCGGCTTTGAGCTTGCGGATGTGATGCACCAGTAGTTCGTTGTCCAGAGCGTCCGGATGATCGAAGTTAGCGACCTGGCGATAGTCCAGGGGGAGGTCTTTGAGATTGCGATAGTAGGAGTCCTGTTGGATGAAGACAACTTCGCTGGCGCTGACTGATTCGAGAATGCGGTTGGCCACCGTAGTTTTGCCTGACCCGGTGCCTCCGCTAATGCCAATTATCATAGTGTTACTTGAGCCGGCCGATGACGCGACGCAGCAATTGAGTAAAGGTAGATCGCACCCGGTTCCCTATCTCCATCACTTCCTCGTGGTTGATTGGGCCATCGCTAATCCCGGCAGCCATGTTAGTGATGCACGAGATGCCCAGGACATTCATGCCCATGTGACGCGCTACAATTGCTTCCGGGACGGTGCTCATGCCGATGGCGTCCGCGCCAAACGAACGTAACATGTGAATTTCCGCGGGGGTCTCGTAACTCGGACCGGAAAGAGCAGCATAGATTCCGCGTCTTACTTCAATACCCAACGCGCTGGCTTCTTCGACCACGGTCTCCTGGAGCACGCGCGAGTAGACTTCAGTCATATCAGGAAACCTGGGCCCGAAGCGTTCGTCGTTGGGACCGCGCAACGGATTAACGCCGATCAAGTTCAAATGATCGCTGATTATCATGAGCGTGCCCTCGCTCAATTGCACGTTGATGCCTCCCGCGGCATTAGTCAACAAAAGCGTCCCTATTCCCAGAAGCTTGAAAGTTCGAATCGGAAAGGTAACCTCCTCCAGCGAGTAGCCCTCGTAAGAGTGCACTCGTCCCTGCATGGCAACGACAGGAACTGATCCAACCTTGCCGATAACCAGACTGCCCGCGTGTCCGGCCACCGTGGAAGCTGCGAACCCTGGAATGTCCGCATAGGGAATGCGCACCGATTCGTCAAACTCATCTGCAAACCCACCGAGTCCGCTACCCAGGACTACCGCGATCTGCGGATCAAGAGCTGTGCGGGAACGAATGGTGCGCGCCGCATGTTCGGCGCGGGCGTAGAGACTGGAAGCTGCGGAACCTTCGTGCATTTTCCTTAGCGCTCCTTTTGATAGGGGATGCCGAGCGCTTTGGGGGGCCGGGATGAGCCAATGAACCCAGCCAGAACAATAATAGTCAGTACGTATGGCACCATGTGTATGAATTGAACGGGGATGTCTTCTCCTGAAGGAAGTTTGACGACTCCCTGCATTTGGATAGTCACCGCTTCGGTCAAACCGAACAACAAACACGCCAACATGGTTTGCACCGGTCTCCATTTTCCGAAGATCAGAGCAGCCAGGGCGATGAACCCTCTACCAGAAGTCATGTTACGAGTAAACAGCGACGACTGACCAATTGAAAGGTACGCGCCACCGATGCCGGCGAGTAGTCCCGACAACAACACACCCGCGTACCTCATCCGCGCGACCGGCACACCGGCAGCATCAGCCGCCTCAGGGTTTTCACCAACCGAGCGCAGTCGCAGTCCAAACGGGGTCTTATACAGGACGTACCAGGACAGCGGTACCAAAAGGACAGCAATCCAAATGGGTGTCCAAGGGATCAAGTGTTCCTTGGGAATCTGGGGAGTCGAGCCTGACGAAAGAAAAAATGCACCGCTGAGGAAACCGGGCACACCAATCATCAGGATGTTGATGGCCGTCCCGGTAACCACTTGATCGGCGCGGTAGCGGATACAGGCTATCGCGTGGATCGCCGCGATCACAATCCCGGCGCCCATCCCAGCCACCAGACCCACAAACGGACTACCAACCGCATAAGTGACGGCCGCAGCAGTGAATGCCCCGGCCAGCATCATCCCTTCGAGGGCTATATTGATCACGCCAGAACGCTCCGAAAACATTCCTCCTAACGCGGCGAGAATCAGAGGAGTGCTCAGCCGAATGGTCGACCAGATCAACGATATCGTGAAGATTTCAGTCATGCTTCAAAACCTTTCACCGCTTTAACAAACCAAACTTCGCAAATGGACCGCGAAAAAAGGCTTCCGCTGCCACAAAAAGAATTATCGTGCCTTGCAGCACTTGCACAATGTCCTTGGTCACATGTTCGGTAAAGGCGTCGACGGGGATGCCACCGCGCTGAAGCACCGCGAACAGGAGCGCCGATATGATTACACCCACTGGATGGTTCCGACCGAGCAGGGCGACGGCGATCCCGGTAAAACCGTAGTTATCGGAGAAGCCGTCGTAGTAGCGATAACGATAGCCCAGCACTTCATTGATACCCACCATTCCCGCGAGAGCTCCTGAGATCGTCATAGCCACGATGATCTGCTTGCGGACAGAGATGCCCCCATACTCCGCAGCACTGGGATTCGTACCCGTGGCCCGCAATTCGTAGCCCCATTTCGTTCGCCAGAGAAAGAGGTAAACCAGCCCGCAGCAAATCAACGCCAACACAAACGCGACGTTCAAAGGAATGAACTCAGGCAAACCATGAATCACCTTACCAAGGCGAGCAATGTGTGCGCCGGATCCGATCGGCACCGTTTCCATGATGGGATCGCCCGGTGTCTTGTAGTGGTATTGAGTGAAGTAACTCAGGAGGGCGACTGCGATGAAGTTCAACATGATCGTGTTGATGACTTCATGCGATCCAAACCTGGCTTTCAAGACTCCCGGAATCGCACCCCATACTCCTCCGCCCAGGATGGCGGCCACGAAACAGAGGGGGATCAAAAGCCATGGGGAGAGGTTTGCGAAAGTGATTCCCACCCAGGCGGTAGCAAAGGCACCGATATAGAGTTGACCTTCGGCCCCAATGTTGAGCAAACCGCAACGGAAAGCAACCATGACGGCCAAGCCAGTAAAAATAAGTGGCGTGGCGTAAAAGAGCGTGTAGCCGATGCCCACGGGCCAGGACAGGGCGCTGCCGAAAAGCAGGGCGTAGGCCTGCAACGGATTGTCGCCAATAATGAGAATGAGGATCCCACCGACGATGAAAGCAGCAACGACGGCGATTAAGGGAAAGAGGAGTTCGCGGAGAAGGTTCATAGATGTCGGATCTTGAAACTCTGTTCTTTGTACTTAGTGCTTTGTGCTTTGTGCTTTGTTCTCTTTGTTTAAGTGTTGGTGCTTAGTGTGTTGTTCTTTGTGCCGTTGCGCATGCGATTCAAGATCATCAAGAAATACCAAGAACAAAGAACTAAGTACAAAGTACAAAACACTAAGTACAAAGAATCAATGACCGCGTGTCATTAACAAACCGATCTCTTCGATGGTCGCGACCTTCGGGTCAACCTCACCAACGATGCGTCCTTCGTGAATGATCAGCAGACGATCGGAGAGTGATGTCACCTCTTCAAGCTCCGCTGAGACTAGTAGCACCGCGCAACCCGAGTCGCGCAAGCCAACCAGCTTGCGATGAATAAATTCGATCGCCCCGATATCAACGCCTCGAGTTGGCTGAGAGACCAGCAAGAGCTTCGGATTGACTTTGAATTCGCGGCCGATGATCAGTTTTTGCTGATTGCCGCCGGAGAGAACGCGCGCCGGGAGATCCGGATTAGCCGGGCGGACGTCGAAACCCTCGATGATTTCCTTTGTGCGACTTCGAATAGCACCGTAGTCCAGGAACGCTCCGCCGTAAGCGACTACGGGCGTGCGATAATGAACGCCGAGAATAGAATTCTCCGCGAGATCGAACTCGAGCAACAGACCGCGCCGGTGCCGGTCCTCCGGTATGTGAGCAATCCCCAACTCGCGCCGCAGTCGTGCGCCTTCCCGCGTGATGTCCCGATCTTCAATTCTGATCTCACCTGAAAGCTGCGACGGGCTTATCAGTCCGGCCAGAGCTTCGATTAGCTCTGTTTGGCCGTTCCCCTCAACCCCGGCGATGCCCAGAATCTCGCCCTTGCGCACTTCAAAGGAAACGTCCTTGACCGGCTTAGCTCCGCCCCTGGCCGTTACCGTGAGGTTCCGAACACTTAACTCCGTGCTGCCAGTTTTGGCCGGTGTCTTTTCGACGCGTAAGAGTACCTCTCGACCCACCATCAAGCGCGCCAGTTCGGCGGCATTGGTCGCCTTTGTTTGTAAGCTACCCACCACACGACCGTCGCGCATCACCGTAACCTCGTCTGAGATTGCGAGCACTTCGGCCAGCTTGTGAGTGATTATTACTACTGTCTTTCCCTGCTCACGCATTCTTCGCAGGATGGAGAAAAACTCTTCGACCTCCTGTGGAGTCAGCACTGCTGTCGGTTCGTCAAGGATCAGCAGGCGCGCGTGCCGATAAAGCGCTTTCATCAGTTCGACGCGCTGCTGCTGGCCAACCGACAAGTTCTCGATCACCGCGTCCGGGTTAACAGCCAGCTTGAATTCTTCTGAGAGTCGACGAATTTCAACACTTGCTTTGCCAAGATCAAGCGCAACTACGCTTCCGGGTTCAGCACCCAGGACAATGTTCTCTGCCACCGTCATCGTGTCCACCAGCATAAAATGCTGGTGGACCATACCGATTCCCAGCGCTATCGCATCGTGAGGAGTTTCGATGCTGTGCACCTGGCCATCAACCAGGATCTCCCCATCCTCCGCTTTGTAAAACCCATAGGCGATCCTCATCGCCGTGGATTTCCCCGCACCATTTTCACCCACGATAGCGTGAATCGTCCCCGGCTTAACGACTACATTAACCTTGTCGTTCGCCAGCACGGCCCCAAAACGCTTCGTGATCTGTCGTAGTTCAATCATTAAATACTGTCAGTGGTCCGTTGTCAGTTGTTCGTGGTTCCGCCGTCAGCTCGATTTCGCGGAAGTCGTGCCTCTAGTGCCCGAACTCTTTCCCGCAACGTCGCCGATCGATTTCAGGTAAGCATTTAGAGTCGGAGCTAGTTCTTCGATGACGGGCTTTAAGTTACCTACCTGTTGATCCGTTAGTAGACTTCGTTTGTAAGCTCTTCGGAGCCAGTGCTGCGTTTCGTTCATTGAGCCTCTAGCGATTCTTACAAAACGCTTGTTATCCAGAAAGCGGCCCCGTCCAGCGCCTTCTGAGATGTTTGCGCCGACGCTGTCCGCATCAGAGACGAGTTGCCTCCCAACCGTGATGCGGGCGAAGAAGTTCCAACCAAGTACAATCTCCCATACCTGGTCCGCCAGTTTTTCCGACAATTGATAGACTCGTAGCTTTTCAAAATTTGTCTTTCCCATTTTTGTCCTCCTGTGGTGAGGTCACGGAGTGACCAGGATTAATTTCTCTGTAATTCAACGAACCTCGAACAACTGACCACGGACCATGGACCACTGACAACGGGCCAATTTATTTCATCATCGCATCCGTTACCTTGATTTCACCGGAGATAATCTTCTGCCTGGCTTCTTCGGTTTGCTTAATTGCTTCGGCCGAGATGAGGGGCTTATTGTGGTTATCCATCGCGTAGGCAACTCCGTCCTTGTCCAGCCCGTAAACATGTGTGCCGGCTTTGAATTGTCCTTTCAAGACGTCACCGATGATTTCATAGACCGCATTATCGACGCGTTTCACCATGCTCGTCAGTACAAAGCCAGGCTTAACCATGTTCTGATTCGAGTCCACGCCAATGACGAAGTGTGTGGCCCGCCCGTTTTGTATTCCCATTTGTTCGACCGCGTCAAAGGCACCCAAACCGGAATTTCCCGCCGCCGTAAAGATCACATCGGCGCCTTTGCTTATTTGCGCGAGCGCTATTTCTTTTCCCTTGCCTGGATTGTTCCAGGCCGCATCAGTGACCCCCACGTAATTCGGGATCACTCGAATGTTGGGATTAACAGCGCGAGCACCTTCCTCATAGCCTTCCTTAAATCGATGGATCAAGCCGATGTCCATTCCGCCCAGGAAACCAATTGTTCCAGTCTTCGACGTTTTGGCCGCCAGCATCCCCACCAGATACGATCCTTCGTGCTCTTTGAAAACTAACGACGCTACGTTCGGAAGATCACTCCCACCGTCGACGATGGCAAAGCGGATGTTGGGATAGTCCCTGGCGACTAGCTCAATAATAGGGGTCTGCGCGAAGCCGATCCCAATAATCAGATCGTACCCACGTTCGGCAAACGCGCGCATGGCCGGCTCGATTGAGGTGGGATTACCGGGCTCGATGTCACGCAGCACAATGCCCAGGGCCGGCTTACCGCAGCTCGTGCCGTCGGGCCATTTGCCGGTTTCGGCGCACTTCGCTCCGGCCCACGCCGCAGCATTGAAAGAGCGGTCGTCTTTGCCGCCGATGTCGAACACGATCCCGACACGAATTTTCGATTTATCATCGGCGCCGTAACCCTCGCGATTACAACCCGCCGTAAACAAAGCGAAGAGACAGACAAAAAGCAACAGTAACAAAAGGTAGAGCTTCATTCGTTTACAACTTCCTTAATAAGTGTAGGCAGGTCCTCCTTGAATTCGTCGCCAATCTGGTAAGCCGCCTGAATCCGACGGACAGCTTCCAGGGCCCTCGACTCATCACGGCTGTATACCATTCCCAGAGTCTGTCCAGCAGTGACCTGGTCGCCGATCTTGACCTCCGACATGAACCCCACGGACGCGTCGATCTTATCTTCGATTCGTACGCGTCCACCGCCGAGTGCGGCAACAGCATGTCCTATTTCGGTGGTCTCAACAGCAGTGATATATCCTGGGCGCCGAGATTCTACCTTATGGGATTCGCTCACCAAAGGAAGGATCCCGCTCGGATCATCGCAAACACGCGGGTCACCACCCTGCGCCGCAACGTTCTGCCGAAAGCGTTCAAGCGCTTTGCCCGATTCGAGGACCTGCCGCAAACGTTCATGAGCCTGCTCGAGTGAAGCGTCGACATGGGCCAGCACCAGCATGTTAGCGGACAGCTCCAGGGAAAGATCGAGCACCGGCTGCGCACCTGGGTCGAACTCGCCGCGCAGTATCTCAATACACTCTTTGACTTCAATCGAATTTCCCACGGCGGATCCCAGCGGCTGGTTCATATCCGTCAAGAGCGCCCGGGTGCGAATTCCACACGAGTTACCAGTCTTAACCAGCGCCTGGGCCAGGGCCCGAGCACGCTCTTCTTCCCGCATGAAGGCGCCCGAACCAACTTTCACATCTATCACCATCGCCTCGAGGCCGGCCGCCCCCTTCTTGGAAATAATCGACGCGACAATCAGCGGAATGGCTTCGACCGTGGCGGTAGCATCGCGCAACGCGTACATCTTTTTGTCGGCGGGCGCAAGTTCCGCGGTTTGACCCGCCATCGCATAACCTACCTGCTCCAGGATGTCTTTGAACTCCGTCGCCGAAAGGCCGACCCGATATCCGGGAATCGATTCCAGTTTGTCGAGCGTCCCACCGGTATGACCCAGACCGCGACCGGAGATCATCGGTACGCAAACCCCGCAAGCAGCCACGAGCGGAGCTATTACCAAAGAAGTCTTATCACCAACCCCACCAGTGGAATGCTTATCGGCCTTTGGTTTGGCGATACTGGAGAAGTCCAGGATGCTACCCGATTGCAACATCGCCTCGGTCAGGCACTGCTGCTCAGCGTCATTCATGCCATTCAGGTAGATGGCCATGAGCAACGCGCTAATCTGGTAGTCGGCGATCTGGCCGTGAGTGACGCCGTCGATGAAGAAGTTGATCTCCGCGGGCAGCAGCTGTTCGCGGTCTCGCTTCTTACGAATGATGTCTTGTGGTCTCAATTGCTCCTCTCAACTTGGGCGTAGTTCGCCGCTCAATAACACCACGGCCTGGGCCTTCACGGCCAGGCCCTGGCCCACTGAGTCTAACCCTTCGCCCGTCTTGGCTTTCACACTGACACAGTTGATTTCGACACCTAGCGTGTCAGCGAGGTTCTCGCGCATTGCCAGTACGTAGGGTCTGAGCTTCGGCTCTTCGAGCATAATGGTTGCATCGACGTTGACCACCAGCAGACCGCGCTCCTGGACCAACCACATCACACGGGAGAGCAGTTGCAGACTATCCGCGTCTTTCCACAGCGGATCTCGATCGGAAAAATGTACGCCGAGGTCACCTTCGCAAAGCGCGCCCAGGATGGCATCGGCAATGGCGTGCGAAAGCGCATCAGCGTCCGAGTGGCCCTCAGCTCCTCGGGAGGTCGGCACATGCACACCTCCCAAGACCAGCGGCCGGCCATCAACCAGGCGGTGTGTGTCGTTGCCGATGCCGATACGGAACATGAATAGTGGTCAGTTGTCAGTGGTCAGTTGTCAGTGGACACTGGTCAGCAGTAAGATGCTTCGCTTCGTCATGACCCCGTTAGGGGTGAGATGTTTATAGTCCGGAACCATACAGAAGACCCAGCGCCGTTCGGAGGAGCGGAAAGTGTCTCGATGAGTACCAGGCCGCTTGAGTTCCGCTCCTCCGAACGGCGCAGAAATGGGGGCGGCACGCAGGCTATAAACATCTCACCCCTAGCGGGGTCAGTCAAAAGCACTGAGCACAAAAAATTCCGGGCGCTGACTACTGACAACTGACAACTGACTAGCCACTCTCCTTTAGCAACACTTCCCCTAGCGCTAAATCCTCAGGCCCCGTGATCTTAATATTCCGCGAACTTCCTTCGACGATGGTCACCTTTACGCCGAGTCGCTCGACGAGCGAGCTCTCGTCTGTTAGTTCAGGATCCAGGACATCAGCGTGCTCATACGCCCGGCGCAACAATTCAAAGCGAAAACACTGCGGTGTCAGGGCGCGTCGCAGAGCTGTGCGAGGCAGCGTTTTTGCGACGACCCCATTGCTCACTTCTTTGATGGTATCGGTCACCGCTGCCACCAATATTGCGGCATCATGTACTTCCGCTGCCTCGACCGTCCGGGTAATTTCGTCAGGAGTAACAAAGGGACGCACGCCGTCGTGGACCGCAATGATTTCCGCGGTAGCCGAGCGAACCGCCATCAGTCCCTTTAAAACAGACGCGGCCCGAGTGGTTCCACCGGGAACAATCTTCCAAAGCTTCTTCAACCTGTGCCTCTCCGCAATCTCGAGAAAGCCGGCTGTGTCTTCCGCTGGTAAAACTAGAATGATTTCTTGAATGGCTTCACACAGCTCGAAGGATCTGAGCGTGTGGATAATGATCGGTGTGCCGGCGAGTTCCAGAAACTGCTTGGCCCTGTTGCCGCGCATCCGAGTGCCCTGCCCGGCCGCAGCAATGATTGCTACATTCATAGAAAAGTGACAGGTAACAAGTGACAAGTGACTAGAACGACCAGGCCTATTCTTTTGTCACTTATCACTTGTCGCTTGTCACTTATCAGCTAATCTATTACGGGTTCGCTATCGGTAATGCGCACCGGTACGGGCGTACCCCGCGGGTCACGCTGCGTGCGGCGCGCGGCGCCATTCGTACGATGCTCACCATTGCCATTCTCGGCCTCTTCCCAGAGACGGCCGAAGATCATCTTGCCGGCAGTAGTCTGTAGCACGCTGGTAACGGCAATGTCGGCATTCTTTCCGATTAGTCTGCGCGCGTTGTCGACTACGACCATCGTACCGTCATCAAGATAAGCCACGCCCTGGTTGTATTCCTTACCTTCTTTCAAAATGAAGACCCGCATGGCCTCGCCGGGAAGCACTACCGGTTTAAGAGCATTTGCAAGTTCGTTGATGTTGAGCACGCTGACGCCGCGTAGCTGCGAGACTTTGTTCAAATTGAAATCGTTCGTCACGATAACTGCGTCCAGTTGCTTGCCGAGTTCAATCAACTTCAGATCAACTTCGCGCACCGAGGGAAAATCTGTTTCGACAATCTGAATGTCCAGCGAGCTGTTGTTTTGCAGCCGGTTGAGCATGTCCAACCCGCGCCGGCCGCGTTGACGCTTTGACGAATCCGGAGAATCGGCAACCTGTTGGAGCTCACGAAGAATGAACTGCGGGATTATGAGCGAGCCGGTAAGGAAACCTGTTTCGGCGACGTCCGCTATGCGACCGTCGATGATGACTGAGGTGTCCAGAATCTTTAGATCGCGGCGGGAGGCCTTGTCAGTGAGGATGCCTCCCAAGGCAGAGAGTTCAAGATAGTCGCCCTTGGCCGCACCTACCATCAGTCCAACGTAAGCCATAAAGAAGGTCAACGCCAACGTCAGGAAGGTCTTGACCTCGGGAGCCACAGCCATCGATTCCTGTCTGCTGATCAAAGATCCAATCAGGAACGCTCCAATGATCCCCATTATCGAGCCGACAGCTGCTCCAATCAGAGTCTTTAATGTTGCCCGGCGGATTCGCAGTTCAAAGAGGATGATACAGATGGCGATCAAAGCGCCTACGCCCGCAGAAATCCACCGGTCACGAGCAATGGGTCGGAGCACGTAACCTGCAGAAACTAGAATGGCGGTAAAAACCAGTCGTATGATAACGACATCGGCATGCATGATGGGCCGAATCTTACCACGCCCTGAACTATCAGTCATCCAAAACCTTTTGGAACTAAGCGTTTTGGCGCTGTTCCTTCAGGTATTTGAGTAACCTCTACCTTGATAAGACTG
>JAMQPI010000391.1 GCA_023717565.1 Pyrinomonadaceae bacterium | reverse complement strand
CGTTACGGTAACTGGCGGTGGTATGTTGACTGCCCTGGCAACCACGTTGGAAACGCCGCCGGCGCAGCCTAACAGCGGCGGTCTTAACTCAAGCGTGGCAGCCGGAACCGTGACGCTGGGAACACCGTTGGCCAACGGCGCGTCGATCCATCTGAACTTCCTCTTCGGAGTACAACAAAGCGGCAGCTTCCGCGTCTTCGTCTTCGTTGAGGCGGTCCCATGAAAATAGGGAAATAGGGAAATAGGGAAATAGGGACAAAGGGGAAGAGGGGAAAAGGCAACGAGCGACTAACGAGCCTTTTCCCCTTTCCCCCTTTGTCCCTTTGTCCCTTTTATCCTCGCTTCCAGGTCCATTCCTCGGCTGCGGGCTTGCCATTCATGGTGCCTTCGATCTTCGCATGAAGTGCGCCGTCATCGTCGAGCCAGTAGATGACACGTTGAGGAAAGTCGTGCTTTGCGTTTTCAAAAACCGCGCGTTTCCCCTTCTGTTCGATAAGGACGAAGGGTGTGGCAGGGCGCCCGCGCGGACTGGCCCAGTAGGTGATCGCTTTCGGTGTCGCTTCGATCCTCAGAAACTCAAATGACACCGTCCGTCCGCCGGCGACGTCGCGATGGAGCCCGAGCATTGTGTTACCTTTCGGCTGCTGCCAGAATTCCTCCATCTCCATTCCGCCCTGAACTCCGCTCCAGTTTCCAGCCATCCAGGCCAGACCCGAAAGGTCCGTGGTCTTTGCGCCAGCGCCTATGCTGAAGCCAACCATCGCTATGACTACAATTGGAATTACTATTCTTGATGTTTGCATTGAAATTGATCCTCCAGCGGCAGCGTAGAGCTTTTGTTGTGGGGGCGTCTTGAAGAAAAGCGACATGGCTATCCGCAGATTACGCAGATTAAAGAGAATGGGCTTTGGGTTTGGCTTTGTTGCTTTGGGCTTTGGCCTTCGAAATCAATACGGGCCTGAGTAACAAAACCAAAGGCCTAAGGTCAAAGCCCAAAGCCCTTTTCTTTAATCTGCGTAATCTGCGGATAGCCCATTCTGACAAGCACGTTACGAAGGTCCCAGCAAGGCTGCAAGTCGTCGCGGAGACACAAAGTAGGAACTAAACTCACCGGCAGCTATTCCCTTCTCTGCGGGGGTGTGTCCGGCAAACTCGCGAAATTCGCGGACCATATGAGGTTGGTCAGCATAGCCCCCTTCAATCGCCAGGTTGGCCCATTCGCGCAGCGCTCCCTCGCCGACGAGTCGCAGGAGGTTTTGAAAACGCATGACTCGAGAAAACGCCTTCGGCGAAAGCCCCAGGCTCGCGCCAAAGTCGCGTTCAAGCTGACGCGAACTCCAACCAACTCCGTTCGCTACGGCGTGTACTCGAGTTTGCCCACGCGCACGAATGATCTCTTTTACGGCTGCATCAAACCGCGGGCGCGAAGTTGTGGTGGCCAATTGCCGCAAGAGAAACTCTTCCACCAGCTGTTGACGCTGCATGTCATTGTGCGCTTCAAGCACTGCCTCCTCGAGGTAGGTTCCTGCGTGACCCCAGATGTCTCCGGTGCGCACCGTGCTATCGGTAAAATCAGAAAGCGGGAATGGCAGGAAACGGTAGGCACCGCCGGGACGAAAGCGCACACCCATTACCGCCACATCTCCGGTTGGTTGCAGCAAGAGAAACCTCGTGAGCTCGCCGACAACAAAGCTGCGGGGCTGGCGTACCCATTCTCCGGTGATGGTTGAACGTTGAAATGGTGAGCCCAGGTGAAATATCCATTCCACACAGCCGTCAGGTAATACTCGTTCAGAGGCACCGGTCGCTGGAGACGAGTTTGTGTCCGAAAGAAACCAGAAGCACTCCAAGTGTTGGGCCAAAAGTGGGGAAGGTCGATGTTCGGTGTATTGCATCATGCTGTCCCTGGTATCCAGAGAACTGGGTAGCTCGCTCAAGGATGGCCTTCTTTTGTGTTTTTGTCACCTCCCACTCAACCGTCGAAACTGAACTCACAGAATGCCTGCTAACTTGCCACGTCTTGTCGCTGACTGCTAATCTTGCCTTTAAATTTCCACCCGTTCTCGAAAGGAGTTTGAATATGAAGAAGAATGCCATTACTTGTCTCCTCGCCTCGATTCTTGTCATTGTCGGCGCTTTTGTCGCAGGAATCGCCCGATCGACCGAAGGCGAGGTGCCGCCTGCCCCGCCAATCGGGACGACAGTCGAAGACTTCACTTTGCCGGACGCTGACGGCAATGAACGATCACTGAATTCACTAAAAGGGAAAAACGGGTCGGTGCTGATCTTCGTGGCCACGAAGTGCCCTGTTTCCAACGCCTATAACGAACGTATGGAAAAATTGGCCCAGGATTTCAAAGCGCGCGGCGTCAATGTCATAGGTATCAATGCGAATGCTGCCGAGACCGCCGCAGCCGTAAAGACCCACGCTGCTGAGAACCACCTGACTTTTCCCGTTCTGAAAGATCAAGCTAACAAAATTGCCGATCGGCTGGGTGCCAGTGTCACGCCTGAAGCCTATTTCCTCGATGGCAATAACAAGTTGGTTTATCGGGGTCGCATCGACAATGCCAAAGAGGTAACCAACGTCAACTCGAGCGATTTGCGTGATGCGATTGAAGCAACGCTGGCCGGCAAACCGGTGGCCAAGACAACTGCCAACGCTTTTGGCTGCTCTATCAAACGCGCATAACAGATGACCCTGGCCCGTCCATTTGTTCTGGTTGCTATCACCCTGAGTATTACACTGCTCACCAATTTCGCAGCGCCGGCTCAATCTAGTAAGCGAAAGAGCCGCGCTGCGAAACCGTCTATAGTGGTGCGCGAGATCAATGCGGCTTCGCTGACCACGATATTGAAGCGCGAGTCGGCGCCGCGGCCGCTGCTGGTTAACTTTTGGGCCACCTGGTGCGATCCCTGCCGTGAAGAGTTTCCCGACCTGGTGAAAATTGATCGGCAATTTCGAGCGCAGGGCCTCGACATGATCTCCGTGTCGCTGGACGATCTGGCCGAGATCAAGACCGGGGTGCCGAAGTTTTTGCACCAGATGCGCGCGACCATGCCCGCCTACCTTTTGAACGAGTCGGATCCGGATCACCTCATCAGTACGATAGATCCCAAGTGGAGCGGAGCTTTGCCGGCGACGTTTCTTTACGACGCCGAGGGTAAAGTGGTCTTCAAACACTTCGGTCGCATTAAGCCGCTTGAGGTGCGGGCGGCCATCGAGAAGCTGGTAGGCAGCAAGTAGATTGCCGATTTCCGATTGCCAATTGCCAATTGCCAATTGGCTGTCGATAGCCGGCGGAGCTTCTGCAATTAGCAATCGGAAATCGGCAACCTCTGGCAATCTCCTATGATCACTCCCGATGTAATCGCCGCTCATAATCTCACTCAGGAAGAGTACCAACGTATTCAGGCCCTCTTAGCCCGGGACCCGACTCTGGTCGAGTTAGGGATCTTCTCAGTGATGTGGTCAGAGCACTGCTCCTACAAATCTTCACGCGTGCATCTGGGCCGTCTGCCGACTACCGGAAGCTGCGTGATTGTTCCCCCAGGTGAAAATGCCGGTGTTGTTGATGTGGGCGACGGCTGGTGCATCGCGTTCAAGATCGAATCACACAATCATCCGTCATTCATCGAGCCTTTCCAGGGCGCTGCTACCGGTGTGGGTGGAATCCTGCGGGACATCTTCACCATGGGTGCTCGGCCCCTTGCCGCCATGAACAGTCTGCGATTTGGCACTCTGGACCATGCCCAAAACGGTCGGCGCAACCGCTCGCTGTTGTCCGGCGTTGTGGCCGGCATTGCTCACTATGGAAATGCGTTTGGAGTAGCCACAGTGGGTGGCGAAGTGGCGTTTGATGATGCCTACGCGCTCAATCCGCTGGTAAATGCGTTCGCTCTGGGCCTCGTACGCCGAGACCAGATCTTTTTTGGCAAAGCCGCCGGAGTCGGAAATCCGGTGCTGTACGTGGGCGCTAAAACCGGGCGCGATGGCATTCACGGAGCGACCATGGCTTCGGCGGAGTTTGATGACGAGGCATTGCAAAAACGCCCCACGGTTCAGGTCGGTGATCCGTTCCTGGAGAAGCTGTTGCTCGAAGCGTGCCTGGAAGCGATGCGGAGCGGGTCCGTCGCCGGCATCCAGGACATGGGCGCTGCAGGCCTGACGTCTTCATCCTGCGAGATGGCCGCCCGCGC
>JAMQPI010000384.1 GCA_023717565.1 Pyrinomonadaceae bacterium | reverse complement strand
GAAAGGTATCATCCCAGGATCATTCCGCCCCTCCGAACAGCGCAGGGGTTGTGGCGTCCAGTGTTGCTATAAACATCGCACCCCTCGCGGGGTGAAGCCCAAGCCTACGCTACAACACACGTCAGGGCTTCTCATCTGAGTTTTGACACCGTCTCCGTAGCCATTGGATCATGAGCTCAATCAGCCCCTGCACCGCTCAACCACAGAACCATTTGTTGCACCAGCAGTTTATGGCACTTTGAGCAGTGCTTGCCTGGTTGAACTCGTGATCCATTGGCTACGGCAAACGGTTCTGTGGCTAAGCAGTGCTTGCCTGGTTGACTAACGCTTGCGGTCTTTCGTGCGAGATTACGCAACTGAGGTCAAAAGTCTGCGAAGTTTTGCGCATTGATGATGGGGACATAGAGGTTTGCCCAGTGGGGTCGGCGGCGGATCAAAAAATAGATACCGGGCTCTTTGCTAGTCAACTACAAAGAATCAGCGCAGACCACCTTAACGAAGGAGTTTCCACCAACGGAACGGCCCCTTATTTGCCACACCCAAGGTGCGTTTGTGTCGAGCAAAATTATGAAAACAATTATTGAACCTTTTAGAGTCAAGGTAGTCGAGCCCATCAAGATTACGACGGGCGCCGAGCGCGAAGTCTATCTTAGGGCCGCGGCGTATAACCTGTTTCTGCTCAAAGCGGAAAACGTCATCATTGACTTGCTCACCGACAGCGGCACGGCGGCAATGAGCGCCGAGCAGTGGTCTGCAATGATGCGCGGCGACGAGTCGTATGCCGGCAGCAAGAGCTTCTATCGCTTTGAAGAAGTCGTGCGCGACATCTTCGGTTTCAAGCAGGTGATTCCGATGCACCAGGGACGCGCCGCCGAGCGCATCCTCTTCTCGGTCATGTGCAAGAAAGGAAGCATAGTTCCGAACAACACCAACTTCGACACCACCCGTGCCAACATCGAATACCTCGGAGCCGAGGCGGTTGATCTGCCGATTCCGGAATTTTATCAACCTGCGGTCAATCATCCGTTTAAGGGCAACATGGATACCGAGGCGCTCGCAGACTTCATCAAGCGAGTAGGTCCTGAGCGCATCCCTCTCGTTATGCTCACGGTAACGAACAATTCCGGCGGCGGTCAGCCCGTCTCGATGGCCAACATTCGCGAAGTGAAAAGGATCTGCTCTGGTTACGGGCTGCCGCTCTATTTCGACGCTTGTCGTTTTGCCGAAAACGCTTACTTCATCAAGCTGCGCGAAGCGGGTTACGCAGACAAATCGGTGAAGGAGATCGCGCGTGAGATGTTCTCCTACGCCGATGGCTGCACGATGTCTGCGAAGAAGGATGGGCTGGCGAACATCGGCGGTTTCCTCTGCACGAACGATGACCAGTTGGCCCAACAGGAGAAAGACCTGCTCATCCTGACTGAAGGCTTCCCCACCTACGGCGGTTTGGCCGGACGCGATCTCGAGGCCATTGCCGTCGGTCTGGAAGAGGTATTACACGAAGACTATCTGGCGTATCGCTTCGCCTCAATTAACTATCTTGGCGAGCATATCTCGCGCGCCGGCGTGCCAATCGTGCAACCGCCTGGCGGCCACGCAATCTATATTGATGCCAGAGCTATGTTGCCGCAGATACCGCCGAATCAATATCCGGGTCAGGCTCTGGCCATCGAGCTTTACCGGGAAGCGGGTATTCGTTCTTGTGAGATCGGGTCAGTAATGCACGCCGAGAAACATTCCGAAAGCGGCGAAGAGATACCGGCAGCAATGGACCTGGTACGTCTGGCGATTCCGCACCGGGTTTATACGCAAAGCCACATTGACTATGTGGTGGAAGCGATCCTTCAGGTCCATGAACGTCGAGCGTCGATCGGCGGTTATCGGATCATCAGCCAACCAAAGTTCCTGCGGCACTTTACCGCGCAATTCGAGCCGTTGGAATTTCAGCAAGGGAGTGAAGGAAAGTTATGGAGAATCAATACAGTTACTCTACCGAAGTCGAATGGACGGGAGAGCGTGGTGGAGATCTGAGTGCGCCGGACCTTCCGAACCTGGAAGTCGACGCTCCGCCGGAATTCAAAGGACACGAAGGCGTCTGGACACCGGAACATCTTTTCGTGGCGGCGGTCAACTCGTGTTTCATGACCACATTCCTGGCCATTGCAGAAAACTCGAAACTGGAATTCGTCAGCTTTAGCGCGGACGCAAAAGGAAAGTTAGAGAAGCTTGAAGGACGGGGTTTCATCATGACCGAGGTCGTATTGCGGCCCAAGCTGCTCATCAGCCACGC
>JAMQPI010000717.1 GCA_023717565.1 Pyrinomonadaceae bacterium | reverse complement strand
GCTACTAACCATTCCGCTTTTTGACACAGTCTCTACGGCAAATGGTTCTGTGGGTGAGCGGTGCTTGAGCTGGTTGGGTTTAGGATCCATTGGCTACGGCAAATGGTTCTGTGGTTGAGTGGTGCTTGAGCTGGTTGAACTTAGGATCCATTGGCTACCGCAAAGGTTCTGTATTCAGCGCCGATCTTTCGCGCCGTCCAATCACTTCTCAGATGGCTTTCCTACGTGTGCTGACCAACCGTGATGTCCGATGAGCGGAACGAAGGCGCAGGCACCATGATCCTCGCGCTCAATTCCCTTCTCTGTTTTGATTACCCGCACCAGAGTTTGAGACTCTCGTGTAGCGCCAATTGGAACAACCAGGCGGCCGCCGATTTTCAGTTGGGCCACCAAAGGCTCTGGGATGTTTGGTCCACCAGCGGCCACGATAATCGCGTCGTAAGGCGCGTTAGCTGCCCAACCTAAGGTACCGTCGAAACATTTCACTGTGGCGTTGTATATCCCCAATGAGCGAATTCGGGTTTGCGCTTCCCGAGCCAGATCCCCAATTCGCTCCAGCGCATAAACCTGACCCGCGATTTTCGCCAGCACCGCGGTCTGATAACCCGACCCGGCACCCACTTCCAACACCCGACTGTCCCTGTCAATGCGGAGCAGCTCGGTCATACGGGCCACGATGTACGGTTGAGAGATGGTTTGATTGGCGCTGATGGGGAGTGCGTGATCGCCGTAGGCACGGCCCTGGAGAGCTTCTGGCACGAACGCGTGACGAGGCACCGCGCGCATTGCTTCCAACACAGCCGGGTCGCGAATGCCGTAATGCTCGCGCAGCCGGACGACCATTCGATCGCGTGGAATCGCGTAATCCTGCGATGGCTGTTGACCTGTTGACAAAGAGTTTCGGGTTTCGCGTTCAGGGTTTCGCGTTCAGGGTTTCGCGTTCAGCTTCAGAGTACCATTTCCAATAAATTACAGAAACCGATCCACGAAATCACACGAATCAACACGAAGAAAACTCTGAACTCGGAACTCGGAACTCAGAACTCAGAACTCAGAACTTGTTGGTTAGCTCTCGTGGACCAGCTCCGCGGCTTTCAGGTAGTTCCAGGTCTCAATCGCTGTTAACGCTTGATGATCCGTCATATCGCTTCGCAGTGGAGTAACCGAGACGAAGCCGGAATCAATCGCGTAGTAGTCTGTGCCGTCGGCAGAGTTGGTATTGAAGTACTCTTCGCCAATCCAGAAGTAGGGCTTTCCGCGCGGGTCGATGTGTTCGGTGATTACTGGCCGGGCGTTCTTAATCCCCTGTCGAGTTACCTTCACCCCTTTGATCTCACCCGGCGGAAAGTTGATGTTGAGCAGCGTCCCCTCGGGGAGTCCCTCGGCCAGGACCTTTCGCACGGCTGTGATCGCAAACTGGGCCGCCGCGGTGAAATCAAAATTCTCTCGGGCCACTAAACTAAACGCCAAACCAGGCACACCGAGGATGGTCGCTTCCAATGCTCCGGCGACTGTACCTGAATAGGTCGCGTCATCTCCCAGGTTTCCACCGTGGTTGATGCCGGAAGCACAAATGTCGGGTAACTCTTCGGCTGTCAGAATCTTGTTCAGGGCCAGGGTAACACAGTCAGTGGGCGTGCCATCGACCGTCCAATGACGCGCATCAATCTGGCGAATCCGCAGCGGTCTGGCAAGGGTGAGACTGTGTGACGCCCCACTCATCTCCGACGCCGGCGCAATCACATAGACGTCGCCGACGGACCGCAGAGCGTGTTCGAGCTGGATCAGGCCGTCGGAGTGAATACCGTCGTCATTTGTTAGCAGGATTCGCGTCATAATAGAAGAGCTTTTTTGGAGTGCGGCATTACTTGAAGGCCGTCCCAACTAGTCGCGAGGAGTGCTGCGCATACGGCCCTTCTTCTTATTCCGCTTGCGCGCCAGTGCTGACTTCAGCTTCGCCTTCTGTCCGGGCGGGATGAAGAACGCGTGCTTTTTCGCGTCCTTGATAATCTCTTCGGTCATGACCTTGCGCTTGAAGCGCCGCAATGCGCTTTCGATCGATTCGCCCTGATTAACCGTAACTATTGCCATTCTTTCTCCGTCTTTCTGTTAGTCCAAACTTTTTGCCGGAACATATTTAACACGGGTTCAACGCCTCTGGTCAAGTTGGCACAGCGCTGTATTTGAAAAAAGCGAACCAAATGTCCGATATGCTTCAGCTTGTCGTCGAGATTGGCAAGACTCAAGCACTGAGATTACCCCTAAAGTCGCCGCATTGAGAGTAAAGTCGTCGCATTCAGAGTGAAGGTCGCGCATTCAGAGTGAAGGTGAACATTGAGAGTTCGCAATCTCGACGAGAAGCTGAAGCATATCGGACATTTGGTGCTCACAAAACTATTTTACAAACCGAAAGCCCGACACCCAATATCGAAGAAAGAGCTTCAGACATTGGATGTCGGACTTTTAGGGACTGTTAGCACCCGGATCGCAAAACCTAAACCGCCACTGCCTCAGCTTCCACAGGCTGGGCTTTCTTTCGCGTCAACCCCTGGATTTGAACCGGTTTGTCAGCTTCCTTGGTGTCCATCTGCTGCTTGAGCACGAGCTCCTGATAGAGTTTGCGCATCATCACAGCCTCTTCGTGGGCGGTCTTTGGCCCTTCCATCTCCGGCTTGTTCGGTCGCGTCAGATCGATAGGATTGAGCACCATATTGTGCGCGGCGTCATTCAACTCAACCTCTTTGCCTCGGGCAAAGATCTCATGACGACCATGCTCTTCGTACCATTTAGCCACCGTGGCATTCTGGTGCATGTTCTCGATAATGTTCCTCCAGCCGATCCCCGTGTTGTAAGCACAGAAGGAGATCTCACCTTCCTGTGTACCGTAAGGGATGATGCACATCTCAGTGCGCCGGAAGTCATAGTTGAAGAGATCCTGGAACCACATGCCGGCGATGAACAGGAAGTTCCAACGATCGGAGCGGCGCTTCTCGATATCGTCCGTAGTGCGATCACCTGAGACCTTGCCATACTCTTTGCCGGTCAGGCCGAACGACTTATCGAACTTCTTGAACAACTCATAAAGCGTAAACTGGGTAGGCGACTTGTAAGGATTGTAGTGCTTCAGCAGAGCCAATCCCATCATCAAGTTCGACATCCATTTACCGCGGGCGGCGTCGGTAATCTTCTGCATGTCTTTGACCAGACCGGGAATATTCAAAAACTCCGGTACTGGACTCATTTCTCTCGTTTCCTTATCCACCATGACTGCCGTACCAACTCCGCAGTTAGGGTGACAACCGCAGGACACCTGACCCCATTCAGCCTGGGGACCGTGTACGAGATCCGCAAAGTCAGCGAAGGCGCCCATCAGCGAAAGCGGAAACCAATCGCGCGTCGGCTCGGTGATGCCCACCTGGTTCTTCACGTCATGAGCCAAATGGGAAAGCGTGTAGCGCTGCTGCAACCGGCGTTGCTCAGTAATCTCCTCGTCGCGGCCCGTGAACGAAACAGGCTGGAAAGAGAGGAAAGCAATCTTCTTTGGATTATCGAGGGCGAATCGAACGATCGAGCCCACCTGGTCATTGTTGATTCCATTTACGAGGGTGGTAACCAGCACGATCTCGACTCCAGCTTCGTGCAGGTTGTTAATGGCGCGCATCTTGACGTCGAAGAGATTGCCGACCTGCCGATGGCTATTTGCGTCATTACCTATCCCGTCGAACTGCAGATATACGTAGCGCAGACCGGCCTCGGCAGCCTCGCGGCAGAATTCTTTGCTCTTGGCGAATTCAATTCCATTGGTCGCGGCTTGCACGCTGTTGTAACCAACTTTTCTCGAGTACCTAATCGACTCCAGGAAGTGCGGCGAAATGGAGGGCTCACCACCTGAGAACTGAACCGACATCTGACGACGCGGCTTGATGGAAATGGCGTTGTCCAGGATCTCCTTAATATCATCCATGCTCAACTCGTGGACGAAACCCACCTGGTTGGCGTCCATGAAGCACGGATCGCACATCATGTTGCAACGATTCGTTAAGTCGACCGTCAGAACCGCGCCGCGACCATACTTAATGGTGCTGGTACCGTGGTTGTGAAGCTTTTCGTCGTTGTGCGCATCAATGTCGCGACCGGGAAACATCTTCTCGATGTGAGTAAGAAATTTCGCGTCAATCGCCATCATGTCTTCAAAGTGCCCGTGGATCGCACAGTCTTTGACCATCCAGATCTCGCCATCGCGTTCAATGATCTGCGCCTTGATCTCGCCCACCTTCTCATTGATCAGAACGCTGACATCCTGCTTGCCGCTGAGAATCGACTCACGGGCCTCGATTACGCAGTTTGGACAAAGCGAGTCAGTGGTTCTCGGCCAACCCAGCGTGGGCTTGCTCTTCTGCCAGGATTTCAGCAGCGGCCTATCTGACCACTTCGGCGTAAATGAAGGATTCGGCTTATATTTATTGACTGACTGAATCGTGGCATGGACGGCGCCCGCAACTAGTGTTAGGCCCTTCTCGACGTGTTTGATAGGTCGCATCTCTTCTCTCGTTTTCCTCTTATCTGGATTTATTGATTGTTGTTTGCAAGCAGGGAAAGCCGCACGAACGCTTGCAAGGCTAACAAGAGGCTCTGGCAATGACTGTGCCGCCGAGCTTCCAGGCGTTAAGTGTAGAAATAGTTAGAGTTGAGCTGAAGAGTGGGGAGCTGGGTCGAGTTTACTGGTGTGTCATCAAGGCACGGCAGCACCATATTCTTATGGTGTGGGCCATTTTGCGCTAGCAGTTACCTGGGTCGGCGGCGACTCGGCGCGGGGGCTCCCTTGGGTGCGAAATAGCCAATCCGAGTACTGACCTGGTTCGTCTTATCGGTAGTTCCCACTTGGACGCGACGAAAGGCGCCGTCCCGGGTTCTGTTTAGGGGCGAGTAATAGATCGCGTACTGGTTACGCAACTCTTCCGCGACTTCCCTGTAGACTCGCTCCAGATCGCTGAAGGACGCCGGCTTGTAAACCCTGCCGCCGGTTGATCGGGTCAGTTGGTCAAGATTCTGCTCGCTGGCATCGAGAGCTTCAAGGCCAAGCCGCAGATCGCCGATCCGCAACTCGTTGAAGCGTTGCACAGAGCTTGATGCAGATAACAGAACCGATAGTTCAGATTGCTTTTTGGCTCTTTCGATCCCGGTATTACTCACCACGTAGACAGTAGTTTGTGACTGGAGCGCCGCTCGTAAGGCAGCATCGAAGGTTATGCCACGTCCACTGTCAATACCATCGGTCAGGACAATAATCGCGTGCCGGGCACTCGCGCGTGGCAATTGATCGCGCGCGGCGAGCAACATTGCATCGTTGAAACGCGTGAACATTCCAGGCGCCACGCGAAGAAGCGCCCGTCGCAACTGC
>JAMQPI010000366.1 GCA_023717565.1 Pyrinomonadaceae bacterium | reverse complement strand
TGGTGGATAATCGTGAAACCTGCATCGCGCCCTCCCCTATTTCGTAAGTCGCGTGTCGTCGCGCAAACCGCTGCTGCTTTGTGTAGCTTTGCCTTCCCCCGTGCGGCTTTGCCTGCCTAGTGTAGCTTTGCCTTCCCTGTGCGGCTTGCCTTCCCCCGTGCGGTAAGGCTCTGCCTTACCGTGGACCACCCGACCCTACCTGAGGCTATGCCTCCGTCGCACTCGCTGAGGCATAGCCTCGAAGTCCAATTCCTCATACTAGCGTTCACGCGGTGGCCGTGCACGCTCTGGACTCGAAGGTTCTGACCGCGACGGAGGATCTGGACGCTGGGCCGGTTCGGATCGTTGCGGTGACGGGTCAGAACGTTGCGGTGCTGGCTCGGACCGTTGTGGCTCTGGCTCAGAGCGTTGCGGCGGAGGATCGTTACGCGGCGGAGGATCGTTACGCGGCGGAGGATCGTTACGCGGCGGAGGATCGTTGCGCGGTGGTGGATCGTTACGCGGCGGAGGATCGTTACGCGGTGGCGGATCATTACGCGGTGGCGGTTCATAGTGCTGGGGTCTTTCCTCACGTTGCGCGGGCGCTGAACGGGAAGGAGCTGGTTCATAGGTGCGCACAGGCGGATCCTGACGTGCCGGCCGTTCAGTTCGTTCGGGCTGATCTGTTCTCTCAGGCCGTACCGGTCGTGCCGCAGGGGTTTCGATTTCTGTCGGTCTGGTGGGAGCAGTTGGCGGCCGTCGCTCTCGCGGCGCTGATTCGTTGACGCTTGGAGCATCCGAATCTACCGGGCGCTCCCGTTGTGGATATGTACGCGCCGGACGCGCAGGTTGGTCAGCACTGTTGTCGTTTCCTTCCCTTCCCACAGTTGTTTGATCAGATCGGTCGACGGGAACCTGCGCCGGACGAGTTGGGCGCGCAACTGCGCCTGTGGATCGGGTGTCGGAAGCATCTGAAGGGGCGTTACCCGTCGAAACGGTCGTCCGTGGCTCGCGTCCGTTGAGGATGCGGGTGCGACGCAAGTCGTCGTCGAGGGAAACCCCAGGCGTGCGCGGCGCAGCACCGGTTTGCCGATCAGGCACGTCGACGCTCGGAGTCACGCGCGCCGGCCGTGCAATCACGCGACCGCCACTGTCTCCGGAGGCCGTACCTACTGACCCGCTGCCACTCACCCGCGTCGGCCTTAGAGGAAGATCGCCCCGCACCGGTTCTGCGCTTATCACCCGACGTGCCAGTGCCTCATCCGCAGTTTGAAAGCGGCCGCTCCCCCTGCCGAAGTCCTCAGCCCTCGCGCTTGATACCGCGCGCATGTGCGCGGGATTAACGCGTCGCAGGTTCGCCAGCTCTCTCTCTCTCATCGGCGATAGCCGACCGCGGTCGTAATCGCGGTCGTGGTTGCGGTAATGGCGGGAGCGTGGATCGCGGTGGTAGTAGGAGAGCGGGTACCAACAGTAGTTATTCCCAAAAGAAATACTAAAAGCGACCAGTGCCGGACGCCACCAACTCCGATTCCGGTAGTATTGACTGCGCGGACACCAGGCCCAATAGTTGTTGTAGTAAACCCAACGGCCGTAGTGATACGGAGCCCAGCCCCAGTCTTCATATCCAACCCAGGTCCAGCCGTAGGGCGGACACCAGGTCCAGTAACCGTAGCGGTAGGGAGCCCAGTCAGGGTAGTTGCTAATAATCGAAGCGTGCGGCCGCCAGATCCACCCATAGTCATCAACGCGGGCCCAGGTCCCGTAAGTGTCCAGGTCTTCCGCACCCCAGACGTCATTGTCGTAGTACTTGTTATCGTAGCGCAGGCGTTGAGCCAGATATCGTTCTCGGTCGTCAAGCCAACTGTCCCAGGAGTCCCTGGGGCCCGCGGCGAGCAACTCCCAGTCGCCGGCGTCGGCTCCTTCGAAAATCAATTCGGCGGTGCGATCGTCGCGCAAAGTGAACCCGGATGTTTCAGAGTAAATCCGCGCTCGCCCGCCGTCGCGAGCGGTCAAGCGCACGCGGCCATCCTTAGCCACGTCGACGCGATACAAGCCCTTCTTTTCGAGTGCCATCGTGGTTTTGGGGGCATCCACCTCGAAGTACTCGCGGTCGCTGTCAAACTTTGCCAGACGAACTGAGGCAGTGCCCTCAATGACGCTAAGGGCCACGCCTTCATCGCGCAGGGTCACGATTCGTAGGATTGAATTTGATTCGAGACGCACGAAGTTCCGGGCGTCGATTTGAATCTCCAGGCGGGATTCGCGATCGGTGGACACCGTGTCGCCTTCGACGAGCGGGAAATTAAGTCGCGCCCGCTCCCAGTCGGTATTTCCCATTCGCTTGAGGCTTGCCTCGCCTCTAATCAAGCTGATGCGAACGACGCGCGCTTTCTCGTCATAATCATCAGCATCATCATCTTGCGCGCGCACCGAGTAACCGGTCGCGAAAAGCGTTAGTAAGATTGAGAGAAGTGTGGCGTGGAGAGACCTTCGGGTAGAACGCATGGCTACGCTCCTTAGTTTGATTTGCGATTTTAGATTTTAGATTGCCGATTTGTCCGTTTTGCCATTGTGAGCGCGGCTGCCGAAACTTAAAGGAAATCAAAAATCGGCAATCAAAAATCTAAAATCGACTGACCGCGCGCTGGCGAAGAACTTAAGCTCCGTCGCGTTGAGACTTCGTATCTTTGTGAAGGGGCTTAATCAACCGTCCGGAGGAGCAAAGCGCGTGCCCGATCAGGAAGAAATGTTGGCTGATTTGTAATTTGAGGTTTCTCAAAGAAGTCTCTGGGACGCTCCATGTGTGCGTGGAGATCAAATCTGAACCAGACTGAGCGTAGAGACACGCAGATAGTCGGCAGAAGCAGGTCGTAGGGCCCAAGGGAGCACATTGGTCACTCTCAACTTGAGACACCCAAATCACGATTCCTGTTGATGACGGTCCCAGGCGATTGACTATGAACGTGGGTGGTGGTTGGGATCGTATGCGAGATGGTGCGGCGTCGATACTATATCGTATGAGTTATGGGTAAATAACATCTACCTCACTCTGCAAGTCTCTTGAGGTCTGCTTCGGCCGCGATATATCCAAAGCTTGTCCACTGGTCTCCACTAGTCATTTGGCGGAAGACCTTCCGGGCATCATCGCGGCGACCGTTGTAGAGGTACCAATTACCTATGCCGTAGAGGATGCTGTTGGAACCCGCAGATGCGGTCTGCTTCAAAGTCTCTGCCAGAAGGCCTTCGCGCGAAACACCACCCTTGTACATCAACAGCAACCGGTAGTAACCGTCGTTTTCAATGATCTCCATTCCTTCGCGGATTGGTTCGAGCACTTTGGCTGCCTCGGGCTGGCGATTCATTCTCCTCAGTGTCATATAGAGCCAGTGACTGGTGGCGACGAGCGCATCAGGATTCTTTGAAACCTCGAGGCATTCGCGATAACTACTCAGCGCCTGCTGATTCTTGCCGGTTAGATAGTAGGACAGGCCCAGGTGATACCAGATATTGAAGTGCAATGTGCTGGTGGGGATGTTGCGCACATTCGGTTGGCCGTCTGGTTCTGCTTCATCCGGCTTGCCCTTAATTAGTTTTGCAGCTTTCTCGAAATCGTTGATCGCCAGATCGAATTTGCGGAGCGTGATGTAGCGATGTCCGCGGTGGCGATAAAAGCGGGCATCCCAGGGAAACTTCTTTATCCCTTCGCTGTAGACTTCAATCGCGTCACTAAAGCGACCGAGATACGCGAGCCGGCGTCCCAGCCAGATTCTTGCGCCGGGGTCATTCGGGTGGGCTTCGAAATGGCGACGGGCCTCGTCCAGGCGGGCCTCCATCTCCTTTCTTGTTTCTGCCGAGACCGGAGGAGCTGAGCGATTGACGAATTCGGCCGCAGGCTTTTTATCCTGGGTGTTTCCGATCCCCATCGGGAGGGCCAAAGCAGATGCGAGTAGCGCAACCAGCAGCACAGCGAATTTCCGCGGGTGGATCATAGTGACGACAATTCGGCTAAGGGAGATTCGTCGACGCAAGCGGACAGCGAGTGTCACTTCGCGCGTTTGAAGACAAAGGTCTCAACGTTACTCGTGCTACCGCTTGCTGGGGCGCTAGCTGTAACTAACTCCCACCCTTCAGCGCCAAGAGCATTGGCCTTCTTTTCTGTTACGTTGAATTCAAACTTATATTCCCATTGATTTCTGGGTTGCTGAGCCCACGCCGTAGTAAACAGAATCCCGACAACCAGAGTGAGTGTCAGAAATAGTCGGTTCATGAGTCTCCTTTCATTGGCCTAAGTGACCTTCCGTTCCATTTTCCTTCTAAGAGAGAGCCGCGTCCACTTGCCGAAACCGTTGAAACGGTTTGCAGGGGGCGCTCGCAGGATGCACACCGAGCTGAAGCACGGTGTGAATAAGAAGCTTGTCAGTGATACTGATTCAATGCTTATTGGTAATCCATTGCTGAAAATACTGCGGCTCGCACTCACCGTGCTTGTATGATAGCTGACAGTTTCAATTCTGCATGTCCCGAATACCTGCCAACATCTCTGAAGTCACTTTCGACGTAATCATCATTGGCGCCGGTATCAATGGCGCCGGGATTGCGCGCGATGCGGCGATGCGCGGATTGCAAGTACTCTTGCTCGACAAAGGTGACATTGGCGGCGGGACGACCAGCTGGTCAACGCGTTTGATTCATGGAGGCTTGCGATACCTCGAGCACGCCGAACTGGGTCTGGTGCGCGAATCGCTGCGGGAACGAGAGACTCTCTTTCGCATTGCTCCTCATCTGGTCAAGCCGTTACCAATACTGCTGCCACTCTACGAACAAGCTGCGCGCGGTCCTTTGACTATTCGCGCGGGAATGATTGCGTACGACTTGCTCTCGCTGAACAAGTCGTTGCCGCGGCACCGCATGCTCACACGTGATGAAGCGCTCGTCGAAGCTCCCGGCTTGAAACGAGACGGGCTGCGGGCTGCAGCCATCTACTACGACGCACAAGTGGAATTCGCCGAACGTCTCGTAGTGGAAAATGTACTGTCGGCCAGGAAGCACGGCGCAACGGTCATTACCCACGCCCGCGTGCAAAAATCAAAGGGCGAACTGACTGGCTCGTTTAAGGATGGGAGTCAGGTTGTCGAGTTCGTCGACGTTCGAACTGGTGCAGCATTTGCCACTCGTGGCCGAATCATTGTGAATGCTGCCGGACCGTGGGTGGACGAAGTTCTAACCAGCGTTGGGCGCCCGTCGACGAGACTGATCGGGGGCACAAAGGGAAGTCACATAATCGTCGGCTCTTTTGCCGGGGCTCCCTCGACGGCGCTGTATGTCGAGGCGGAATCAGACAAGCGACCATTCTTCATCATTCCCTGGAACAGTAGGTTTTTGATCGGCACCACTGACATTCGTTTCACGGGTGATCTCGATCGCGTTGAGATCGAAGACGATGAGATCGAATATCTGTTGCGCGAAACAAATAGAGTAATTCCAGCCCAGCTGTCACGCGATGCGATCCTCTACAGTTACGCGGGGGTGCGTCCATTGCCTTACACAGAAAACAAGAACGAGGAAGGAATCACGCGTAGACACTTCATTCGAGAATCACCGGAGCAGGACGGGCTACTTTCCGTTGTCGGAGGCAAGCTCACCACGTATCGCAACCTCTCGGAGCAAACGGTTGATTTGATTGGCCGAAGACTTGGAAAGGATCTTCCGAAAAGCACCACTGCCCAAACGGTTTTGCCCGGTGCTGTGGCCGACTTTCCTTCGTTCGCTGAACAGTTCAAACGAGATAGTGGGCTGCCATCGCAAACGAGTGAACGGTTGCTTCGCGTTTATGGCAAACGTGCTGCGGAGGTCCTGAAGCTCGTCGCACAGAATAAGTCGTTGGCTGAAAGCTTCGACGAGGAGACCGGGGGGATTGCGGCAGAGGTCGTCTTCTCGTTTCAGGAAGAGATGGCCGAGACACTTGCTGATTGTCTACTGAGGAGGACGATGGTGGGTTTGAACTCCTCGGTTGGAATTGGAGCCGACAAAGCGGCCGCAACAATCGCGAAGGAATTTCTGGGTTGGTCTGACACGCGAGTTGAGAAGGAAGTTGATGGCTATCGATCGTACGTGGAGAGATTTCAGCCGCGATCATTGCGGGCTAGGTAACGATTAGGTGCTGTCCCAGTCAACATATTTGACTCACTTTGGCGGCCTAATCTAGGGTTGTAAGCTATGACAACTTCTATCGAAGAACTAGAAGGCTGGATGAATGTTCCATCAGAGGATGAGAATCTAGAGTTTAAGTCAGCAACGGCAAGTGGCGGGATTCATAGTGAAAGAGTTTTCAGGTATTGCGTTGCCCTATCGAACGAGGGCGGCGGCAAGTTAATCCTAGGGGTATCTAACGATCCCCCACGGAAAGTTTTGGGAACTAACGCCGCAAGTGATCCCGCTGGTATGCAGAAAAGGATCCTGGATACTCTGCATTTCTTGGTCAGAGTCGAGGAGTTAAAGCATCCAGACGGTCGAGTAGTCATTTTTCATATTCCCTCGCGCGATCAGGGTACAGCCCGTCACTATGAAGGGGCATACTGGATGCGGTCTGGCGAAGAGCTAAAGCCCATGACGCCGGAGCGTCTGAAGGAGATATTTGAAGAGGGTACGCTGGACTGGCTGGAAGGGCATACGCGAACCGGCCTAAACGCGGAGGAGGTTGTTGAACTCCTGGATGCGCAAACCTTTTTTACCCTGCTGGGGATGAGCTATCCCTCTGAACGAGAGGCGGTCATAGGTCGATTTGTGAGCGAGAGGTTGGTCGATGCGAGCGAGAACCGGCTAAGCATTCGTCGTCTCGGAGCTTTGCTACTTGCGAAGAGATTGGAGGACTTTCCTGATTTATCACGAAAAGCCCCACGAGTTGTGGTCTACATCGGTGGATCCAAAATCGAAACGAAGTTAGACCAATTAGGAACAAAGGGTTATGCGGTAGGGTTTCAGGGGCTGGTGAGGTATGTAATGAGCCAGTTGCCTCAAAACGAAGTAATTGTGGACGCTCTGCGAAGGGAGGTAAAACTACTGCCAGAGATCGTCATTCGTGAACTGGCGGCGAACGCGCTAATTCATCAAGACTTCAGTGAGGAAGGCACGGGAATGATGATTGAGATCTACGACAATCGTGTGGAGATCTCCAGCCCGGGTGAACCAATCGTTCCAGTTGATCGGTTTATTGATGGCTATCAATCGCGGAACGAGCGACTAGCAAGTCTAATGAGGAGATTCGGCATTTGCGAAGAAAAGAGCAGCGGGATTGACAAGGTGGTTCAGGCTGCCGAAATGTACCAACTACCCGCGCCCGATTTTCGCGCTGGATTTCATAGAACCCAAGCAATCATTTATGGCCCAAAGGCGTTTGAAGATATGGATCGGAAGGATCGCATTCGTGCGTGCTATCAACACTGTGCGCTCAAGTGCGTAATGGGCGAGCAGATGACAAATCAAAGTCTACGCGACCGCTTTCATTTGCCGGAAGCTAAGAGCGCTATAGTTTCCCAAATCATTTCAGCAACGCAGGACGCGGGCCTAATCAAAGTAGATGAGAAATCGGGTGGGTCACGGAAGTTCGCCCGATATTACCCATTTTGGGCATAACTCATTTAAGAGCAACGCGTTTAATAAACCTGACAACTGCGGAAAGCCTTGAAACTGCAAGGGTTACTTATTTAAGCGCAATCCTCTGGCTGGTGCACCCTCGAAGGGACTGCTGTGTGGATTTGGCTATTCCCTGATTTCCTGCGAATGAGCCCTTTCAGCTCTTTTCGTGACAGGCTAAAACGGCGGGTGAGTTAAGGCATATTTCGCACCAGAATTTACGGAGACTTGAGCTTCTTGCTTAGCTCAGTTCCGCTCGCTAGACTCATCGAGCTCTGTCTATCCCGGTCCTTCTTCAAGTCCGCCCTATCTTAAATGTCTGCTGCCGCCATCCCGAAACCCGGCATTCGTACTGAAGCCATCGCCGGCATCACAACCTTCTTCACGATGTCCTACATCGTGGTCGTCAACCCTTCGATTCTTGCCACTGAGGGAACCGGCATGGCTTTTAGCGGCGTGCTCACGGCGACGGTACTGCTTTGCTTTGTGATGACTCTTCTCATGGGGCTCTACGCGAAGTTGCCTTTTGCGGTTGCCCCCGGGATGGGCCTTAACGCGTTTTTCACGTTTACGATAATCCTGACCCAGAAAGTCTGGTGGCAGGTAGCGCTGGGAATCGTGTTCTGGGCCGGAGTGTTGTTTCTTCTTATCTCAGTCACTCCCATTCGCGAGACCATCGCCAAAGCAATTCCCAGCGAACTAAGAATCGGGACCGCAGCCGGCATCGGAATCTTTCTGACATTTATCGGATTGAAGAACGCGGGCCTGATCGCTGCGGATCCAGTCACCTTCGTCAAACTGGGAACACTGGGTGTGCCCGCGTTGTTGACGATTCTGGCGACCTGCATCTCGGTTTGGTTGCTGACGCGAAAGAGCGCTTTCGCCTTCCTGGCGGGAATCTTCTTCGCGACCCTTTTGGCCTGGGCTTTCGGTTTGATAAAGGCGCCAGCGAGATTCTTTAGCGCGCCTGATTTCCAGACTGTGTTTCTCAAGTTGGACATCCTTGGGGCGTTGAAGCTGTCTCTCCTGCCTGCGATCATCTCAATCCTGTTTACCGATCTTTTCGATTCAATCTCAACCTTCATTGGGGTCGCTCATGCATCCAACTTGCTGGACGAGAACGGTCAACCGCGGAATTTGAAACAGGGTCTGGTGGTTGATTCGTTTGCCACGCTGGGCGCTGGCTTAGCGGGAACTTCGTCGGGTACTGCCTACATCGAAAGCATGGCTGGCATCGACATGGGTGGACGCACCGGACTTACCTCGGTCTTTACGGCGCTTTGCTTTCTGCCGTGTTTCTTCCTGGCGCCGCTGGCGGGCATGGTTCCGGCTTACGCGACCGCTTCGGTATTGATTCTGGTCGGCGCTTCGATGTTCAAGAGCGTCAGCCAGATCTCCTTCTCGAAAATTGAAGAGGGACTCCCCGCCTTTCTAACAATCATTCTCATTCCGCTGACTTTTTCGATTACTCAGGGAATTCTCTGGGGGTTTATCTCCCACGTCGGCATGTACCTGATGGTGGGCAGACGCCGCGAGATTAATCCGGTAATGTATGCGTTAGCGCTTATCTCAGTCGGATTACTCTTGCTCGAACATGTGAAGTTCTAAGCCATCCTGTAAATCCAGTCTTGGTGTTTGATCTACGCCGAGAAAAAGGAAATCATTCGACAGGATTTACAGAATTCACAAGATTTAGCCTTGGTGGTGAAGGTTGAAGATCATTCGGTTTCAGACCCCATGAAGCGTAGACTGAAAGCTCTTTCGAAGACAACTGCCACAGTTATCCTGTAAACCTTGTTCATCCTGTCGAAGTCCTGATAGAGCTTTTAGATAATTAAGTGGAAGAATAGACTTTTAGAGCTATTACAAGCCGGAAGGAACTACCGCAATGATTATTACCGCTGACCGTGAACCGAACTCGTTGGCCGCCGTTACCGTGCCTCGTCTTGTTCTGACAGCGCTTTTGGTTGTCGCTGTTACAGCCAGCGTCTTCGCACAAACTCCGCCTGCTGGCTCACCCGAAAAACGGGGCATCGGCGTCCAGACTTCCGGTTCCACAAATACTTCGCAGTCTGGTCAGGCGGCCAGAGAGGCCAAACCGGAACTTGTATTACAGACCGGTTACAACAATTTCTTTGGAGCGACCCGACTGGTCTTCAGTCCCGACGGGCGATTGCTGGCAACTACGACCTTTCGCAGCAGCACCGTCAAATTGTGGGAAACGTCGACTGGACGCGAGTTGCGCAACCTGTCGAGCGGAACGCAGAGCGGCATGAGCATGTCTCCTTTCGTCGCCTTTAGCCGGGACAGCCGCCTCATTGCAGCGGCCGCTGGCGACAACTCCGTAAAAATCTGGGACGTAATATCGGGTCGCGAAGTACAAACACTTGCCGGCACTCAGGGTTCTATGACTTCCGCGCTCACCGGCATCTTCTTTATTGCGTTTACTCCGAACGGTAACGTGGTGACCATCAGCGACGCGATCAGAGTTTGGGACACCACTTCCGGGCAGGAACTTCGCTCGATCGCCGTGGACACTTTGAGTACGTCGGCCTTACTCAGTGGTGGAGCCGGAGCGGCAATTACACCGGATGGGAACCAGTTGGCTTTCGTTCTCTCCGGCGGAACAGAGAGCCCTCAGGTTAAGTTTTGGGATCTCGCAACTGGTCGCGAAAGCCGCTCGGTAAATCTGCCTGACAAAGACTTCGATAGCGTAGAGCTCGGCTTTACTCCTGACGGGCGGTTGCTTCTCGCCGGAATCGTCGACAAGCGTTTAAGACTATGGGACCTGAGTGTGAAAGGAAATGAGCGGGACCTGACACCAACCACCACCGACTTCGGTGGTTTCATAAAGTTCAGCCGCGACGGTCGTCTGCTCGCACTCGCCGAAGGCTACACAGTCAAACTGTGGGACCTCGCGACGTTGCGAGAGTTACCGGCATTGAATGCGCCTCAGGGCAGCCTCTCAGCCTCGCAAGCGCGGATCTTTGCGAATTTTACTGACGATGGGAAGAGAGTTGCGACCGGAGGGTTCGGCACGCCGACGATTCTTTGGGAAACCGAAACGGCAAAACAACTCGTCAAGTTGAGCGGACGCACCAACATGGCCTACGAGGTTGCCTTCAGCGCTGACGGCACTCAACTCTCTTCGGGTGGACGCACGCGCTGGGATCTCCGTACCGGTCGTGGCACGCGTCTCGTGGCCGCGCCCTCGGACAGCGTGTTCGGCTTGCCCAGCCCGGATGGGAAATCGCTCGCCATATACATGATGAATAGTAATGCCCTCACAATTCTGGAAGTACCAAGCGGCCGGCAACTGCAGCGCTTGGTGCCGGCTTCCAGTGGGAGCGTTATCAACCGCGTCAACTTCAGTCCTGATGGGACCATGGTGCTCATTTCATATGGACCGGATCCGGAGCAACACCACCAGCCGAACAGCGGTCTGGTCGACAGTGAGAACCAATTAAAGATCTGGGATGTGAAATCAGGGCGTGAGCTGCGTTCAATCGCGCTCGGTGTGGGAGGCTCATCCAAAGCCGGCTTCAGTCCCGATGGTCGGACGCTGGGAACACTGGGCTCGATGGGACAAATCTCGCTCTGGGATACAGGGTCCGGCAGCCGTATACGCGACCTGACTTCATCTCCATTAGCCAACCTTGGTGCGTTCGGGAATCCCGGTGCAATGACACCCGGTTCGATCAAGTCCGGAAAGATCAATCCTGGCGCAATAAGATCCGCGCAAATGGCAATGCCCAACATGGCCGATATGAGTGCCATGATGACAAACATGATGGGCGCAATGTCGGCCGGCACTATGGGCCAAACCGTCACCTCGTTGGCGTTCAGTCCTGACGGCCGGACCCTGGCGACAGGCGGCGTTGAGACGAAGTCGAATTTCGATATGGCCGCAATGATGAGCGGCGCCATGAACCCTGGGAAAAAACAAAAGAACCAACCCCCTCCCAATCCTCAGGATTTCATGAAGAATATGAAAGTTGAGACAAGCGGTCAGGTACGGCTCTGGGACGTTGCCAGCGGTACGCAGATTGGAGATCTCAAGGGCCATGGCAAAGGGGTTACGGAAGTTGCTTTTAGTAAGGATGGGCGCCTACTCGCTTCCGGAAGTACGGATAACACGATCCGCATCTGGGACCTTGCGACCAAACGCGAATTACGCACTCTGATCGGTCACACATCCAACATCGAGTCGATAGACTTCAGTCCCGACGCTCGTTTGCTCGCTTCGGCCACCGACGATGGCGGCACCTTCTTGTGGGACGTAAACACCGGAGAACACCTGTTGACGTTGATCTCTCTCGACGACGGCGGCGAGTGGATGGTAGTCACACCTCAGGGACTATTCGATGGCACGCCCGTTTCGTGGAGTCAGATTCTCTGGCGCTACGACCAGGACACATTCAACGTCGCACCTATCGAATGGTTCTTTAACGAGTTCTACTATCCCGGCTTGCTCAGCGACATCCTCGCCGGCAAACGACCGCGCGTGGCGCAGGATGTTTCCCGCAAGGATCGCCGCCAGCCCGTAGTTAAATTGTCGCTGCCTGGCGAACCAGTTCCGGCGACAGGAATAGCTTCGCGCCGCGTCAAGGTCAGGATCGAAGTCACCGACGCACCCGCAGACAAGGAGCATCCGCAGGGCACCGGTGCGCGTGACCTGCGCCTGTTTCGCAACGGCTCGTTAGCGAAGGTCTGGCGCGGCGATGTCTTGAAGGGACAGTCCGCCGTCACACTGGAAGAAGAAATCACCATCGCTGCGGGAGCGAACGCACTGACCTGCTACGCCTTCAACAAAGATAACGTCAAGAGCAAAGACGCTAAGTTGCCACTAGTGGGCGCGGACGGTCTGAAGCGTTCGGGTACGGCTTATGTGATCGCAGTCGGCTTGAATGAATACGCAAACCCGCAATACAACCTGAAGTATGCTGTGGCTGACGCCCAGAGCTTTGGTGACGAAGTGCGTACCCGGCAAACGCAAGTCGGAGGGTTCGAGCGTGTCGAAGTCGTTCCCCTGCTGAATGAGAACGCGACCAAAGCAAACATCCTCCTGGCGTTGAAGCGCCTGGCCGGCGCCGTTGAACCGCCCAGTCTGAAGGCGGGTTTTCTCGATCGAGTCAAACGCGCGGAACCGGAAGACACGGTAATCAT
>JAMQPI010000356.1 GCA_023717565.1 Pyrinomonadaceae bacterium | reverse complement strand
TGTCAGCTGATCAACCCAGTGGCTGCCGAGGCTCAACGCAGGTTGATCGTCGGACGAATGGTAGATCATCTGTACAATTCCCGACAACCAGATTTTCATGTTCGGTGGTGCGTCGCAGGCGCATGTTTAACTACGGAGTGCCGAAGTAGTACGGACTGGTAGCGAATTCTCCCACTTGCCTTACAATGACCTCGAACTGGAGAGCAAAAACAACTAACTCGACTTTCTCGGAGGTGATCACTTGCCGGCACAGGACCTGAAGAAACTACTGGAACGCATCCACCTACGCCTGGATGAAAGCTTCGTCGGCATCAGCAGCATGGTCTCCGACCTGGCCCCTGCCGACCTGGCCGAACTCTTCAACCAACTGACTGTGCCCGAGGCCGCGACAGTTGTCACAATGCTGCCGGTCCAACGGACCATTGAAGTATTCGACCAGCCCACCATGCGTCGCCGCGCCGCGATCCTCGAAGAGTTGGAACCATCGCATGGAGCCCAAATTCTATCGGGCCTCTCGGCTGATGAGCGCACAGACATCATTCAGAAAATGGGGCAACACGAGCGCCATCGCATCGTGCCTAAACTCGCTTCCGACATCCGCGCTGAGCTGGAAGACTTGTTGCAGTACCCGGCCAACACGGCTGGTGGAATCATGACGACAGAGTTTGTGCATCTCGATCTCAAGATGACAGTGGGTGCGGCGCTCAAACATATCCGATCAGTGGCCCGCGAGAAGGAGTCTATCTACGCCTGTTATGTCATCGAGCTGGAAACCGAGCGCTTGCTGGGTGCGGTTTCGCTGCGGGATCTGGTCATGGCCGAACTCGATGCACCTATCACCGAAGTGATGCGGCGGAAGCCGATAACAGTAAACGCGCTGGATGATCAGGAAGCGGTCGCCCAGAAGATCGGCAAGTACAACCTGCTCGCTGTGCCGGTATTGGAGCAGGACGGCAGCGTCGTCGGTTTCGTAACCGTGGACGACGTGATCGACGTACTGATCGAGGAACAGACCGAAGATATCCTGCGCATGGCCGGTGTCGAGCCTGGTGCGTTGGACAAGCCCTACTTCGACAATCCCATCTTTCGCGTGGTGCGCAAGCGAATTGGTTGGTTGCTACTACTCTTTGTGGCGGGAACGCTAACCAGCGCGGTGCTGCATCGCTTTGAAACTGAGCTGGCCGCGGTGGTGGCGCTTTCTTTTTTTATCCCACTATTAATTGGAACGGGCGGCAACGCCGGAGCGCAGACGGTGATGACCGTGATTCGCAGTTTAGCATTGGGTGAGCTCGGAGTTAACTACGCCTGGCGCGTGGTGCTGCGCGAAGCCACTACCGGAATGGTGGTCGGATTATTGGTGGCTCCGATCGCTTTTGGTCAGGCGCTGTTGTGGAAAGCGCCGGTTGAGCTTGCGTTCACCGTGTCGGTAACCATGTTTGCCATCTGCATCTGGTCCACAACAGTCGGCTCACTGATCCCGATTCTGGCGCAGCGCTTCGGGGTGGACCCGGCTGTGCTCTCCGCGCCTTTGATTACGACCCTGGTAGATGCGACGGGCCTGATCATCTATTTCACGATCGCAAAAATGATCTTGCATGTCTGAGGCTGGCTAGAATTTGTCCATGAGAATGAGTACGCCGATGACTATGAATGCGACCGCCGCGGCTCGCTTGATCCAGATCATCGGAAGGTAATTGCCGACCACGCTGCCCACAACTACTCCAATCGCCGAGACCGCAGTCAACGCCAGGGCCGACCCAATGAAAACTGTCCAGGGTCGCTTCGTCTGCGCCGCCATGGTCATCGCTGCAAGTTGCGTTTTGTCACCCATCTCCGCCAGGAAAATCACACCAAAAGTTGTCAGAAAGACGCGCCAGTCCATGTTAGTCCCTGCCTTTCAATGATGTTCTTGAATACCCTTATATCATTCACTGGTGCTTTGCCCACTCACATCTTACAATTCGAGAGAAATCCCGTAAGCTCCTTGTTCCTTAGCTACAGATGGGCGACAACAGCAACGATTTTCTCGGCACAGAGAGATTCCGGATCCGGAGGCGGTTAGGCTCCGGAGGAATGGGTGTAGTCTATGAAGCGCACGACCGGCAAACCGATAAAGTAGTTGCACTCAAAGCTCTGACCCGCACGGAAGCGTCACACATTACTCGTTTCAAAAATGAGTTCCGATCCCTGGCGGACGTCTCACATCCGAACCTGGTCGCGCTCTATGAGTTCATGTCGGATGGTGCCTACTGGTTCTTCACCATGGAACTTGTACAAGGAGGCAATTTCCTCGAGTACGTCCGTCCCGGATACAGAGCCAAGACAAGTCAAGCTTCTCTCACTCCGACATTGCTCAGATCTGCATCTGACGAAGCCGCCGAGGCTGCGGAGGCAGAAACCCAGCAATTGGAATCGATCAGGACCTCATTCGTCGACGACACGCTAGCGGATATTTCAGTAGACACCCGATTGTCGCGGTCTCCACTTGATCTCGATCGCTTAAGCATAGCTCTGCGTCAGCTCGCTGAGGGCCTGCATGGTTTGCACGAAACCGGGAAGCTGCATCGCGACATTAAGCCTTCCAACGTTCTCGTGTCGAAAGAAAACCGGGTCGTGATTCTTGATTTCGGCCTCGTTGCCGAAGTGGAGGGTCAGGGACTGCATGACAGCATCAGCCTGGCCGGAACTCCAGACTACATGTCTCCAGAACAGGGTGCGCAACTGCCAATTTCAACGGCCAGTGACTGGTACAGCGTAGGCGTGATCCTTTATCAGGCCCTCACCGGCCGGCTTCCCTTTTCCGGGAGGTTCTTTGAAGTAATGATGAACAAGCAGAGCCTGGATCCTCCGACGCCCGCAGAACTCGTTCAGGGCGTTCCGGAAGACCTGAATGATCTGTGCGTAAACCTGCTCCGGCGCAAGCCCGAAGATCGGCCCTCTGGTCGTGACGTCTTGAGAATCCTGGGCCACGGTGTAACCGGACCTCTAAAACAGCCTTTCATGCCAGCCCCAGTGTCGTCAGCGCTCCATGGTATCCCCTTCATCGGCCGCGAACGCCATCAGCGCGAACTCCACGACGCTTTCACTGCCACGCGGCAGGGTCAAACTGTCACGGTTTACGTCCATGGCGACTCGGGTGTAGGTAAGACGGCATTGGTGAGGCATTTTCTGGATGATTTGACGGCGCGCGAGAGTGACGTCGTCATACTCGAAGGCCGCTGCTATGAACGAGAGTCGGTGCCCTACAAAGCACTCGATGGCGTAATCGACAGTTTGACCAGGTATCTCATGGCACTTCCCGAGGCAAAGGCGGAAGCCTCGATGCCCCGGGATGTGCTCGCGCTGGCGCGGCTGTTTCCGGTAATGCTGCAGGTTGATTCAGTCTTTAGTGCTCCCCAGCGCGAACAGGAGATCCCTGATCCCTTTACGCTGAGACGTCGCGCCTTCGCCGCGTTGCGCGAACTGATGGGTCGTATTTCCGATCGCCAACCACTGGTGCTCTACATCGATGATCTGCAATGGTCTGATGCTGACAGTACGACGCTGCTGGGTGAGATCCTGAGGCCGCCAGATCCACCGCCACTCCTGCTGGTGGCCAGCTTTCGCAGTGAGGACATCGAGGCCAAGCCTTTCCTCAGAACACTGCTCAATAGCACCGGCACCGCCAGCCGGCGGGAACTACGCGTCGCAACTTTGAATAAAGAGGAGGCGCGCGATTTAGCACATCGCTTGTTAGGTTCCAGTCTGCCCGCTATGGCCCCGGTTGTGAATTCGATTATTCGCGAAGCGAGGGGAAATGCCTTCCTGCTAGAGCAACTAGCCAGCTACGCAGCAACGAACCAGTCGGCGACTACCGGTATCAGTCTCGGAGTTATGCTCGATGCCCGGCTGCGCAATCTGCCCAAGGGAACGCGTCAGTTTGTGGACGCGCTCGCTGT
>JAMQPI010000351.1 GCA_023717565.1 Pyrinomonadaceae bacterium | reverse complement strand
CGCGACACCGCTTTGGGTTCTACGCGACAACTTGCTTATCAAAAGCGGTGTCGCGCAAAGCCTTGCCACCGCACTCCACAAAAAGATCAAACTAGGCCTTGGCAGTTTCCTTTTTGGCCTTGCTGTAGTCGCGTTTGCGGGGCGTGATCAGCGAGACGTCGATAGGCTCGTAGGAAATCACCGGCCCTTCACCGGAATACTCCGCCATCGTCGTCTTCAAAAAGTTCTCGTCATCGCGATCAGGAAAGTCAGGTTTGAAGTGTGCGCCGCGTGACTCGTTACGATTCAACGCCCCGAGCGTAATCACGCGCGCCAGTTCGAGCATGTTGTCCAGATGCCGCGCGTGGGGCAGGGCCATGGTGGCCCAGAGGTTTGAATCGTTAATCGAGATGCGCTTATAACGATCCATCAGCTCCAACAACTTGTTGTCCGTTGCCTTTAGCTTGTCGTTGTACCGCACCACGGTGACGTTGTCCGTCATCCACTTGCCCATCTCCTGATGAAGCACATACTGATTCTCGTTTCCGCTTTGCTTGATCAGGGCGTCATTGATTTCCCGCTGCCGCATCAGTTCCTGTTCGTAGATACGAGAGCCCTCAGCGCCGTTGCGCTTCACGTTCTTCGCGAATTCGATGGCCGCCGGCGCCGCCACAAAACCACCAAAAACGCAGCTCACCAGAGAATTCGCGCCCAGGCGATTGGCGCCGTGAATTGAATAGTCACATTCACCAGCGGCGAGCAACCCAGGGATGTTTGTGCGCTGATTGAAGTCCACCCAGAGCCCGCCCATCGAATAGTGCACGCCGGGAAAGATCCGCATCGGCACATGGCGAGGATCGTCGCCCACGAACATTTCGTAGATCTCCAGAATTGCACCCAGCTTGCGATCCAGTTCCTCGGCCGGAATGTGTGTCAGATCGAGATAGACCTGATTGTCGCCGCCGACGCCCTTTCCTTCTATGCACACCTGAAAGATCTCGCGGGTGGCTATATCGCGGGGAACCAGATTGCCGTAAGCCGGATACTTCTCTTCGAGAAAATACCAGCGCTCGTTCTCCGGAATCGACGAGGGTGACCTGGTATCGCCCGGCTGGCGCGGAACCCAGACGCGCCCCCCCTCACCGCGCGCAGATTCGGACATCAAACGCAGCTTGTCTTCTCCAGGTATCGAGGTTGGGTGAACTTGAATGAACTCGCCGTTAGCGTATTGCGCGCCCTGTTGATAACAAGCTGAAACTGCACTGCCGGTACAAACCATCGAGTTGGTCGACTTGCCGAAAATCAGACCCGGGCCTCCGGTAGCGATGATCACAGCATCAGCCGGGAACGCTTTCAGTTCCAGGGTCTGCAGATTCATCGCGATGAGCCCGCGGCATACCTGGGCGTCATCCAGTACTAACGAAAGCATTTCCCAATGTTCATACTTCTTAACTTTATCGGCGACCTCGAAACGGCGGACTTGCTCGTCAAGCGCGTAGAGCAACTGCTGACCAGTGGAAGCGCCGGCAAACGCCGTACGGTGGTGTTTGGTGCCGCCGAAGCGACGGAAGTCGAGCAATCCTTCCTGCGTTCGCGAGAAGGGAACCCCCATCCGATCGAAGAGATAAATGATCGCAGGGGCCATCTCGCACATGGCTTTGGCAGGAGGTTGATTCGCGAGGAAGTCGCCGCCATAAACCGTGTCGTCAAAATGTTCCCAGGTCGAGTCGCCCTCGCCCTTCGTGTTGACAGCGCCGTTAATGCCACCCTGTGCACAAACCGAGTGGGAACGCTTCACTGGGACGACTGAGAAAAGATCGACGGCGTGGCCAGCTTCCGCAATCTTCATTGCGGCGGCGAGACCGGCAAGTCCGCCGCCGACAATCGCTATCTTGGTTCCGTTGCTTGCCATCCTTTTAGAGAAGACCTCCCAACAATCCACCCGGACGAATGAAAGCGACCGCCGCGTTGATACCGACGAGCAGCATGACGATGCCGAAGGCTATACAGGCGTAGCCGGTAAGACGTTGGGCGCGTTCGCCGATCGTTATTCCCCAATCAACCATGAACAACCAGATGCCATTGGCCAGATGCCAAACGGTAGCGGTGATGCCCACCATGTAGATCAGGAAGATAGGCACGATGCGAAATTCTCCGGCAACAATGTCAAATGCTAGATCCGGCCGGTGGGCTACGGAGATCGTGTTCAATCCGGGAATCATGCCGAAGCGGAAGTTCAGTACGTGGAATGCGATAAAGAAGAAGAGAACGACACCCGTAATGCGCTGGATTAAGTAGAACCAATTGCGCGGATAGGGATAGTTCAGGTTATTGGGTCTTGCCTCCATCGTGATCACCAGACCATAGACAGCATGATAGATGAGGGGGATGAAGATTCCGCCGATCTCGACGAGGAGGATGTAGGGGATTGATTGCAGTTCGCTAACGGCCTTGTTGAAGGAGGCCGCGCCGGCGACGGCTTTCGAGTTGGTATAAAAGTGTTCCAGCAGGAAGAGAGCGAGCGGCACTATTCCTGACAACTGATGCAGCTTGCGCAAAACGAAGGTCCTGCTCAAATGAATCGCCAAGCGCGCACTCCTTCGCCGTTGAGCATTGCTGTTGAGGCCAATGCTCCTGGATCGGGCGAATTGAACAAGAAATTATGCAGAGCGACTAAATTATAGTTAGAAGTGCGGGAAATGCAAAACGAGGGGCAGTGGTCAGTTGTCAGTTGTCAGTAGTCAGTGGTCAGTGGTCAGTTGGACTCTTGGCCTTGGGGCCTTTGACCTATTCCGTGTTCTTCACAACCAAAGCGCAAAGATCCAAAGACCCAAGGCCAAAGACCAACTGACCACGGACCACTGACAACGGACCACGGACCAACTGACAACGGACCACTGACAACGGACCAGTCTTAGTTAAGCAGATCGAGTTGCGATTGGATCAAGCCGTCGCTAATTAAAGCGGAGAGAGCGTAGGTTGGATGATCCAGCATGAAAGCGTTGGCCGCGTTGGCATCCAGAGGGCGCGAGAATAGAAAGCCCTGACCCAGCGTACATTTCATCGATTTCAGTTGTTCCAGCTGTTCGACAGTTTCGACGCCTTCGGCCACCACTTCCATCCCCAGGTTTTGTGCCAGCGTGTTGATGGTGCGTACGATTTCTGAGTTTTCGCCTCCCTGGCCCATTCTGCCGATGAAGGAACGATCGATCTTCAGGGTCGTGACTGGAAAACGGTGCAGGTAGCTCAACGAAGAGTAGCCGGTGCCGAAATCATCAATCGAGAGTTTCACACCCAAAGCGCAGAGCTGCATCAGCATCGCGGTGGCGATCTCCGCATTCTTCATAACCACACTCTCCGTTATTTCCAGCTTCACGTACTTGGCCGCGAGACCGGTTTCCTCAAGAGTCTTCTTAACCTGGCCAATCAGATCAGGCTGCGCAAATTGTTTGGCTGACAAATTGACGCTGATGGTCAACGGCTTACCCGGCGAGGAAAGGTGCCACTCGCGCATTTGCCGACACGCCTCATAGAGGACCTGTTGTCCTATATCTACGATCAGACCGGTTTCTTCCGCTATGGGAATGAAAGTGTCAGGCGAAACCAGACCGCGTTCAGGATGATTCCAGCGCACCAGGGCCTCGAAGCCGTACAGCCCGTCAGTCTCCAGACAGATTATCGGCTGGTAGTAGATTTCAAACTCATGGCGTTCGATCGCCCGGCGCAGATCATTCTCGAGTTTCAACAACGCCATGGCATGAGAATGCATAGAGCTGTCGAACACCTCAAAACGGGCTTTACCACCTTCCTTGGCGCGATACATTGCGGTATCCGCATCACGCAACACGTTTTCGGCATCGGCATAGTGCCCATTGCTTAGCGCAATGCCGATGCTGGCGCTGATATAGACCTCCTGACCAATCAAGTTAAATGGTCGAGTCAGTGTCAGTTGTATTCTATTGGCCACCGCGAGAGCGTGAGCCTGGTTTTCGAGTCCATCCAGCAGAATCGCGAACTCGTCTCCGCCCAGGCGGGCGACGGTGTCAGTCGGACGCATGCATGTCTCCAGCGATCTGGCGGTCGCAATCAGAAGCTGATCGCCGGCGATGTGACCCAGACTATCGTTGATGTTTTTGAAGCGATCCAGATCAAGAAGGAGCACCGCAAACGATTCTTCGCCATTTCGGGGGCGCTCGATCGCCAGCTTGATATGCTCGGACAGCAACGCACGGTTGGGGAGGTCGGTCAGCGCGTCGTGAAAAGCGGCGTGACGAAAGTGTTCCTTGGTTTCTTCTAGAGTACGGCTAATGCGCTCTTGTTCCGCAATGTGCCGGCTGAGTTCGGCAACGTGGAGTTCTGCCTGCTCGGCACGCTTTCGCTCGGCTTCGGCCCTCGCGTGTTCGGCGTCCTCGGCCTCAATCGAAGTCACCCTCAAGTCTTCGAGATATTTGTAGTACGTGAAATAGACGATCGCGATAACTGGCACCACAGCGACCAGCGCAAAGAGTCCCCAGTTGCTGACAAAATGGAAGACCACACCGGCCCCGGCCGCGCCCGCAAAGTAGGTGATGGAAGTCCCGAGGTAATACTTGTGCCAGGTTTGCCAAATCGGTTGATTGGATCTGAAGGCCAGCGCAATGCTTACCAGGGACGTGTTGGCGAGGTATTGCGCGAGAGCTATCGCGCAAAGCATCAGCAGCAGCGAATTCTGATGGCTGCGCTGATTCAGAGCGCCAAAAACCAGCTCAACAATGGACACCGTAATGTATGTCGCGCAGGCCATCACGCCTGAATTGAATAGAATGGTAATCGGTTTCTTGCCGGCCCGAAATCCCGAACTAAGACCTTCTGCAGCCGCGAGCAAAATTGCCGGTGGACCACCGTAAAGCAGAATGGTGAGAAAGATGAAAGTATCGGAAACTGTAATATTGGTCCCGACGCGCGGAATTCGAACAGCCAGCTGGGAGCTGATAATGACCGTCATCACACTGAGCACGATGAAGCCCCAATCGATTGGGGAGGTGGCCAGGTTGAGTACGGCCCAGCCGGACACCACCGCGCCGATAAGGACTACCAACCACAAATACTGGTTTGTAAACCTGTGTCTTCCGCAGTTTTCCATCAGTTATCCTGCAAATAAATGGTGTCGTAGCGACTGGCTATCTCGAATCCGGCGCGCTGATAAAAAGTGAGCGCTGCGGGAAGGTTTTCATTGACAGTGAGACAAATCGATCCAACCCGCATCAAGAGGTACTCAGTCAATTGTGATACGCATCTGAACCCGTAGCCCTGGCCCCGCTTTTCAGGATCAACGTAGACACCTTCGATATAGGCCACCTGAGGTGTCTGAGCAACGACATCGGTTTTGAAGACGAGCTGATTGTTTTCGATCAAGACCCAGCTGCGACCCTGACGAATCCGGCGCGCCGAGCGATCGCGAAAACCGGCTCTATCCTTCGCCAAAGGATTGGTGCCGTTCTCCTGTGAGGCCATTGAATCATTCACCGTCATTATCATTTCCAGGTCAGCAAGGGTGGCCTGGCGTAGTCCCGGCACCACCTCAACGCTCGTTGGCATTGCCCGCCGGCGCAGCAGAAACTCGCGGCAGATCAAGCGCGCGTCATGTTCATCGTTTGAGTAATAGTTCCAGAAAGATCTCACCTTCTCTTCTTCCCCTCGGATGAGATGAGCCAGGGGACAACTCCTGGCGAAGTGGGCAAAGGTCTCGATACACTTCTGGCTCTCAGTTTCAATTATCGTTGCATGGCCTATCAGCGCCACGCCTTCGAGAAGTCCCGCACGATTGCGGCAACCAAAGAACGCTCCGCGGTTGAATGGACTTGCCACGCCGTTATCGTTGATTAGGCAAGCCAGGAATACGGTGTGGATGGGACGGGCGGCGAGAAACTTCAATGTTTCATCTTCATTTTCATTGGTAAGTTTCACCACGCAATCCGGTGAAGTCATTGGTGGTCCGACCATCAGGGTTGCGCCGAATTCTCGCTGCACAGTAGTAGCCATATCGACCTTACTGGTTTCGCCGGATACCTGATTTGCGGAGAATTAGAGAGGCAGGAGAGGTGCCTCCGAAAAACGAGAGTTATTAGAGATCACGGCATCGCCGAACCATCGTCGCCATGGACCAACACTGACATCGCAGCTACCGAAATATCACCTGAGACGACTCCGTCCGCCAGTACCACGCCATCGCTGGTTAGTAGGCCGCCGTCGCAGAGCACGACTCCATCTGCTAGCACTACGCCGTCGGACATTAGAATGCCATCTGCCAGCACCACACCGTCAGCCAGTACCACGCCGTCGCCAAACAACGCGTGGGCTGGAAGAAACAGAGAGCCGTCGGCAAGTACCACGCCGTCAGCGATCAGAATTCCGTCTGCTAGTACCACACCATCAGAGATCAGTATTCCGTCTGCCAATACCACACCGTCGGAGACCAGTATGCCGTCGGCAAGTACCACGCCGACCCCATAGATCTTCTGGTACTTCATGATCAAGTTGGTGCCGCTCGCAAACGTATAATTGACCAGAATGCCCTGGGCCCACGTGAACTGTTGATTGGCGATGGTGGTTCTGGGTGTGGGCAGTGTGGTTGTCTTCAACATGCGCGTCCCCAGCGGTGTGGTTGCCCAGTTAAGATCGGTGCGAATTTGCTTGGCCACGCGCACCGCGCCCTCGACGTTCAGTTGACCCGTGCCTTGT
>JAMQPI010000344.1 GCA_023717565.1 Pyrinomonadaceae bacterium | reverse complement strand
ACTCGGCCCGACTGATCATAAGAATAAGCGCGCGACATGTAGTGAAACTGTACCTCGTGCGGATCTCCAATCTGATCATCCAAGTCTTTAATCCCCTTCAACTTCCCATCGTCGAAATAGCTGTAGTCGTAACGCATCTGGTAAGAGCGGAATTCCCTGGGCTGCAGACGGCTATTATAACTAACCGTCTCAGCTACGCCGCCAACTGATGCGCTCTTCACCCCACCCCAAGCGCGATAGACTACGTTGTTGGCGTAGGTGTAATTTGTTCCGCTGAACGAACCCGTCACGCTGGCCGTTCTACCAGCGACATCATAGCTAAGGGTCGTGGTGGAGTTGAAAGGATCGGTGACACTCTGCAGTGCGTTCGAGAGCGTGTAGCCATAGCCCATCGTGAAGTTGCCATAGTTGGGGCTATAGCCTTCCAGCGCATTGATGTGCCGTGTCTCGGAAGTCAGGCGCGAGAGTTGGTCGTAGCTGGAGCTGGCGCTGTCCTTCGCCACGCCCCCTACGAGATGTGACATTGAAGTCCTGTTGCTGGCGCCGTCATACCCGTGGGTTACGGCGATGGTGCTCAACCCGGGTAACGTGGTGACAACACTAGTCACGAGATGGCGACCGTTGTACCCGTAGGTGGTAGCGGCGGTGCGTGCGTCAGTGCTGGAATAAAGAGTGTCGTCCAGGTTGTAGGCATAAACGGTTGCCGCGCCAAGGTTCTGTTCGGGCAGGTGCTTCGTTTGTAATCGGCCATGGCCATCATAAGTCATCTTAGTTTCCTGGCAGGTGGCACTAGGATTCGGACATGAAGCCGCGGCGTTAGTCGATGAAGCATCTCCCGGTGCCGCGCCATCATATTGCTTGACGTTGGTCACCTGATCCCGGACATTGAAGACACTCACACTGGTGGAGTAGACGGTGCTGTCCGTGTTGAGAACTTCTGCTTTCCACTGGCGGCCAAGAAAGTCGGTGGAGAATTTCTGGCGGCGATTAACTTCATCCGTTAAGGTTACAACTTCGCCACCGGCACAACCACACCCGCCGTAGCTCGCCGTCCTGGTCGAGCCATCCGTGTTGGTCGTGGCCAGCGGCCGGCTCTTCCAATCGTAAGTTTGCGTAGTGTAGAACCAACCGGCATCATCCCCAGTTGGCAACGAGCTGCCATTAACCTCTGTCGGATTCGATACTTTCCATACCCGGCCCATCACGTCGTACTTGGTGCTCACTGCTTTATAGCCACCAGTGCTGCCGGGATGATTGCTCGCTGAGTAGTACTCGCGGCCAGCACCGTCAAAGAAGCTGATTGAATAGGCTTCATCGGCAGCGGTGTTCACGGTCGAATAACTCTGCACATAAGTTGCGCCATAGACATGACGAACATAGGCGCCGTTGATGTTGTTGGTCAGCTGGGAGACTCGCCCGAGCGAATCGTAGGTGATCAGCTGTTTCGGCGCAGTCTGGCCGGCATTTGGTGACGGAGTCTGCTTTTCGGTTACTCCGCCAAAATCAAAGTTGTATTTGACGAATGACTGAAAGCCATCGGGATCTGTTACCGTCGTCGGATAGGCAAAGGTATTGCCGTTGTTGCCAACAACTGAAAAGGAATCCACGTAGCCGATGGTGGTCTGATGCCACACCGCAGGACTAGCCTTGTGTAACCGGCGCTCAAATACTAACGAGCCGCTGCTGTTGTAACCAGATTCGGTTTGCGCCGCGGTATTATTCTGATTGGTCGGATCGCCAACGTCGTAGCGGAACGCCTTGGAGATATTCCCGCGATACGAAAAGTTCGAGTCGTAAGCGGGATCATGCTGCGTTACGCTATCGTTGGAGGGATTCGTCGCGACCCTGAATTCGCCTCCCAAGTCATAAGTGAATGTACTCTTAGATACCAACACGTCGATGCCGGTGCTGGCGTCATAAACATCCACCTCATTGACTAGTCCGGTGAAACCGCGCGAGAGATAACCGCTATCCAGTTGTTGCCACCCCGATGGGTGCGGCGATAAAGGCTTAGACCATTAAACTCGTTGGTATCGGTTGGCAAAGAGCAGAGCGCCCCGCTGGGCCGAGTGAAGGTTGTGTAGTCAAAAGTGGCGCGTCGATTATTGCCTGCAGCATCGCTGACGTTTGTCTCCTTAATCCGTGGGTTCTTTTCATAGGCGAGGGTGGTATTGTCCTGGTCCCAGGTTAGAGTCGTTGTCTTTTGCGCAAGGTTGATTGCCTCATCTGTGGCATTCGCAAACACCTTAGCGGTTGTCACGAGCCCCCTCTGGTAGCCGGTCCCGTAGTACTCGCGGGTAACTGTCCCATCCGGTGCAACCATGCGCCGCGAGCCATCGCTGGCGACGCCAAACTGGGTAACCGCCTCATAAGGCAAGCCATTCAGATCTGCCCAAGAGTCCGCCAGCTCGTGTGTGGCCGTAATCCGCGGAATGTCCCCAGCAGATGTGGCGTAATCGAAAACGGTCCATCCCTTGTGCAAGCCATCAAAAGCCCACCGCTCCAGTATCGCGACCAGCCCCTTGGGTGACATGCCGGTGTCGTACGTGAACTTGAAATATGAATAGTCGGTCAGATACACGTATTGCAGCGCGGGAATGGATTGGCCCGACTTCACGCCGCTGAGTGTCAGGCTGGAGAAGTTTGGCTGAATCGTAACCGGCGTAAAACCAAAGAAAGCCCAGTAATGCGTCTGGCCGTTCCAGGTCTGGGAAATGGCATTGAGATTTGAGTCTCAGATCGTACGCGAAGGTAATCGTGCGGTTCAAAGTGTCGACCACAGTGGTGAGGTCGCCAAGCGCATTGTAGTTGGCGGTGATGTAGTTGCCGTTGGCATCCTTAATATTCGTACAGCGATATTCGTTCTCGATCTTCGTGTAGGTGAACTGCGAGCCATCGCTGGAGCGCAACAGCAGACTGCTTGCGCTATTGGCGGTCAGTTCCAGGTAAGATGAATCTCCCGCTGCGTAAACATTGGTTGAACCGATCTGTCGCAGTGCTACCCGCCGGCCCGCGGAAGTGATCAGCAGGTAAACATTTTCCGCCGCAGCCGCGTCGAAGAACTTTTCCTGCACCGTCGGAAAGCCAAACCGAAACCCGGGGCTGAGCGAGCTGTTGTCTTCATCGAAGTAGATGTAAGGTCCAGAGGTGGTCCAAGTAGCGGCCGATGAGTAAGAGATTCCCAATCCCAGATCGAGGCCGGCGCGGCCCGGTAGGCTAACCAGCATTGCTCCCCACTCCGCATCCCGCGCCAGCATCTGGTTGCCTGATTGATTCACCGGGTTGACTCGCGCTGATATCAAGGACGAAACTGGGCCGGAGACTGAGCCAGTCAAAGTAACAAGAGGAACATCACCATAAAACTCTGCTGATTCATCAAACGCCCGACGAATATTCTCTCGACCCATCGTTGGTACCAGACTCTCCCAGAATGCCCATCCGCCGGGGTCAGGTTCGCGCAACAGATAGGTCTGATAAAGATCCTGAACATAGTCGTGATTGTTGGTATTCCGCGCCAAGTATTCACTCGATTCAAACAGAGTCTTGCCCAACTCGCGAAAGGCCATGATTAGCGAATCCACCCCATGCGGATGGGCAGTGCGGATGATGTTGTACCAATAGGTTCCCTCACTCGTCGTCAGCGTATTGGTACTTGAAGTACAGCCCGGTTGACGAGCCAAGGCGTAGCAAAAGAAAGCCTGTACATACTGAGTGTCTGGAATAGGAGGCAAGGACGCGGCTCCGCGGGCGTGATTTAGCCCCCTCACGAGAGGAACTGTTCGACGCCTGCGACCGGATCGCACCTTATCGACGCTACTCGCGGAGGAGTAGGCGATAGTTCCAGTTGTTCCCGGGTCACCGACCCTCAACCCATTGCGTGGCGTCGACGGTTTGCGTGGCGCTCGCAGCGTCGGCGGAAGTACCGGAGGTTGAGCGTATTGCTAAGGCCGGCGCCGCACCGCATCAAGATTCGGTAAGTCAGCGCCCGGTGGACCAGTAACGGGCCTTAAAGCAGGACTCTGATCCTGAGCCCCTGGCCTCGCCGCTGACGATCTTGCTCCCAAAGTTAGGGTTGAAAGTAGTAGGGCGAAACAAACCGTAACCGCGAGCACATGCCTAGTGAGATCCTTGCGGCGGTGAGATGATTGAACCATCGACGGCCTCCTAACGGTGAGCGGCGGAGGTTAGAGAATTTACGAGGTTTAGGTTGCGACAACGAGCCTGTGAAACGCAGAGCCTGGATAGTTCACTTGCCGAGGTCGTCTGAAAAAGTAGGAGTAACAGTCTCAGATGCAGTGAACGCCGCGATACTATTCCTGGTCCATGGCGCTGTCAAGACCGCTACATTCATGCGGGGCGCCCGGTCTGATAATCGATGACGCTTTGCAGGATACCGTCGAGCTTCATCTCAGGATTGAAGCCGACAAGTTCCTTGATCTTGGTAATGTCGGGAACGCGGCGCGGCATGTCTTCAAAGCCTTCTTCGTAAGCCTCATCGTAGGGTACGAAAACAATTTCCGAGTCAGATTTCGTCAGCTCCTTGATCCGTTTGGCCAACTCGATAATAGTGATTTCCTCGTTAGAACCAATGTTGTAAACCTGACCAACTGCCTCCGGACGATCCATCAACTTGATCAGGGCCCCGACTACATCACCTACATATCCAAAGCAACGCCGCTGTTCTCCGTCGCCATAGACCGTAATTGGGCGGCCGGCCAGGGCTTGCTTTACCATCGTGGGGATCACCATGCCGTACTGACCCGTTTGCCTGGGACCCACGGTATTGAATAGTCGCACGATGATGGTGGGGAGCTTTCTTTCACGCCAGTATGCCAGGGCCAGAAACTCATCGATGGCTTTCGAGCACGCATAGCTCCAGCGGCCTTTGGTGGTCGCCCCCATGACCAGATTCCCATCCTCGCGAAACGGCACTTCAGTCGAAAGACCGTAAACTTCCGACGTAGAAGCAAGCAGCACCTTCTTCTTTTTCTTGTTGGCAATCGCCAAGAGGACTTCCGTGCCACGCACGTTTGTTTCAATAGTTCTTACCGGGCTCTCCACAATGAGCTTCACGCCAACCGCGGCGGCCAGGTGAAACACCACATCGCATTGGTCAACCAGCTCCGCGGTCACCGGCTGGTTGTGCACACTATCAATCGTGTAATGGAAGCTGGGATTGGATTTCAGGTGCTGAATGTTTTCGAAGGTGCCGGTCGATAGATCGTCGATGACGAAAACTTCGTCACCTCGTTTGAGATAAGCGTCGGCCAAATGTGATCCAATAAATCCCGCGCCTCCGGTGATCAATACTCTCAAATTGTTCAGCTCCTTTTGAACCTGGATTCGGGACTCGATGGTATTGCCTGAGCAGCATACTGTACCTGAATCGCGCCGCGCTCCAGCAACTGTTTATATAGTGCTTTTATGTCGTCGAGAAGTCGCTCCCTGGAATAGTTACTGGTGACAAACTCAAGCCCTCGGTTGCCCAGCTCGGTGCGGAGTTCGGAATTTTCGATCAGGTGAAACAATCCCGCCGCTACACCAACCGCATCATTTGACTGGGCGCTAAGGCCTCGGGGACAGACTGCGTACCGCCCTTGTTGATTCTCTGCTGCAGGCTCTCCCAGCAAATCGACAACTCCACCAACCGCGGTCGCGATCACCGGACGGGCGTTGGCCATGGCTTCAATTAACGTCAGCGGTGTTCCTTCGTTGAGGGACGTTAGGGCGACGATGTCGAGAGCTGCATAGAAATTCTCCGGATCCCGCCTGTTGCCAGCGAAGATCAAGTCTTCGGCAAGGCCTAACGCCTGGGCTTGGGCTTCGAGTTTGTCCCGCAAGTTGCCATCACCCAACACCACGAATCTGACCCTGCCCGACCGGACGCGCTGTTCGGTTGCGGAACCCTGTGGCAGTCGGGACTTCTCTTCCGCCAGTCTGTCTTTCAAAATTGCCACTGCTCGAAGGAAGAGGTCATGGTTCTTGACTTCGGTTAGCCGGCCCACAATCCCCACCAGGAGCTCGTCACTCGTCGAGCCTAACTCATCGCGAAACAGTTGTCGGCGATTCCGCCAACCGGAAAACTCGTGAACGTCGAGCCCCAGCGGAATCACCACAAACTGATCCGCTCGGCCTACACCGAACCGCTCGTGGATCTCCCGACGCTGCTGTTCACTAATAACTACGATTCGATCGGTGACTAGACGGGCCAGGGCCTTCTCTATTGAAATAAACAGCCGCGTCTTGAGTGGACCGTAGTAGCTATGAAAGACATGACCATGAAAGGTGTGCACGAAGAGACACTGTCGCGGCCGTCCCAGCAGTGTGGCGGGTGTCAGCCAGCGATAAAGTAACCCGGCAACTCTTCCTACGGTACCTGCCTTCGCCGTGTGGGTATGCACTATGTCGGGGCGCTCGCGACCAAACAGCCGGTAGAGTTTCCAGATCGTGAGCGCGTCTTTGAAGGAGACTTCGCGACTCATCTCCGGGATGAGCAATGGCTCTACTCCGTTCTGGGTGGCGAAGTAGCCCATGTCTTCTTCGCCAGGAGGAACCGTACCGGCAACCAGCAGTGAGTGGCAATCCGCGTCCTGCAACCCGGCGGTAAGCCAGACTACATGCCTGGCCGGCCCACCTACATTGAGCCGGGCAATAACACGAACGAGCTTCATAGGAATTTTAGATTTCAGATTTTTGATTTGCGATTGCAGGTTGTCAGTTGTCCGTTGTCATTGGGTCTTTGGCCTTCGGTCTTTGGTCTTGGGGTTCTGAAGTACTCCAAACAAAGACCAAAGCCCAAGGCCAAAAGGACCACCGACAAATCAAAAATCTAAAATCGCAAATCAAAAATCCATCTTGTTCGCTCCAGTTTTGGCAACCAGATTCGAAGCGAAAAGGAGACTCTCGAAGGTGCCGGCGTCAGTCCACCACCCTTCCAGTTCCTCCCAGGTCATTTCGTTACGATCAATGTAGGCATTGTTCACATCGGTGATCTCCAACTCGCCGCGACCGGAAGGTTTCAGAGTACGGATGATCTCAAATACGCTGTCGTCGTACATGTAGACTCCAATGACAGCGAATTCGGACTTGGGAAACTCAGGCTTCTCCTCAATGCGGACGACCCGCGGGCCGTCAATTTCTGGAACGCCGAACCGCTGCGGGTCGAGCACTTTCTTCAGCAGGATCTTTGCCCCACGACCCTGATGACGATATCCGCGTACGGCGGAACTGATGTTGGTTTCGATGATGTTGTCACCGAGAACCACGCAAACCGGATCGCCGGCTGCAAAGTGTTCCACCAGGGCGAGGGCCTCCGCGATGCCTCCTTCGCCTTCCTGATAGGTATAGTTAAGGTGTTTGAGGCCAAACGCTTTTCCATTTCCCAACAGCTTCAGAAAGTCACCGGCTGAATTACCGCCGGTGACAATAATTATGTCGGTAATCCCAGCGTTCACCAGCGTCCGAATCGGATAATGAATCATCGGCTGATCGTAAACCGGCAGCAGATGTTTGTTTGTAACGGCAGTCAGCGGCCGCAGCCGTGTGCCTAACCCTCCAGCGAGTACCACACCTTTCACAAAAACCTCCTGAGGTGAGTTGTCAGTAATTTCGTGAAGCCACTGACAACTAATTACTAACAACTGACAACTGATCATCAATCAATGAATCGTTGAAACCAAAGCTCAAGCATTAAGAGGGTCCAAAGTTGATGTGCATAGTCGCGTTCTGAGTGAGTGTGCTGCTCGACCAATCGCCGGACCTCAGTTGGTTTAAATAAACCTCGATTCAGAGCTTTCTCGGAAAGCAGCGTTTCGCGGAGGAAGGGCTGCATCTTGCCTCGAAACCAGTCGCCTATAGGCACACCAAACCCCATCTTTCGCCGATTCAGATTCTCCGCAGGCAATAGCCGTTTTAGCATGCGCTTTAAGAGGTACTTCGTCGTCAGCCCCCGCAACTTGAAATTCTCAGGCAAGCTGGCGGCAAACTCTATGACGTGATGGTCCAGAAATGGGGACCGTGCCTCGAGTGAAACTGCCATGGTAGCAATGTCCACCTTCACCAGAAGATCGTTGGGCAGGTACGTCATAGTGTCCGCCAGTAATGCCGCGTCTACGACTCCGGAGCCGTTGGCCCGTGCAAACCAGGGAGCCAACACATCACGAGCGTCGCTGTCTCCGACTTCATGACGAAAGTTCTCTGAATAGAGATCACGCCTATCGTTCAGGTCGAAATCAGTGACCCAATGAAGATATCGCTCCACCTGAGGTAAAGACGCAGCCTTTAGAAAACGTTTGGCGTCTCGGGCACGGCTGCGGCGCACTTCCGAAGTCGGGATTAAGCCGACCGCCTGCTCGACAACTGATTCCCGAAGCAGTGCAGGCAAACGATGATACTTTTGGGCAAGTTTCATGGCGGCGTAACGCTCATAACCCGCGAACGCCTCGTCTCCGCCATCGCCGTTCAGTGCTACCGTCACATGTTTCCGTGTTTCACGCGCAACGTAATAAGTCGGAATGGCAGAGGAGTCGGCGTATGGTTCGCCATAATGTTCGACCAGCAGGGGCAAGACTTCGAGTGCGTCGGGCCGCACGATAAACTCGTGATGATCTGCACCCACGTGTTCAGCGATCCGGCGCGCGTGATGGAGCTCGCTAAAATCCTGTTCTTCAAAGCCGATAGAAAAAGTCTTAATTGGTCCGCTGGCTACCTCACTCATCAAAGCCACTACCGCGCTCGAATCGATGCCGCCGGACAGGAAAGCGCCCAGCGGCACTTCTGACATTAACCGGACCTTTACTGCGTCACGCAGAACCTCCAGCGCACGCTCGCCAGCTTCTTCCTCACTAACTTTCAGCTTGTGTGAAAAATCTGGTTGCCAGTAGCGCTCGATCTTGATCTCACCCTTGCGCCAGCGCAGGCTGTGGCCCGGCTCCAACTTCTTGATGGCGCTATAAGCAGTGTGCGGCGCGGGAACGCACTTAAATGAGAGGTAGTAGTCGAGGGCTTTTATGTCGATGTCACGACTGACTTCAGGGTGAAGCAGCAGAGCACTAAACTCGGAGCCGAATACAAGCTGATCGTTTAGCTGGGCGTAGAGCAGCGGCTTCTTGCCCACCCGATCGCGGGCGAGTAGTAGTTCCTGAGTTCTCTCGTCCCAGATCGCAAAAGCGAACATTCCTCGCAGGTGCTTTGGGCAATCAGCTCCATACTGATCGTAGGCGTGAATGATAGCTTCGGTGTCGCTGTTCGTGTAAAACCGGTGCCCTAATTTTTCCAACTTCTGGCGAAGTTCGAGGAAGTTGTAGATCTCGCCGTTGAAAACGATCCAGGCCGTCCGGTCCTGGTTATGTATGGGTTGCTGGCCACCTTTGATATCGATTATCGAGAGGCGGCGCATACCCAATCCCACGCCCCCTTTCACGTAGAAACCATCGTCGTCCGGACCCCGATGCCGGATGGCGGCGCTCATGCGCGATAACAAGACTTCGTCAACAGGTTTCGTGTCGCTTCGGACAATGCCTACAATTCCACACATGATTTAGAAAACCCTATGCGATGGACAGCGACAAATCAAGCCTACAGGTTACTCCGGGAAACTGGCTGCCAACCTAAGTGTTTCTGAGACGGTAGCCGGAGCGGCAACGAACACCAACTGAGTCAAGCGAGGATCAGCCTTATGGATGTCTGGCGAAACTACTAACGCAGCTCTTGGGTTCGGGCGACGGTTGAGGCAACACTCGCAGGAGCGACCGACTTTCTTTTGGCCACAATCTCGCGGTTCTTCGCCTCACGCTTCTCAAGCATCAAGACAGAACCGACCGCCACGAAAATGAAATAGAAAACCAGCAGTTGCGCTCGCTGGCGATAGGCGTTACCCACGTTGCCCTGGAATACGGAGTAGGCCAGCGACAGCATGACCGTGAAAATCAGAATGGGAGAGATCATTCGCAACCGATACTTGATGGAAAACCACAGACCAAGTACCAGCATCGGGAACGATGCCCACCAAACAATCATTTCAGGCAAGGTGAGGCTTTGGCGTAAGGAAACTAACTGCCAGGGGAAAGGGGCGAATAGGAGGTAGAGCATACCCACCGGAATAGCGGAAAGCGCGCCGCTGGTTGTGGATACATCAACGTCTCTACCGAAGCCAGACTCGGCCGAACGCGCGGCGTCATGTCGGCTCCGCTGAACTGATTGGAGAGTACCGAAACGTTCTATCTGAATATTCGCAACGCGCGTGACGCCAAAATATGTCAGCCCCAAACCAAGCACAACGATCACGACTAGCTGCCTGAAGAATGTTGTCGGAGTCAAAGCCTTCAGGCCAATCACAAAGGACCCTCCTATAGCGACGAAGAGCATATAGAAGACGTAGAAACGTAGGCTCAACACCGCCATCAGCGAGCTCAGTAAAACCACAATGTACTTAGGACTGATTTTCTCGCCCAGGCGCAGAGTTGCCAGAATTGAGAGAGCGAGAAAGAAGACAATTGGCCCGTCCTTTAAACCCTGCGACGACCAAAGTACCAACGAGGGATAGAACGCAACCGCCATTGCCGCGAGCCTTGCCACTCTGGTGTTGTTGAAGACATGTTGCGCACAGAGAGAGATTAGGACGGCTGTCACTGCCCCCAACACGGAGTTAACGAACTGGACAGCCAACATATTTCGGCCAATCAGCCCATAAATGACGGCGACAAGATAAACCATCCCCCAACCCGAAGCTCCTCCTTCATCCACGAAGAGAGCCGCTAGGGACTGTTGATATTTGTCACCACCCCATCCCAGGAGTTGCGCAAAACCGACTTGATCGTAAGTAAGAGCATCACCACCGAAAAAGTCTTGTTTGTGAAAGACGAAGATCACCGTGCCCAGGATCATCCTGACAAGGAGAGCGGCTACAAAGACCCTCAAGAGGAAAGGCCCGTTCGGGCCCTGTCGATACGAGAACAAGCCAGCCAGCGCGGCTAACGCAGCACAAAGCAAGACAGCCTTGCCGGTCGAAGCTACCGTGATGACACCATAATCGGCGACAAAGGGTGTCACCATGTTTGGTACCACCAGGATTATTAGCACGCACGAAATCAAGGCCAACATAGTAAGAACAGCATTCATAATTCACTCGCTCAAGTGCTAGACGTCGTCGGGTAAATCAGGTCGCGTTTTCCGTTCAATCAGGAATCGGTCGTCTTCGTTCAACCTCTTCACGGGTTTCGCCGGAACACCGACGATTAGAAATTCCTCATCGCTTATTTTACTTGTAATCACCGAACCAATGCCGACCACGCATCTCGAAGGCAGTGACCCTCCCGGGGCGATTCGAATTTCTGAACCAATATAGGCAAACGACCCGATTTCAATCGGACGCGTTCGCTGCCTGTTATGAGTCCATAGAGACGAATTACGTCCACCGATGATTGTCCGCCTACCAATCTCGACCCGGTCCGTGAAATCTATCTTGTGGCCAGTGGTTATGATGCTTCCCTCCCCAAGCAAGAACCTTGGATCCGTCTCATTAACGACGTCGGGTTCCGGAATAGAGTTTATTTCGTTCATGCGAATGATTTCAGAGTAACGTCCCAGGCTCACTTCATCGCCGCCACGGATGATATTCAGATGTCCAATGCGCACATGGTCTCCAATCACCAACTTCTTCACTTTGAGAACCACATTCAAGTGTCCGAAAGAAACATCATCAGCGATCTCACATTCCTCAGCATCAATGATGCACAATCCAATGTGAACACGCTTTCCGACGCGATATCCGAAAAGCCAACGATAGGCCGGGCGTTTAAGGAACGAAGGAAGGAGCGCGATGCAGGCCAGTACAGCCAACCTGAATTTTCTTAAACCGTGCATTCGCGACAAGCTCTGGAAACTCTCCGATGCTTCTTGTGTCAGTACAAGCAATCAGGTTGCGCACAAAACTCGCTTTCTGAATTGAAACTGAGACGCCGGAATAATAGCAGAGTTGCGGCCGCTTGGGCGCAGATCACTCAATCCGGTTTCCTGGTCCAAACAACCATGTAAATGCCCTCCCCGCGACGATTTCCCACCCAGTTAATGAATTGACCTGCCCGGTATTCCAGTCGTTTGCGCAAAGATGTCTTCCCGGTCAAAGGCGAGATTTCGCCGCAGACGCCCAATTCTTCGAGTTCAAACCCAACTCGTTCCAGCAGCCTGCGCAACGAGACAGGATTGAAACCCTGGACGTGGTATGGCGGAAATGTTGGCGCCAGGTTTACCACCCAATCTCGTCGCTGTACGCGCAAATACAGATTGCCAATCCGCATATACAAACTGTCTTCATTGGGCGCATCAAAATAAAAAAAGCCGCCAGGCTTTAGCACGCGCCAAACTTCTCGCAAAACGCTATGAGGATCGTACAGGTGTTCGATAACTCCCCCCATCGTGATCGCATCAAAGTGGTCTTCAGGGAAATTGGCTTCTTCGACCGTTGCCAACCGGCCCTCGATGCCAAGGTTAAGGCGTCCCCACTCCAAATGCGCAGAAGATGGATCGACGCCTTCGACTTCCCATCCAGCTTCGCGAGCAGCCCATAGCAATTCGCCCCGGCCGCACCCGACGTCAAGGAATCTTCCGCGGTGACCTAGCTTTCTCTCGAAAGCGCCCATTAGTTCGCCGCCTACCCTCTTCTTGTGCTCAACGTCGTGCTCACTGAAATAGTTATCTGGGTCATCGTACAAATTGCTGAGACTGCCTGCAGGAAAGGGCATCGGGTGAGGATAAAGATGCGTGCATTCGTTGCATCGCACTATGGCTGTTGGTATGCCGCGGCGGTCATGATGAGCCGCGCCGCCGCGCCAACCCAGATGTGTGCGCGACTCGCTCCCGCAGACGGCACAGGCCATCTCTCTGTTATCGAATTCAGGAGCGGTGTTCATCGGATGGTCGCAGTCAACTCGACGGGTTCAGCCAACACAGATGAGAACCGGGGGAGTCTCTTCGGATGTATGAAAACGAAGTTGTCTTCCACAACATCTTTGACATCCACCGGATTCAGAGTTCCTCCCTGATCCTTTTCCTGGTAATGATAGAGCCTGTACCCTTGATCAAAAAAGAAACCCGTCAACTCCTCGAGCTTGATTCCAAAACCTTCCAGGAACCACGGATTGATTTCACATATCACCGTGGGGAGATGTTTGGCAATCAACTTTTCGGCACCTCGAAAAGCTAACAACTCTGCTCCCTCGACATCACACTTGATAAGGCTCACATCGTCCACTTCCGGCAAAAACTCGTCGAGGCGCACTACCTCGCAAGTTACCGCTTTGGTGCCAGCCCAACGAACCTGCTGTTGCCTGCCCTCACGGTCATCACGACGTCCTCCGATGTACGCCTGGCCGGCAGCGAAGGCACCCGAAGTCTGCACCGGCACCTCAAAAGTAATCATTCCGGCCTTGTCGCTCGACCCTTTGTCGATAAGTTCAGCGTTTCGGAACCGCAGAATTTTGGCCACTAACTGCAGCGTGCCGAATGTGAAAGGCACTGGCTCAAAGGCATAGATGCGACCTGAGCCTTTCAGCACTTTCGAAAAATGGTAAGTGTAGAGTCCAAAGTTCGCTCCCAAATCGATCACAGTTTCTCCCGGCATTATCGCCAACGGAATAAGGTCGAGCTCCGGCTCAGACCACGTACCGTTGCGAATGTCCCACGCCTTGGACAAGGCCTGAAAATGCTTGTAGCCGTGATTGCTCAGCAGATTGTGGAGGAGTCTTTTTGTGAACCGCCTTATGGCGCTGTTGGCGGGCATGTTCTTTTGAAAGCGGTGTTACGATATCTTGTTGTTGGAGAAAATATGACTCAGACCCGTGTCCTGGCTTGAGCCGTCAAAGCCCGTTCAATTTCCTGCTTGGTAAAGTTAGCTCCTTCAATGCCGTAATGGGTTGGCGACAGCCGACCCTCAATGATCTCCTCGCGTTCCAAGTGGTGAAGCAGATCAGCGATCATCTCGGGATTAGCCAGGGGAATTTGCGCGTTGAGCTGCAGTTTGATCAATGGAGCCAGTTGCTGATTGCTGGTTTCCTGAATCACATGGAACAAACTTGGTAGGTAGTCAGTATTCGGTCCAAGCTCAAATTCCTTACGGTCCTTGATTCCGCAGAATCCATCGGCGGTCGGATAGAAATCAAAATACTCTACCACCTTCAACTCCAGCTGCCTGGCCATACCGGCTCGCGAAGCAAGTTTACGCAACCGCACGGAGTTTTTTTGTAACAGCGGAATGCGTTTGACTCGATCTTTCCACGTCGACCGGAATCTGCTGCTCCAAAGCGCATATGTGATCGACATGGCGGGCGGATAAAAGGGCAAATGCGCAATGAAGCTATCGACGAAAGCAACGTGATGCAAGGGATGAGGGGTGCGATCTAGGACCGCTATTGAATACCGCTCCCGATCTGCATCAACTGCCACCGGTGTCTCAAAGGTCCAGTGCTCATAACCGGGACCAAAAGCTGTGACGGTCGACAGCAACATGTCACCATGATGATGGATAGCTTTGGTGGAAACGTCTGTTTCTTTTCCAGGCAGTGGTATCCAGCAATTGGCCACGAGGCCGAACATGTGGTTAAGCTCAATATCAATCCCCACGACTGGATAGTGTTTGATGTTCAGAGAACCTGAAGTGCCGAGATGCTTTTCCAGCACGGCAGTAAAAAACGCCGGATCGCCGGACATGTCTTCCAACACGTTTCGGGAACGAAAATGTGCCTCACGCTTGTCGCTGGAGCTGGCAAAGATCTTCTTGAGGGCTCCGATGTATCGCTCCATGATTTCTGACGCCGTTGTCACCGCTGGTCGCAATCCTTTAGTTAATTGATCTTCCGCCACCCTCAGTTAACCGTGGCGCGGAACGCCTCGATAATTTTCCTGGTGTTCCCTGCCAAACTATATTTCTCCTGAGCCGTTTCCGCCGCTCGGCGTGACATGCTCAAACGCAAGTCCCGGTCTTGAATCAACAGCTTTAGGTAACGGACCCATTCCTCCTCTGAGTCGGCTAGAAAGCCCGTGACGCCCTGCTCGATAACTTCCGGATTGGAACCCAAAGGAGTTGCCACTGGAGGAATACCTAGTGCCATGTACTGGGCGGTCTTCATGTAGAACTTGCGCTTGTTCCACTCGTTTACCGGCAGCGGAACCATTCCGACCTGCATCCGGCGTAGATCTTCAACTTCCGTTTCCGCGGACCAATTCTGTGCGGTGTAATTGACGCCCGGGAGATTGAAGTCTGTACCTCCAATCAAGTGCGTATGATACTTGACCTGGACTGAGAGTTTTCGTAGAGCACCAGCGACAACACTGATATTGCCGATGGTCGTAGGGCTGCCGCTCCAACCGATGCAAACATCGTTCGGATATTTTTCCAGCTGCTCCGGACGAAAGACATACTTCTCTGTATCCACCAGGCTGGGGACTTGCCAAATGTTTTTGTTGAATTGCGATACGTATTCGCGAATCTGCGTAGAGTTAACAACCACAACTTTAGCCAGGCGACAGATCTCGGATACCTTTCCAAAGAACTTGAGGTAAGACAAATAACCATTACTGGGACTAGTATAGGGAACGTACAAAGGATCATCCAGTTGGTAAATAATCGGCTTGCCGCGTCGGGCGATCGTCTTCTCTAACCATGCTGGGCCAAGCAGGGCCGCCTCGCGATAGACGAAAACTGCGTCGAACCTATCAAGCTCCTTGAGCAGTTTGAGTCGGTCGAAATATGCCCGTAGCATCTCACCCGCTTTAGTAGCGTAGTGCCCCGGGAGATATAGCACTTCGTGCAGTCGCTTTGTTTCAAAAGGCGCGTAATGGATTCGTATCCCTGCAGGGGCCAGCACGCTCTCCCACAGTTCAATACTCGAACGCTGCCCTGGGGCATGCCCATACTGATGGGGAACCAGCGCTAGAACTTCCATTACGTTATTCAGTCCAGATTCGACGGTATCGCTTGCGTGGCTGCGGTCGACACCGGAAACGACTCAGTGCTATTAAGAAGCCGTTGATACAAACGGCGGTATTTGGTTCGCCCTACACCTGCCAAATCAAACTCTCGTCGCGCGACCTGTCGCGCATGATCCGCAAATTTCTCATCCCGACGAAGGACATCTATCTGGTCCAGCGCATCCAGGTATGCCGCTGGCGTGAACTCGCGAAGCAACACTCCTACCTGGTTTTCCAGGATTAACTTGTCCAGATCGCCAACGCCGACGTTGCAAACTACCGGTAGCCCACTGGCCAGGTACTCCGCAATCTTGGTCGGCGATGAAGATTGCTTCGAGTAGCACGGTTTGATAAACGAGATTGCAATGTCTGCTGCTCTCAAGTAACGGGGCACTTCATCCGGAGGTACTTTAGCAACGAGAAAGTCTGTTGGCGCAATACCCAGTTGGCACATTCGATCAAAAACCACTTGATGTGGACTCTGGGTGAGAATCATGGAAAAAGTGTCTGAATGCTGCTGGTGAGCCACGGCTAGAAACTCAGTCATCTGATCGGTCATGTACCAACCGCCAAAGGATCCGACGTAAACTATTACGCGCCGCTGTTCAACGCTAAACTCCGTGCGCAACGACTCTCTCGAAGCCATATCCGGCGTCTCAAACCTCTCGAAGTCAACACAGCAGGGGATCACCTCGACCGGCCGTCCTAGCGAGTCGGTGTCTGAACAACCAGGGAAAACAATAACGCGCGCTTTCTCTGTGAGCACTACAAAAGCGTCGGAAGCTCGGAGCAGGTATCTTTCAACTCTCTTGAGGCCGTGGTAGAGATAGCCATTTTTTGGCCAGACCCCGGCATCCGTATACTCTTCCGGCATGAACCCACGTATGTCAAAAACCAAACGTCCTCCGTTAGCTCTTTTCGCCAGAGCACCCATTAACGCCGGAACGTGGTTGCGGGCGTGCAACACCGTTACATTCTCTCGCCGCATCAGTTTGCTTATCTCAACCGTACCCCGCGCGATATCGTAGAGCGTAGCTGGCAGAGATGGCCATTTGTGGTAGGTCAGACATTTCCAACCGATGCCCTCCGACTTCAGAGCAGAGCGATGTTGAGCGATCTCTTGAGTGGACCAGGTCTGGCGAAATCTGGGCTCGAAGGTCAAAAGACTCACTTGTAGGCCGGCAGAGACCAATTGCCGCAGGTAAGGAAGAACCTGAGTCTGAACCAGAGGTTCCCGCAAGCCAAAATAGCAGATATACAGAGTGTGAACGGGGATGGTGGGCGAAAGGTATATGTCGTCCGATCCGTCGGGGCCTTTTGAGGCTTCCGTGTTTGTACCGCACATAACCGCGCGATCCTCAGGTGCCATTCCTGACGGTTTCATTGCTATTACTTGCATGCAACTTTTCTATCAAAACCCATTGAAGCGTACCAATAAAGGTAGCCGCGTCCAGAGTTGCCAGAAGGGGAACAATGACTATCAAGCGCACCAGATTTTGAAAAATTCCAGCAGGATAACAAGTTCGATTTCGCCGGATCGCAACCACAGAACGTGCGGCCAATAGCGATAGCCATAGTAGCAGCGTAATAAGAAGCCACCTACTTCCCATCACGAACACCGGGAGAGCCGATACCAATAAGAACCCGTACCACTTGAATACCTGTGCCTGCCATTGCCGCCACAATCCCGCACGCATGTTGTTACGCGCATAACTGACGAACCGCCTGAATGTCCGCCCAATTGTTGGTTGAAGTTGCCACTTAACAAGAGCGTGGGGAGCACTGGCCACTCGAAAGTTTGCCCGCTCGATGCTGTTCATGAACAAAAGGTCCTCTGCGGACCGCAGATGCTCAGGGAATCCGCCCACCGATTCCCAAACCGCCCGGCGCATGAGCGCCGACGCTATAAACCGCGGACGTATCAGCGAATCTCCACTCTTCGTGGGAGGAGGGAGGTAGGCGATTGCAGCACACTTCTTGAAGAGACTATCCACCACCGGCTCCCATGCTCCGTAGACAACGTCTGCACTCTCAGTCTCCGCACGCCTCGCTAGTGCCTCCAGCCAATCCGCCGCTGGACTGATCCCGGCATCAGTGAAAGCCAACCATTCGAAGTTTGCTTGAGCCGCCGCCAAATTTCGACCGCGCCCCGGGAAGGCGGCTTTTTCTCGAATTAGACGCACGGGAAACCCCTGTTTGATGTAGCCTTCGATTATCTCCGGCGTTCCATCCGCAGACCCACCGTCAGTAATTACAATCTCGTCAGGCCTCCGAGTCTGACTGAGCAGACTGTCAAGCAGCTCACGAATGGATCCCGCTTCATTACGGACGGGAACAACTACGCTTATTCTTATCACGCTAGTCTGTTTTGACTCTGGGTGGGTTTTAGAAGCGACTAGGCCTGATGCCATAAAGCTCCGACTTGGCTGCAGACAAGTCTTAGTCACTCTCAACTCGGACCCCTGGCTTTCCAGCCGCGGGTCACGAGGTGTGGGCGAGCCGTGCGGTGGAGGAGCCTGATGCCTCGAAGCTGCTAATAGCATCCACCACATATCCCTGTTGCTCTTCTGTCAACTCCGGAAAGCATGGTATTGCCACCGTCTCGCGGGCGGCCCGTTCCGCTTGCGGAAATGCCCCCTCCTTGTATCTCAGGTATTGGAAACACTCCTGCTCGTGAAGTGGTACCGGGTAATAAATTTTCGTGCCCACTCCCTTTTGGTTCAGGTGGTTCATCATAGCGTCCCGGTGGCGCGGCACACGCACGACGTACTGATGAAAAATGTGTCGTGTCCTGGGCCGAACGAAGGGGGGGAATAATTCAAATTCCAACTTGGCCTCTTGAAAAAGCTGGTTGTATCGCTGCGCTTTCTTTTGCCGTTCCCCGGACCAAACGTCCAGGCATTTAAGCTTCACCCGCAAAACTGCCGCCTGCAGACTATCGAGGCGGCTATTAATACCAACTTCCCGGTGATGATATTCGGTTGTTCCACCATGTACTCGAAGGGCTTTCAAACGACGGCAGAGTTCTTCGTCATTTGTAGTCAGGAGGCCACCATCACCGGCGCCACCGAGGTTTTTCGTAGGATAAAAACTGAAACAACCGATCAGCCCCATTGATCCGGCTGTTCGTCCCCGGTCCTCACTTCCGATGGCTTGAGCAGCATCCTCAATTAGAGGCAGGTTGCGACGCGCGCCAATATCCAGCAAAGGAGTCATGTCCGCACATTGCCCGTAGAGGTGGACCGGCATGATTGCGCGAGTCCGGGGAGTTATCGCGGCCTCAACCTGTGCCGGATCGATGTTGTATGTATGGGGATCGATGTCTACGAACACCGGACGAGCCCCCGAACGCGCGATTGCTCCGGCCGTGGCAAAAAACGTAAACGGACTTGTGATTACTTCATCGCCGGTTCCAACTCCCAGCGCCAGCAAAGCCAGCAGGAGGGCATCAGAGCCGGAAGCACAACCAATTGCGTGCCGGGTCTTGGTGTACTGAGCCATCTCCTCTTCAAAGGCCTGAACCTCCGGACCGAGAACAAACTGCTGACTGTCCATCACCCGCTCCATGGCCGCTAGTAATTCGCCACGTAGAGATTCATGTTGCGCACGTAAATCTAAGAGAGGGACGTTCATTCAGCTTTCGAATCGCCGAGTTTTAGTTGGGATCATCAGCGACGATGCCGGCAGAAGTGAATACCAGGAAGAATCGGATTGGGGTGCGATCAATTAAATTGAGCAGTCTGCCCTAGGCCGGCCTCGATGAATCTGTCATCCGAACTTTAGAGACACTACCGCGTTTCGGTGGCTGCTTCGGCCTTCTCTTCCGACTTATCGTCTGCCTCGTTGTCAGCGTAGTAGCTCGAGTAGTAACCGGAGTAATAGTAGTCCTGAGTCTCAAGCTTTACATTGTTGAGAACCACTCCGAATATATGAGCACCCACATCCAGCAACTGCTGCTTGGCGCGCCTCACTACAGCTCTCGAACTCTTACCGCTGTGAACGACAAGGACCACCCCGTCAGCCATGGTTGAAAGAATGGACGCGTCGGTAAAGGAAATCGCGGGCGGTGAATCGATGATGATGTGCCCGAAGCGCTCAGTCAGCAGACCTAACAGCTTCCGCATTTGGTCTGAACCCAAAAGTTCGGCCGGATTCGGTGGCACCGGGCCTGAGGTTAACAATTTAAGATTGGGAAGTTTGTCGTAAGTCTGAAGCAGTTGATCGAGATCGGGCTCACCGGAAAGCCAATTAGTCAGACCTCGGGAATTTGATATCTCAAAGTGGGCGTGGAGTCTGGGTCGCCTTAGATCGCAATCGACAATCAGCACTTCAGCTCCGGTCTGCGCCAACATGATCGCAGTATTGATCGCTGTGGTTGTCTTTCCTTCGGATGGCTGGCTGGAGGTAACCAGTATGGTTTTTGGTGGTTGACCCGCTGAGGAGAGTAACAGCGACGTGCGTAGATGTCTGTACGACTCAGCAATGGGGGAGCGTGCGTCGTCAATCATCGCCAGCGCGGTTGATTCAGAGGGCGGGGCGGGAGACCCTCCCGGGAGCCCGATCAGTCTCGCTCGCTCGGATCGGCTAGCGGGGATCAAAGCCAGCGCCGGCAGGTGAATGTAACGATCGACGTCGTCGATCGACTTAACGGTGTCGTCCAGGAAATCCAGCAGGAAAGCCAGCCCGATGCCCGCAATCAAAGACAAAAGAAACGCGATTACAATGTTTCGTAGCCGTGGCGGGCCGATGGGCGTGGTCCTCAAACGGCTGTAGGTAGCGATGCTGACCTCGTTGGGTCTGTCGCTTGAAGTTACCTGCAGCTCACGCTGACGCTGCACCAAAGTGTTCAGATACTGCTTATTTGTCTCGAGTTCCTGACTAATAGCGATTAGATCAATCTGATCCCGCACCTGCTGGGTTGTCGTTCCCTTTTGCTGTTCATAGGATCTCCTGAGGCTACTCTCTTTGCTCACTGCGGCCTCGTAACGTCTTTTCATCGACGAAACGATTTCCGTGGGTGCCTTGGCGAGTTCTGCCTCGATCGGTTTCATCTGAGCTTCAATCTTCTTTACCTCTGGCCACTCAGGTGTATAGATCATGAGCAGAGCCTCACGCTTTTCCTGAAGCTCAGAGATTCTTTCTCTCAGTTTTTCGATGCGGGCTGAAGACTGCACATCAGGAATCGAAAACGAGTCGGACTCTTTTCGCGCGGCCTCGTACTGCGCCTGTAGATTCTTTCGTTCATTCTCGGCGTCCAGTAATTGACCGCTCAGCGTTGAAAGCCTCTTGGCTTCAAGATTGCCGCTGGGATCGCTGGTAAGCGGCAGGTTGTGGGCCTTGGCGTAGTTGAATTGCTTTTCCTGATCGGTCTTGATCTTCGTTTGCAGGCTCGCAATTTCCCTGGCCAGAAGATCTTCGGCCTTGTCGGAACCAAGGGTGGCTCGAGCCAGATTGTTATTGACGAAAACCTCGGCCAAAGTGTTGGCGATCTTTTGGGCCAATTCCGGATCGGAATGGGCGAACCTGATCTTAACGAGATTTGTGGTGGGGATCGGTTCTATCGTTTCCCCGGCTATGATCGCATCCTCATAAGGCTCAAGTTTTGATAGTTCTTCAGGGGTGAGGGCGCGGTCGGCCAGTTCGCTCTCTCCAACCACCGAAAGTGCCGTTGAGGGTGTCGCTGCATCGGGTTTTTTCTTGGGGCCTGAGAAGATTCTGCGAAGAGAAGCGAAGATGCCTCCCTGCGTCTGTCCACCAAAGAAGTTCGGGTTGTGTTGCAGATCCAGGGTCAACACCACCTGGCGGGCCAGGGCCGGGTTTTCGAGTAACTTGAGTTGGGTACCCCAGAAAGCCGGGTCCCCCTGGGCGTTGATGACGATGTCTTTTGTTTGCAGAACACTTCTGGGTCTGGGCTCAATTCGAATTGTTGTCTCGCCGGCATAAATCGATGGCGAACGAAACATCTGAATGGTTACCAGAGACGTGACCGCCAGAACGAGACTGATGATCAACCACTTACGTTTCAGAATGACAAATAAATAATCGCGGAAAGTTGTAGGCTCGAGCGATGACACGCCATAGGGTTTGGCCTGGGCGATGTCAGCTAGAGGTCGATCCAAAGGGCGGTCGAGTGCGCTGACTGGTACGAGACGATTATCTGGCGACATCATAAACTTTCAGAGCCTCAATTAGACCATCCGACTAGGGGAGTAGAATAATAGCAGAGACTCGCTGTGAGGCAAGTTGGCGCCTGTGAAAATTCAACTCTGAGCGGCCATTTCCGCCCTTTTTTGAGACGCGACATACTCCTGCAGCGCGTCTTCCCAATTGGGCAGTGGCTCCAGCCCAATGGCCTCAGAGAGCAAACACCTCAAACGTGAATTCGCAGGACGCGGGGCAGGTCGGTGAAGCGACTCCATCGTAACCGTCTCGACCTTGGTCTCGTCACAACCTGCCGCTCTTAGGGCAGCGCGCGTAAAACCTTCAAAGCTTGCCCCATCTCCGGAATTCACGACGTGAAAGACTCCAGGCAGATCTCGCTCGGCCAGTTCTCGCAGGCGAACAGCGAGATGAGGGGCGTAGGTCGGTGTTCCCCAGGCGTCGCTAATTGCCTTCATGCTTTCCCCTCGCATCCCGCGCTCCACAACGGTGCTCAAGAAGTTCGTTCCACCTGGTCCGAAAATAAACCCGGTGCGAACCACGACGGTGCGAGCAAAGGCCTGTTGGGATCTCTGTTCACCCGCCAGCTTCGCCGCTCCGTAAGAACTCTTAGGGTTGGGATCATCCCGTTGTGTGTAGAAACCTTTTTTAGTGCCATCAAAGACGTAATCAGTTGATATGGTAATGAGCGTTGCTCCCACCTTGCGGCTGGCAGTTGCGAGATTTTCCGGGCCCTGGGCGTTGACCGCAATGGATCGAGCGTGGTCAAACTCGCAGCCATCCACGTCTGTCCACGCAGCGCAGTTGATCACCACGTCGGGTAGCTGTTTGTCGATGGTGGCGGTTACGAGGGCAACATTTGTGATGTCGAGGGACCGATGATCATAAGTAAGTACGTCGTCTTCCCGGGCTGCGCAGTGCTCACTCACCGCCCTGCCAACCAGTCCGCCTGCCCCGGTAATCAAAACCCTCAACTCGTTACCTCCGTTCCGTATTGCTGTTCGTAATACGTTTGATATGCGCCGCTGCGAGTTCGCTCGACCCACCGAGCGTTTTCCTGGTACCACGAAATTGTTTTTCGTAATCCGCTCTCCCACGTTTCGATTGGAGCCCATCCCAGCTCAGCCTCCGCCAGCGTCGGATCAATTGCATATCGTCTATCGTGCCCGGGACGGTCCTTAACAAATCGGAGTAGGCTATGCGGCTTACCGAGCGCATCCAGTACAGATTCAGCCACCTCAATGTTACGCCGCTCGTTACGAGCGCCAATATTGAAGACCTCTCCAGATCGCCCTTTTTCCAACGCCAGCAATATCGCTCGACAATGATCGTCAACGTAAATCCAGTCGCGCACATTGCGGCCGTCTCCATAAATGGGAATGGACTGATCATTCAACGCATTCGAAACCGCCAGTGGTAAAAACTTTTCCGGAAACTGCCGCGGACCGTAATTGTTTCCGCACCGGGTAATAATGGTGTCGAGACCGAAGGTATGATGTGCGGCACGCACCAGATGCTCAGCCGCCGCTTTGGAGGCGGCATAGGGGCTATTCGGCGCAAAAGCAGAGCTCTCAGTAAAGTAGGCCGTTTCATCTTCGAGCAGACTACCCATGATCTCGTCAGTGGACACTTGAAGGAAACGATTGACGCCACGCTCACGAGCAGCGTCAAGCAAAACCTGAGTGCCCAATATGTTCGTGCGCAAGAATTCGTCAGCCGATAGGATGCTACGATCTACATGGGATTCCGCGGCAAAATTGATGATAGCCTGGGTACCGTCGCCTAGCGCTGCCTGGACCGCTTCGCGATCGGTTATGTTCCCGCGTATGAAGTGGTGTCGTTCTGGATCCAAATCCTGGAGGTTGTCGAGATTTCCGGCGTAAGTCAGGGCGTCAAAGTTGGTAATTTCGGTAGCATCGTCCCGATCCAGCAGCAGTCTAATAAACGCCGACCCGATGAAACCGGCGCCCCCAGTAACAAAGAGTTTGGTGCTCATAGTAGCCATCGGCATAGCCTAACAACTCAAAATCTAATCTACAACTCAAGAACCGAAACAGATGAGCGAGACGGAATCCACATTTCCCGTTTCGTTGGAATCTGAAGTCAGTCTCCGATTAAGACTGTTCATATAGGGTAACTCCCAAAGCATTGACTTCGCTTCGGACTTATAGTAGAAAGCGTCCCGCTTCAGGTTGTTCAACGCCCAGCAAGCCTGCATTAAACTCGGCAACCTGCATTAGACCCGGCAACCTGCATTTTAGACTTGGCCCAGCAAGCCTGCATTAGTTGATGTTCTAACCTTTCCTAGCTGTTCTCTGCCGACCCTCGGTTTGTTATGCCTAACGGCCAACCGTGTTGGCACTTTTAAGAATAATCGTTCGAACCTAATCGAACCCCTAAGGAGATTCACAATGAGAAAGTCACGCCTGATCCTGAATGCGCTAACTGTTATTGGTCTCACGTTAGCTGCAACCTCTCTCGCTAATGCCCAAGCGACGCGCACTTGGGTGTCCGGGGTGGGAGACGACGCCAATCCCTGCAGCCGGACTGCTCCTTGCAAAACCTTTGCGGGTGCCATCTCGAAGACCGCGGCTAAAGGCGAGATCAGCGTTCTTGATCCGGGCGGATTTGGAACTCTCACCATTACTAAGTCAATTACAGTTAATGGCGATGGAACTCTGGCTGGAATTCTCGCCGCCGGAACCGTGGGTATCATCGTTAACGCACTTCCTGCCACCGACATCGTCTACCTTCGGAATATCACTATCAACGGGGGCGGAACGGGAACTAACGGGATTAGATACCTCGCTGCCAAGGAGCTCCACATTGAGAACTGCGCGATTTACGGTTTCAACGCCGCCGGCGCTACCAACGGCAATGGCATCGATGCGTCCCTGACGGCTTCAGGTAATCTATTTGTTAAAGACACCACGATCCTGAACTGCAGCACTAATGGCATTCGCATCTCGACCACCAGCGGGTTTGCTGTATCCACCATGGATCACGTTTCCCTCGAGGGGCTGCCAACCGGTCTGCTCGTGGGTAACAATGCTTTTGTTACGGTTCGCAATTCCGTCATCTCGCAGAGCGGCAGTACCGGCGTAGCAATCACGGGCGCAGGGGCCACAGGTAACATTGAGAACTGCATTCTCAATAACAACCCCACAGCCATTAACGTGAGTGCAACTCTAAACCTGACCAGTTCGCTGGTTGAGAACAACACCACCGGCGTTGCCACCTCCGGCTCGCCCACGCTTCGTTCCGGCGGCAACAATCGATTCCTGGGTAATGGATCAGATGGCACGGCCCTTCCGATCATCCTTCCTAAATAAGGTTTGACCCAGCGATCGTCGCCGATCCACCCGTCGTCGTGCGGCGGATCGGCAATGACACCCGTGAAATGGTGTTGCCGTTAAGAACAGATATGGAGTTGCCATCGACCCGGCCAGGTGTTGTTACCGCGCCCGAAGGCAAGGGGTTCGTCGTCGCCACAGCCGAGCAGAAGCAGGCTGAAAGGATCAGATACCATGAAGCACCCAAGTTTCTTTAGCTCCAGCCTTCTGGCGCTCACTCTCAAAGGTTCTCAATCCTCCATCCGGCAAAAGCCCAAGAGAGTGCGTAACTCGGTATTCGTCGCCCTGCTGGCGGTCTTTCTCATCCTACCTGCCCTTCTTATTTCGTCTTCTTCAGCTTCATCAGGGCCGCAACAATCGTTTGCTTCGAAGGCAGCGTTAACTGTGGCGGGAGCCGAACGGCAACTTCTCGATTCCGTGACTTCGGGAAAAGAATCCGATCGCCTTTTGCCAGGCAAATATTTTCCGGTAATCAAACAGCCAATCTTGCCTGCGTTCCTACAGGATCCAGGTCCAGAAACCATCCAGACCTTTGACGAAGACTGCACCACTCCCAAAACTGATTTTCTTTTAGGCGACGTCGTTTGCGTGAAAGTTACAGGAGCCCCGGGCCTTTCCATCCAGGCTTTCTATTGGAGCAATGCGAGCAATTTTCTGGTCCGCAACACGCCGATACTGGCAACCAGTCAAGACGACACTTTCAGTCTTCCGGCGACACCGACATCAACCATCGGCTCCTTCACCGCAAACAACCGCGGAGATTGGAAAATTACAGCCGCGGGAATTGATGACGGAACGGCCAGGGCAGTCGCAACTATCACAGTTCACGGACCGACAGCGGCGGCGGATGTTTCTGTCTTTAAGTTCCCGTCCACTGGCGAACCTCGCGTAAATGAGGGAACCAATGTGGCGTTCTCGATTAGCGTGACCAACACAGGCCCGGACGCTGCGACTAACGTCACTCTTACAGATGTGACACCACTCAACATGAGTCTGGTTTCATTGGTAGAAGCTGGCAGTGCTGGTTTTTCCTGTACCGGATCCGTCTGCACAATCGCCAGCCTGCCTAAAGACGGTAAGGCAACTTTCACGGCAACCTACAGCGTTGCCGGCGTAGCTTCTGATACCACGACGGCTTACTCCGCAACTGTCTCAAGCACAACCGCAGACCCGCATTCTTTGGACAACTTTGTTTTGGGCGAAATCACCATCACCGGTGTCGATAACACTCCTCCGGCCTGCACGCTTGGTTGCTCCCAGGACGTCACGGTTAGTGCGACGAGCGGTCAGGCGGGTGCAAATGTAAGTTTCTCAACGCCGACCACTTCGGGTCCGGTTTGCGAACCAGTGACCTGTAGCGCGACGTCCGGCAGCTTCTTTAGCATCGGCACGACCGTTGTCACTTGTCAGGCTGCGACCGATGACAGTTGTAGTTTCACGGTGACCGTGACTGACACTCAGGCACCGGTAATCGGAGCTTGCCCGAGTCCGATCTCGGTCAATGAAACATCGTCCGGCTCCGGATCTGCGGTGGTGAACTATTCAACTCCCAGCGCGACTGACAACAGCGGCAGCGTCAGCGTCACTTGCGATCAGCCATCAGGTTCCAGCTTCAGCGTCTTGGGTTCACCCCATACGGTGACCTGCACGGCTTCCGACGACGCCGGAAACACCAATAGCTGTTCATTCGCGGTATCAGTTAATGAAGTCGCCGGCAATTGCGTGCTCACGACAGTGTCGAATGTTACTGCTTCGAGCGATGCCAACCAGTGTGGGACGAATGTGACCTACACCCCGCCGGTTTCTGACGGAACCGGATCTTGCGACGAGCCCATCACCTGCGATCATCCGTCAGGCTCGTTCTTCCCGGTGGGCACCACCCCCGTCATGTGTTCCTCCGCCAGCGGTGGAAGTTCCAGCTTTACGGTGACCGTCGAGGACCACACAGCCCCAGTTCCCACGGTGCCGACGTTACCAGACGTCACCGCGCAGTGCGTGGTGCAACTGAACCGGCCGACCGCAACCGATGCCTGCATCGGCGGCACCATTTCGGCGACGACAGACGATCCGATTCTCTACGACACGCCGGGCACCTACGTTGTCCACTGGACCTATACGGACAGCGCGGGTAATGAGTCCACTCAGAATCAGAACGTGATCGTGGCGGCGGACACAACCGCTCCAACGATAGTCTCCTGTGCAACTAACAAGACTCTCACCGCGGGACCCAGTTGTGCGACGATGCCGGATCTCACCGGCGAGGTGGAAGCCTCTGACAACTGCTCTGAGGTAACCATCAGTCAATCTCCGGCGGCGGGTACACTTTTAAGCTCCGGCAATACCATTTTGACGATCACGGTAACGGATAGCGCGGGCAATCCAGCCACCTGTACGCGCACCATTACCGTCATCGACAACACTCCGCCTACGATTGGGCTGGTTGGCCCTAATCCGCAAGTCGTCGAATGCCACACCTCGTACACTGAACTGGGCGCTACTGCCAGTGATAACTGTGGCGGGAGCTTTGCGGCAACATCTTCGGGTGGCGTGAATGTAAATATCCCGGGCACCTACACCGTCACTTACACGGCATCTGATGCTGCGGGTAATGCGGCCGCACCGGTTACACGCACGGTGAATGTTGTGGACACCACCAGTCCAGTAATAACGCTCAACGGCGCTGCCACGATCACCGTGGAATGCCATACCCCGTTTACTGATCCGGGTGCCAGTGCTGCGGACACCTGCGACACGAGCGTGGCGGTGACGACTTCCGGCTCGGTTAACCCGAATGTCGTCGGCACCTATACGCTCACCTACAGCGCGACGGACGACTCAGGTAACCCTGCGACGGCAACCCGGACTGTCAGCGTAGTGGATTCGACTGTGCCGGCGCTTGCGCATAACAATCTGACGATTTTCTTTAATAATCTGACGCTTGTTTTCGGCGCCAACACCTTCACGGTGAACGGAACGACATACCCCTTCAACGGTGTGTCGTGTACTCACAGCGGGTATACGTTCACATTCAACGGACAAACGGTCACGATCACGAAGAATGGTGTCTCTCTGACGTACACTTTTAGTGGCAAGACTCTGGTCTTGTGGACCCCGACTCACCAGTACCAAACAGTGAAGGTCGCGGATCTTATAGATAGTGCCGTCGACAGCTGCGATATGAGCGTGGATCGGGACGACGTCGTGATTTCTCAGGTGACGAGCGACGAACCGGACAATATGTCGGGGGGAGGCGATGGCAACACGACCAACGACATCGTCATCGCGCCTGGCTGCAAGACGGTGCAGTTGCGGGCGGAACGTAACGGCAGCGGAAACGGTCGCGTCTATACGATCTCAATGAGGGTGCGTGACGCCTCCGGCAATGCCACGACCGTTACCTCCAAACTCAAGATCTTCGCGACTAGTTTTAACGTCGTGGACAGTGGGCCTCAATACACGGTCAATGGCACCTGTCCGTGAGCCTGGGAACTTTCGCCTAACATGAACCAGGCGGGCGTTCCGCGCCCGCCGGATCTTTCAAGAGGAGCAGAGGATGAGAAACTTAGATACGACGAGCAAAAGAACCCGCTTAGTTATCTTGTGCGCAATGCTCGTTGCCCTGGCAGCCCTCCCGCTGCTTTCCAGCGCCCGCTCGGCAAACTCAAACTCGATCAATATCGTGAATAACTCCGCCCGCGAGATTCGCCACGTCTATCTGGCGCCTGTTGGTGGGGACACCTGGAGCGAGAATCAACTGGGTGACTCGGTTATCGCACCTGGCCAGTCACGTACGGTCAACAATTCCGCGTGTGACCAACAGCAGATTAAAGTGATCGGCGAGGACCAGAATGGCTGTTTTCTTTCGACGGTCGTCGCTTGCGGAGGTGATGCAACCTGGACCATCACCAACGACACTGCTGCCGACTGCGGACAGTAACCGCGGTCTACTCGCCATCCGTTTTGTTAGACCAAATAACTAAGGGGTCGAGCAGCCCATTTTCCAAATCTGGCGGCAAATTCCCCCATCCCCAATTATTATTGACTTTGCCAGCGGAATGGCGTAAAAAGCCAGACGCCCTGTAGATCACACCCAGGTGGTAACTTATCGCAAATGGTCCGGGCTTAACATCAACTTCGTTCCGTTTATCTCCCAACATCTAGAGTACACGACGAAGTCCCGGGCTACTCACTTCAACTCTTTTCAGGAGAATACATAAATGAGCAAGCTTTACCCGACTATTAAGGCGTTGTTGGTTGTCTGTTTCACGTTAGCTTTGGCTACTGCCGCCCAGGCCCAGGCATCTCGCACATGGGTTTCCGGAGTCGGCGACGACGTAAATCCCTGCAGCCGCACAGCTCCCTGCAAGACATTTGCCGGCGCTATCTCAAAGACCGCCAAGGATGGGGAAATCAGCGTCCTTGATCCTGGTGGCTATGGTGCGGTTACGATCACCAAATCGATCTATATTAACGGTACCCACGGCGCGGGATACGGCTCGATCGTCCACGCGTTGACGACCGGAATCATCATTAACATCACCGACGCCTTGGATGTGCGCAAGGCGGTTCGCCTGCGTGCGCTCGACATTAACGGCATCTCGACGGGCATCAACGGTGTCAGCATCCTGGCCGCGAATAACGTCTGGATCGAAGACTCCGTGATTGACGGCAGCACCGGAAACGGCACTACCACCGGCATCGGTATTAGAGTCCAAGCGACTGCGAGTTCCAACCTCTTCGTAAGCGATACGGTAATTCACAAGAACATTACCGGCGTGAGAGTAAATACGAGCTCGGGATTCGCCGTTGCCAATTTACGGAACTGCAACATTGAAGGTAATACTACCGGTGTTGATGCCAGCACGAACGCCTTTGTCACGATCGATAATTCCCGTATTGCGACCAATACCGGAGCTGGGTCCCAGACTAGTGTCGCCGGTGCTCAACTCAACATTAGAGACACTGTGCTGTCGAACAATGGGACGGCCATTAGCGCCGCCGCCGGTTCCTCAGTTCGCGCGATCGGCAATCTCCTTCTAAACAATACGACCGGATTTGGTGGCACCATGGCCTCGGTCTCAAGTGATGGCCAAAACAGGTCGTCGGGCAACGGTGCGTCCGGTACTCCAACCGGTCCCGCGGTGGCTCTCCAATAACCGAACTCTCTCCAGCCGAGAGCTTCGTCCCCGCACGTTCGTATCTGAAGCGTGCGGGGATTTTTTGTGGGACTGGCTGCAATTAGCCCACGTTAACACTCACTACCACAGGAACGCCTCAACGCACAGAACCATTGCCGTGGAGGGTGTGTGAGAACTCAGAAATCCCACCAACGGCAGTTGGTGGATGCGTTCAAGTCCAGCCTATCGCCGATTGCCTTGGTTTGCTCTGAACAGAGTTTGCTGCGAGTGTTGTGATCTTGATCGCTGAGGACCGAGTCGAGGCTGGACATGAACCATCCACCAACTGCCGTTGGTGGGATTTAAGAATTCAGACTCCGGTGGCCGGTGTGTGTAGGTTGGACATGAACATCCACCAACTGCCGTTGGTGGGATTTCTGAGTTCTCACACACCCTCTGCTGCAAATGGTTCTGTGTTGAGTCGTTGCCGCCTAGTTGAACTCATGATCCATTGGCTACGGGCAAATGGTTCTGTGGTTGAGTCGTTGCGGCCTGGTTGAGCTTATGATCCATTGGCTACCCGCAAACGGTTCTGCGCGTTACGCTCGTCCAAGCGGCTTGCTTGACGGCTTCGGTGGTGTTAGTTAGACTGATTTTTCTGTTTAAGTCATCGGAATTCTTCAGAATTGGGTGCGGGATGGCTATCGCTGATGTGTGGAGAACTCGGAGTTCCTACTTGCGCTCCGACAACTCTAAAGTGAATGCGTACGATTAAGAGCAAAGGCCAGGGACAAGCGCTGTCCGAAGCGACAAACTCAGCCAACGCTCTGAATGATCAAACCCACCGACTACCTTCTTTGGTCTTGCAGGCATCCGACGAACCCCTGACAGTTATTGAACCAAGCGGCACCTGGAACGCGATTAACCTGCGCGAGCTTTGGACCTACCGCGAACTTCTCTATTTTTTGATTTGGCGCGACGTTAAGATCCGGTACAAGCAAACAGTGCTGGGCGCGGCATGGGCAATTATCCAGCCTCTCTTCACCATGCTCGTATTCACCCTGATCTTTAGCAGAGTGGCCGGGATCAGCTCCGAGGGTATCCCCTATCCACTCTTTGCGTATGCGGGGCTGCTGCCCTGGATCTTCTTCGCCAATGCTGTAACCACCAGCGGCAACAGTCTGGTTGTAAGCGCCAATTTGATCACCAAGGTCTATTTCCCTCGCCTGCTGATCCCGGCCGCGGCTGTGGGAGCCGGAGTTGTGGATTTCGCTGTGGCCTTTGTAATGCTAATCCCGCTCATGATCTACTATCACGCAACACTAACTCTGAGCGTATTCTTGCTGCCAATACCGATTGTGCTGACGGTATTGCTAACCTTAGCAGTGGGAATCTGGCTGTCAGCTTTGAATGTGAAGTATCGCGACGTGCGTTTTGCGGTTCCGTTTATGATGCAGTTTTGGATGTTTCTTTCTCCAGTAGCCTATCCGTCCAGTGCCCTTCCGCAAAGATGGCAACTCCTTTATTCATTGAATCCCGCGGTCGGCATCATTGAAGGCTTCCGCGCGTCGTTGCTGGGCCAGCCGCTGAAGTGGACCAACATGGGAATCTCAACGTTTGTTACGCTCGGATTGCTGCTCTACGCGAGCCTATTGTTTCGGAAGATGGAAAAGAAGTTTGCGGACATCATTTAATGAAAGCGATTATCAGAGCAACTAGTATTGCCAAGGAATATCCACTCGGTGCGAGTCAGAATTCGTATGTCACGCTGCGCGAGAGTCTATCGGCAGCTGTCCGGTCTCCGCTCAAGCGGTTCAAAGCAAATCAGCCGGCGGAAACTATCATGGCCCTTCGGGACGTTAGTTTTGAAGTGAGCTCAGGCGAGGTAGTGGGCATTATCGGGCGTAACGGTGCCGGCAAATCGACTCTACTTAAAGTGCTCAGCCGTATTACTGAGCCATCGTCGGGCCGCATAGAACTCTACGGACGGATAGCGAGCTTGCTTGAGGTTGGCACCGGCTTTCACCCTGAATTAAGCGGGCGTGAGAACATCTACTTGAACGGCGCGATACTCGGTATGACCAGGGCTGAGATCCGGCAAAAATTCGAAGAGATTATAGCATTCTCGGAGATCGAGAAATTCATCGACACACCTGTGAAGCGATACTCGAGCGGCATGTACTTGCGACTGGCTTTTGCCGTCGCCGCGCATTTGGATCCCGAGATTTTGCTGGTCGATGAGGTTTTGGCGGTGGGCGACGCGAGCTTTCAGCGAAAATGCCTGGACAAGATGGAAGACGTTACGCAAGCTGGGCGAACCGTGATTTTTGTCTCCCACAATATGCCGGCGATTACCCGCATATGTCCGCGAACTATCCTACTTGAAGCCGGCACGGTGGCATTTGACGGATCATCGCCGGAGGCCGTGCGCAGGTATCTTGGATCCGGCATGGGAACAAATGCCTTTCGAGAGTGGAAAAATATCGATGATGCGCCTGGCAATGAAATAGTGCGCCTTTGCTCGATCCGAGTGCGCACCGAAGATGGTCAGGTTTGTGAGTCTATAGACATTAGATCCCCGGTGGGTCTTGATATGGAATTCGAAGTGCTTGAGGCCGGCCGCGTGCTGGTACCCAACTATTACTTTATCAATCAGGAAGGCGTTTGCGCTTTCGGCGCGAGTGAACACGACCCCGAGTGGCGCCGACGGCCGCGGCCGACAGGTCGGTATCTAAGCACGGCCTGGATACCCGGAAATTTTCTGTCGGAAGGGACCTTAATCGTCAGCGCCGCGATCAGCACGATGGATCCAGTAATCATCCATTTCTTTGAGCGGGATATTGTCGCGTTTCAGATCATCGACAGTCTCGACGGAAATTCGGCACGCGGTGACTACGCCGGACCAATGCCCGGCATAGTGAGACCAATGTTAACCTGGACCTCTCAATTCACCCCGAGTAACTCATCACCGAAGTTAGGGGGCAGCACAATATGAAGGTGGTGATTCTGGCAGGCGGTCTCGGAACGCGGTTGGCGGAAGAGACGGAGATTAAGCCCAAGCCCATGGTCGAGATCGGCAGCCAGCCGATCATCTGGCATATCCTTAAGCACTATGCGCACTACAGATTTAAGGAGTTCTATCTAGCGCTGGGCTATCGTGGGGAAGTCATTAAGCGTTTCTTCATGGATTACCATAGCCTGAATGGGAGTATCAGCATTGATCTGGCCAGCGGGCGTGTCGACCGGCACGAACGTGAGTGCGAAGATTGGGTTGTGCACCTTCAGAACACCGGACAAGACACGAACACCGGCGGGCGTGTCAAGCGACTTGAACCGCATCTCAACGACGGGACCTTCATGATCACATACGGCGATGGCGTATGCGATGTGAACTTACGCGACCTGCTTGAATTTCATCGCGCGCAGGGGCGTATCGCAACCATAACGGCTGTCCGCCCGCCTGCGCGCTTCGGCGGCCTGATCTTTGATGGAGACAGTATAGTTGCTGACTTCACCGAAAAACCGCAGATCGGAGAGGGCTGGATCAACGGCGGCTTCATGGTCTTTGAGCCTGAGATATTCAATTACCTCAAAGACGATGACAGCAGTCTCGAAGCTGACGCGCTGGAACACCTGGCGTCCGAGCGCCAACTTGCAGCGTACCAGCACGAAGGCTTCTGGCAGTGCATGGACACTCTGCGGGACAAGCGCCTCCTGGAAACCCTCTGGCAGGATGGAAGCGCTCCCTGGAAAGTATGGGGATGACCAACAATGGATTCTGGCTCGACCGCCAGGTGTTCGTGACGGGCGCGACTGGCCTCATCGGCGGTTGGCTGGTTGGACGCTTGCTTGAGGCTGGCGCGGATGTCGTCTGCCTAGTGCGCGACTGGGTGCCGAAGAGCAAGTTAGTGCGCGAGAGCTTACTCGAACAAGTTAAGGTTGTGCGTGGTGACGTGGTCGATCAGGCGTTGCTCGAACGCACCCTGGGCGAATACGAGATCGACACCATCATCCATCTGGCTGCGCAAACCATCGTGGGCATCGCTAATCGCAATCCCGTCTCAACCTTTGAAACAAACATCGCGGGTACTTGGGCGATGCTGGAAGCTTGTCGCCGCAGTCCCACCGTAAGGCAAATCGTCATCGCGTCGTCAGACAAAGCGTACGGCGATCACGAGTTACTACCATACACCGAGAATGCGCCGCTGCGAGGCATTCACCCTTATGACGTCAGCAAGTCGTGCGCTGATTTGCTTGCCCAGTCATATGCACTTACTTACGGGTTGCCGGTGGCCATTACGCGGTGCGGCAATTTCTACGGCGGCGGAGATCTGAACTGGAACCGAATCGTGCCAGGCACGATTCGTTCAATCATACGGGGACAACGACCCGTTATCCGTTCGGATGGTCAATACGTGCGCGACTACTTTTACGCTGAAGACGGTGCGATGGTAAATATGGTGCTCGCCGAGAGTCTGGCGCACGATCCGGATCTACGCGGGCAGGCTTTCAATTTCTCGAACGAGATACAGGTGACTGTGCTGGAACTGGTCGAACGCCTGCTGGCGTTGATGGACTCAAAGCTTCAGCCTGAGGTACGCAGCGAAGCCACGAACGAAATCCGCCATCAATATCTGAGTGCTGCCAAGGCCCGCGAAAGGCTCAACTGGAAACCGCTATTTACTCTGGATGAAGGGTTGCGCCGCACAATAGATTGGTACAAAGCCTTCTTTGGAACTCAGGCATGAGTAGTCCACAGTCGCCTATGTGCCGATCGTGCAGCGCGACTAAACTGCACCCCGTTCTGAACCTCGGCCGGACTCCACTCGCCAATGCCTTGCTTACGGCCGAGCAACTCACAGAACCTGAGGCCGTCTACCCACTCGAACTCGTTTTCTGTCCTGCTTGTACGCTCGTTCAGATTACCGAGACGGTGCCGCCCGAACATTTGTTCCGCGAATACTTCTACCTCTCTTCCTTCTCCGACACACTGCTTCGACATGCAGAAGAGATTGCCAGCCGAATTAGTAGTTCGCGACGCCTCGACACCAACAGTCTTGTGATTGAGATTGCCAGCAATGATGGTTATCTCCTGCAATACTACAAACGAGCCGGTGTTCCCGTGCTGGGCATCGAACCGGCAACTAATATTGCGCGGGTCGCCGAAAGTCAACGCGGCATTCCCACGCTCGCAGAGTTCTTTGGACCAACACTAGCCGCCGAACTAAGTCAAACGGGAAAGCGAGCCGATGTCATTCATGCTAATAACGTGCTGGCACACGTCGCCGATCTCAATGGTTTTGTCCACGGCCTTCACCTGTTGCTTAAGGAAGATGGTTGCGCCGTAATCGAAGTTCCGTACGTCAAAGACATGATTGATCGTACGGAATTTGACACGATCTACCACGAACATCTTTGTTACTTTTCGTTGACCGCGCTTGACCGGCTCTTTAGCCGCCACAATCTGGTGATTCAGAACGTTGAGCGCTTGCCGATCCACGGCGGCACGCTGCGCATCTTCGTAGGGAAAGACAACACTGTCGGCGAACAGACTCGATCGCCGTCTACGCTTAGCTTGCTCGAAGAAGAGAAAGCATGGGCGGTTGGCGGATTTGAGTTCTATCGCGGGTTCGGTAAAAAAGTAGAACGTCTGCGAGGCGTCCTGTTAACGCTGCTTGGCGATTTGAAGGCACAAAAAAACCGGATCGCCGTCTATGGGGCCTCGGCTAAGGGCAGCACCTTGCTGAACTGTTTTGGCATTGGCCGAGAAACCCTCGAATATGTGGTAGACCGGAGCACAGCGAAACAGGGTTACTACACGCCTGGCACTCATCTCCCTATTTACCCCCCTGAGCACCTGCTCGAAACGATGCCGGATTATGTGCTGCTCCTTACCTGGAACTTTGCCGATGAGATTCTGAATCAGCAGTCTGAGTACCGACAGCGAGGGGGCCGCTTTATCATCCCGATCCCTGAGTTGACAGTAGTCTGATTTAACACGAAAGGCTATGCCATAGCGGCGTCATGTTCGTAAGCGAAATCAAACTTAAAGGGGCGTTAGTTGTCGAGCTGGAAAGGCGTGAAGATGTGCGCGGCTTTTTCGCGCTCTCTTGGTCGCAGACAGAATTCGAGCGCCTGGGACTCAATTCGCGTTTGCTCGAGTGTAATATCTCTTTCAACAGCAAGAAAGGGACCTTGCGAGGCATGCACTTTCAGGTCGCTCCATACGCACAGGCCAAGCTGGTGCGTTGCACGAGTGGCTCGATCTACGATGTGATCATTGACCTGCGTGAGGATTCGCCGACTTTCAAGCAGTGGTCCGCCGTAGAATTGACGGCGGAGAATCACAGAGCGCTCTACATCCCTGAAGGATTCGCTCACGGTTTTCAGACGCTGGAAGATAGGACTGAGATTCTTTACCAAATGTCAGAAATTTATGCGCCGGAATACGCGCGGGGAATTAGATGGAATGACCCGCTATTCAGCATTGAGTGGCCGCCAGACGAGCGAATTATTGTCGCCAGAGATAGCTCTTACGGTGATTGGAAACCCTCGGCAAGCGAGCAAGCCAAGAACGTGTGAAAGGAAAGTCCCCAAGAATGGAGCAGATTCCTGTATTCAAACCTCTCATTGAACAAGAGGAGTTCAACGCCAGTAGGCAGGCACTCGAACTTGGCTGGCTTGGCATGGGCAGCTATGTCGGCGAGTTCGAGGACGGTCTCAAAGACTACATCGGCGCCGCAGACAGGTACGTCGCCGCTGTCAGCACCGGGCACGCGGCTTTGCACCTGGGCCTTCTCGCTGCGGGCGTGGGTCCAGGCGACGAAGTGATTACGCCGTCGTTCAACAATGCTGCCGATTTCCAGGCAATCCTGGCGACCGGGGCTGCCCCGGTCTTTTGCGACGTTGACACAGATTCGCTCTGCATAGATCTCGACAAAGCAGAGCAGTTGGTTGGTGCCAGGACAAAACTCATCATCGTGATGGATTACGATTGTATTCTTTGTGATCACGATCGCGTTGCCGACTTTGCCAGCCGCCATAAGGTTCGCGTGCTACACGATGCGGCCCATACTTTCGGCTCAAAATACAAAGGCAAGATGATCGGGAGCTTTTCTGATATTTGCATGTTCAGTTTTGACCCGGTGAAAACGATCACCTGCATCGATGGAGGCGCGCTCGTACTCCGCACTAGAGACGAGCTTAGGAAGATTCAGGAGATGCGCCTGATCGGGATGACGCAACCCACGACTGTCATGTATCAGAACCAGCGAGCCTGGACCTACGATATGAAGAGCATTGGCTTTAGATACCACATGGCTAACCTGCATGCTGCCATTGGACTGGCCCAACTGGGCAAGATGGCTAAAATCTCCGAGAGCCGCCGCGCTTCATGCCGTTATTACAACCAGCACCTGGGCGACCTTCCTGAGGTCACAGTGCCGAAAACTAACTTTGAAGAGATCACTCCTTTCCTCTACTACATACGGGTTCCGGAATCCAGGCGCGATGCGCTGCGTTCTTATCTTAAGGAGCGGGGGATCGATACCGGCATCCATTGGCAGCCAGGCCATTGGTTCACTCTCTTCAAAGAATGCCGCCGAGGCGACCTGTCCGTGACAGACCGCGTTGGCAAAGAGATACTCTCGTTGCCACTCCATTCGTTGATAAGGACAGAGACGCTCGATCGCGTCATCAGTGGTATCAGAGATTTCTTTGAAGGGAGATAGTGCGGATGCCAGGCGGCCTGGAACTTCTCAAGGCTTTGAAATCAACCACGACGGCCAATGCTCCGTGGCTCTCAATTCCTGTTGGCTCGCCTGTCGAAGCAATCTTGCGGCCTGTGGCAACAAGCGCAGGGAGATTGAATGCCAATGACGTTCGAGTCCTAACGGAGTGGCGCAACCGCTTTGTGAGATCGTTTCTCACGCAGTTTGAAGCAGCCGAAACATCCACGGAAACATGGCTGACTGAAATGGTTGGACCCGACCCGTCGCGCATCCTGTTCATGCTCGACGATGCCCGCGGCCAAACCGTCGGCTATCTCGGACTGGCCTTCATAGATTGGGAACAGTATTCTGGTGAGGCCGACGCCATAGTGCGCGGCGCGGAGGTCGCTCCGGGCGTGATGGCCAAGGCTATGTTTACCTTGCTCGACTGGGCGCGCGAGCAACTGGAGTTGACAAGGTTGAGCGCGCGCGTGCGTTCAGATAATCCTGCGTTGCCTTTCTTTCTCAAAATCGGGACCGAGGTCCGGCGCGTTTCGCTCCGGTCCGAAGAAGAACCAGGCATGATACGTTGGGTTGAAGATGAGTCGCTTGCTCCTTCCGAACCTGCTCTGGTATACATAGTTTTTCCATCAAAACGTAACCCTCTATTCTCGGAGTTCTAAGCCTGCCAGCAAACCGAATGACAAAGATCTTAAATATCGTCAAGGGAATTTCACGAGAATTTGAGGAATCGAATTTATCGTTGCCCTTTGATCAATGTGGTCTCGATAGCTTCGATCTGCTGGTAGTAAGAGTCCGGCTGGAAAATGAAACGGAACAACGGATTCCCGACAGCCAGTGGATTTCCTTCAAATCCTTTCAAGATATTCAGAACTACTTGGATCAAATCACGCCCCTTGCCCCGGAACAAGCCGAGACAGCCGGCATCACAAGCCACCGGAAAATCGTTATGAATATGCCCCAGATGGCGATAGGAGGTCTTTCGGAAAGCTGGCTCTTCAAGGAGTTCGGGGATCTGCACTGGGGTATGACGTGCGATGCGCTAAACAGCAAGTCACATGATCTTCTCGATGAATTGGGCAACAGGCTTTATGCGACGTTTGTGCGCATTCGAATAGAGAGTTCTCATCACTTGAAACAATTTCAAGAGAACGAACAACTGGATTTTCAGGGGCGTCTCTCGCGCTTTGGCAAGAGCATGTTTTTTAGTGACATCGCTGTTCGTGGCGAGGGGAAGCAGATTAAAGCCTCTCTCATGACTACCTTCTCCGTCCGGCACTCAAACAACAAGAGCCTGCTCAAAGGGGAGCCCTCGATTCCAGCAAACTGTCCAGCGATATCGTTGTCGACCATGCCTCATTTTGCTGAAGAGTATCGTGAAATGCGAAAAGGAAATATGCGCGAGTTGGCGCTTCGGGATGAGATTTTTTGCGCTCAGAAAGAGCTTCTCTTCGAGATGACTTACCGCATCAATCCCTATCAGGATTTGAATGGTGTCAACTTGCTGTACTTTGCGGCCTATCCCATGATTAGCGATTATTGTGAAATGGAGTTTATTCGTCATAAGCGAGAAGAGGACTCTTCGAGCAGCTATTGGCCGCTGGAGGCATCTAACATCGCGCGTGATGTTTTCTATTATGGAAATTGTGACCTAGATGATCGAATAGTTTTTGGTGTCAATTCTTTTCAATTGACAGGAGATCGAAGACTCATGATTGCGACCTCGCTGTTCAGGGAGAGCGATCGTCAATTGATCGCCAATATTTTTTCCATAAAAGAATTGACTGATAGGGGAAAGGCACTCTTACGACTAGCGGTTGATCCCGCTCACTTCATCGAGCAACGCTAAGGGCCCAGCCGACACAGCAGGCACTTCTACTGCGCCGTGCACTATCCCAGTAACAGCGGACTAAAATAATGATAACCATTGATGGGGACAAGGTTGTGGTGTCAGACATTGACGGCCGGCGCGAAGAGCATCACATCGGCACGCCGGAGGCTTTTAGTATTCTGAGCAGATTATGGCTTCGCGCCGGATGGGACACCAAGTATGTTTACAGCTTCACGTGGATGGGTCGTCCTATCATACAGCTTCCTGAGGACATGGTGCGGTTACAAGAAGTGATCCACTTGACTAAGCCCGATGTGATTATTGAAACGGGAGTCGCGCACGGCGGCTCTCTCATTTTTTCTGCAAGCCTCTGCAAGGCTATGGACAAAGGCAGAGTTATCGGTATTGATATAGAGATTCGCCCGCACAATCGAAAGGCCATTGAATCACACCCGTTGTTCCCATTCATCACACTAATTGAAGGAAGTTCAGTTGACCTGGCGGTCGTGGCCGAAGTCAAAGCGCAGGTCAAAAACGGCGAGCGCGTGATCATCTTCCTGGATTCCTGTCACTCGAAGGAGCACGTGGCCGCTGAACTGAAGGCGTATGCGCCGCTTGTGAGCGTCGGCTCCTACATTGTGGCGATGGACGGCATCATGGAACAAGTGGTCGGCGCCTCGCGCACCCAGCCCGATTGGACCTGGAACAATCCGAAGCAGGCGGCTTTGGAATTCGTGGCCGCAAACAAAGATTTCATTATTGAGGAACCACCCTTTGCCTTTAACGAGGGCAGTATCACTGAAAGAGTCACTTACTGGCCATCGGCTTTTATCAAACGTGTGCGTTGACCCATGACAAATAGGCCTTTAGTAATGGGCGACAAGATTCACAGTCGGCGAAGGTACGTCGAGCCGAGGTCGGTGAATAGCAGACATGGATTTCAAAGAAACAATACTTAAGGGCGCGTTCGTTATTGATGGCAAAAGCTTCCACGATGACCGAGGATTCTTTGTGCAAGACTGGTCGCATCGAGAATTTGCAGCCGCTGGTCTCGACGCCAGAATGGTAGAATGCAACCGCTCTTTCAATCGCAGCAAGGGCACGTTAAGAGGAATGCACTATCAAATAGCCCCACACGAGCAGGCGAAACTTGTCCGTTGCGTTCGTGGGGCACTGTATGATGTCATTATTGATCTACGACCAGACTCCTCAACGTTCACGCAATGGGTGGGCATTGAACTAACTGGCGAAGACACGAAGGCGCTGTACTTGCCGCCACATTTCGCCCATGGGTTTCAAACGCTACTGGACAACACAGTGGCCCTATATCACACATCATCGTATTACCAGCCGTCGAGTGAGCGAGGTGTTCGCTGGGATGACCCGGCCTTCGACATAAAGTGGCCGCAGACCGAGTCGCGTATCATCATCACTAGAGATCGCGAGTATCCCGATTTTGAAAAATAGATCTCGACCATCACGACTTTGCCCGCATGGGCCAATGCTTGTTTCGTTCGACTGAGGAGCCCGCCCTTCTTGAACAAAAGCAAATTACAGAAAGAATAACTTAGTGGCCATCGGCACTCATCAAACGAATCGGGCAGCGTACGCGGAGTCCGCAGCGCATAACGAAATGCATATTCCCGCGGGATGCAGTATCAGTGGCGCAACGGAATACAAACTCACGGTGGTAGTGGTCCCGACCAGGAATCGCACGGACATTGCCAAGAGCGCCATCCGTTCAGTGCTCGACCAGCCTGGGTGCGACGTGAGAGTGATGGTCTCCGACAACTCCACCGAACCAGCACAGTTACACGAGTTGGAAGAGTACTGCGCTCAACTCGACGATCCCCGCCTGCGTTACGTAAGACCGCCTCAGCAGCTCTCCATGCCGGCGCATTGGGACTGGGCAATTAATCAAGCGCTTCGATCTTACGACGCAAACCACTTCCTATACTTGACCGACCGGATGATGTTCAAGCCGATGGCGTTGAAAGAAGTTTTGGACCTTGCCTCCCTCTATCCTGAGAAGATCGTCAGCTACAACCACGATAGGATAATGGACGATAGGCAGCCGATTCGTGTTGAGCAATGTCCGCACACCGGAAGGGTGTTGGAAGTTAAAACGCTCCGACTCTCTTATCTTTACTCACAGTCTGTGTTCCTCCCCGTGCTGCCCAGAATGCTTAACTGCGTCGTGCCGCGCAGCGTTTTCGATCGGATACAGCAGCGATTCGGAAACGTGTTTACCTCTATCGCACCCGACTTCCTCTTCTGCTGCCGGTGCCTGGAAATGGAAGACTCGATTCTCTTCTACGACAAGTCACCCATTTTCCATTACGCACTCAGCCGTAGCCACGGTGCAAGCGCTAGTCGCGGCGAGATCACGTCTCCTGACTACGTTGACTTCTTAGCTAATCTGCCGGTTGACAATGCTAGTCGGAATTACGCGACACCGATCCCTCAACTAGTCACCGCCGCCAACGCCATCGCTAATGAGTATTTAATCTTCAAGCGAGAGACACAGAGTCCGCGCTTCTTCGAGATAGACCTGCAGAAGTATCTGCGGGCAAACGCTGACGAGATCAATGAGGTCACGGATCCGCGCTTGAAGGCGGAGATGCTCGCTCTGCTTCAAGTACACGGATGGAAGGACGCGACTAACGGGCTCGGACCGGATCGATCGCCTCGTGCAATAGCGCGCAAGCTGCTTTCACCGCGAGCGGTCTTGGATAAGGTTCGCTGGTTGGCGCGTGATGATGCGTTGAAGCCGTTTTGGCTACTGCTAGCCCGCCGCTTCGGAGTATCACCGCCGAGCTACAGCCGCTTCGAGTTTGATCGGCTCGATGACGCGATCAGCTTTATGAAGGAGTTCCAGCCACGCGAGCTGCGTAGATTTCCGAGTAAAGTCGAACTGCTTGAACCGCGCGTGTTGCCTCGCGCCGCGGAGCACAAGGGCGGTTGACACACCGATCAAATACTAATAGAGGATGCGAATAATTTACGACGGGTCGATCTACCAGGAACAAGGTGTGGGTGGCATCAACCGCTACTTCGCAAATTTGATTCGTCGGCTGCCGCCGGATTTCGAGCCGCACGTTACCACTTGTCGAAAACCCGGCGGAACTGATCCCTCGCACCAGCATCTGCACAACCACCGGTTCCGTCGCTTCCGTCCGCGGCGCTTCTCGTTGAAGCTTGAAAAAAGGTTCTTTGGTCGGGTGGAGAACTCGATCACTTTTGACATTGCTCATCCGACATACTACACACTCCTGTCGCAACGAGAATTCTCCGACTACCGCTGTCCCGTCGTAATTACAGTTTGGGACATGATCCACGAGTTGTTCCCCAAACTAGATCCCTCAGGCCTCGTGGCGGAACAGAAACGACGAGCAATTGAAGCAGCTGACACCGTGCTCTGCATTTCCGAGAACACCAGGCGCGACTTGCTTGCACGTCACCGCATAGCCGAAAGTAAGGTTTGGGTCACTCCCCTCGCCTCTGATCTCGACCCAAACACGGTGGAGAGCCACGAACCCGGACCTTCTCGTCCTTACTTTCTCTCTGTAGGGGCACGTGCTGGCTATAAGAATTTTGATGGTTTACTATTGGCGCTTGCCTCAGCCAAGGCCCTCGTACCGGATGTTGCTTTGCGCGCAGTTGGATTGCCGTTCACACGCGATGAGACCAAGAGGATTGCCGAGCTGGGATTGACAGGCCGGGTTGAAGGTTATGGGCTGGTGAGTGATCGTCAACTCGTCGGGCTTTACCGCCATAGTGTCGCCTTTGTTTACCCTTCCCTATATGAAGGGTTCGGCATACCCCTCTTGGAAGCGATGCAGTGTGGCACTCCGGTAGTCGCATCGAACCGTGCGAGCATACCCGAAGTCGTCGGTGACGCGGGAGTTTTGTTCGACCCGTCACGAGCGGACGAACTTAGCGACATCCTCGTGGGTTTAGTCCAGAACCCGGCTTCTCGTGAACCTCTGATTGAGCGCGGGTACAAACGGGCCCGCCAATTCAGTTGGGAGAAAACAGTCGAACGAACAGTCGAGGTTTACCGCACGCTCGCGGGATGAGCTGATCGATCCAGGTCTTTTGTCGGTTTGGAACGGCTGGGGATTCTAGAGACTTGGAACATGATGGTGTGGCTGGGGGATGAAAACTTTCAATGAAGAAGGCGTTGATCACAGGGATAACCGGGCAAGACGGCTCCTATCTAGCTGAACTGTTGCTCGATAAAGGTTATGAGGTGCACGGTATAATCCGTCGCGCCTCGAGCTTTAATACTGGGCGTATCAATCATCTTTACAAGGATCCGCATATCAATGGCGTGCGGCTGTTCTTGCACTATGGAGACATCGCCGACTCTACTAATCTAATTAAGCTGCTCTACCGGATTCAGCCCGAAGAGGTTTATCACCTGGCGGCGCAAAGTCATGTGCGTGTCAGTTTCGACATCCCGGAGTACACCGGCGATGTGACTGGGCTAAGCACGATCCGAATTCTAGAGGCGATGCGCGAGACGGGCGTAAAGGCGAAGTTTTATCAGGCCAGTAGCTCGGAAATGTTTGGCAAGGTGCATGAAGTACCACAGAAGGAGTCCACTCCCTTTCACCCGAGATCGCCTTACGGAGCAGCCAAGGTCTATGCCTACTGGGCGACCGTTAACTACCGGGAAAGTTACGGGATGTTTGCCGCGAACGGCATACTCTTCAACCATGAAAGTCCTCGGCGCGGCGAGACTTTTGTTACCAGAAAGATCACCCGGGCCGTCGCCCGAATCCAAGCCGGTCAGCAAAAGAAATTGTACCTTGGCAACCTGGATGCTAAGCGCGATTGGGGCTACGCCAGGGAGTACGTCGAGGCAATGTGGCTGATGCTGCAGCAGAGCGAACCAGACGATTACGTTATCGCGACCGGAGAAACACACTCTGTGGAGGAGTTTCTGACCGAGGCTTTCCGCCATGTCAATCTTGATTGGCATGATTACGTCGAACTTGATTCTAAATACTTGCGGCCTGCGGAAGTGGATTTGTTGATTGGCGACGCCTCGAAAGCGAAGCGCGTACTCGGATGGAAACCGAAAGTATCCTTCAAGGAGTTGGTGCGACTAATGGTTGATGCCGATGTATCTATGCTCGGTCAGCAGGAACACGAGAGTTTTGGCGATATTGACCGCTCCCCTAGTTTGGAGTTCAAGTAGTTCAGAGTTCAAGTAGTTCAGAGTTCGAGCTTTAGCTTGCTCCTGGCCCAGCCACAACCTAAAGGTTGAACTCTGAACTCTGAACCAGCGGACGCGCACGTAACTTAGAGTTCAGCTAGTACGCAATGAAACAGTTGAAAGATGCTTTTCCCTATCAACGAGTGGTCGTCACCGGCGGCGCGGGTTTCCTGGGACGCTTCATCGTTGAGCGTTTGCAAAAGTATCCTGCTGTTGAAGTGTTCGTTCCTCGCAGCGCTGACTACAACCTGGTCGAAGCTTCCCACATCAAGCGGCTACTTTCCGATGCACAGCCGGATCTCATCATCCATTTGGCTGCTGTAGTAGGCGGAATTGGCGCCAACCAAAAGAACCCAGGCAAGTTCTTTTATGAAAACCTGATGATGGGTGTGCAACTTATCGAACAGGCAAGGCTGCACGAGATCAAGAAATTCGTAGCCCTGGGTACAGTCTGCGCATATCCTAAATTTACCCCCACCCCCTTTCGCGAAGACGATCTTTGGAACGGGTATCCCGAAGAAACCAACGCTCCTTATGGTCTCGCTAAGAAGATGATGCTGGTGCAGTCGCAGAGCTACCGGCAGCAGTATGGCTTCAATAGCATATTTCTTCTGCCGGCAAATCTTTATGGACCGGGCGACAACTTCGACCCGGAAACATCACATGTCATTCCGGCTCTCATCCGCAAGTGTTTGGAAGCACGCGAGAGTGGTGCGGCTTTCGTCGAAGCCTGGGGGACGGGAAATGCTTCCCGTGAGTTCCTCTACGTCGAAGACTGCGCAGAAGGCGTGCTGCGCGCGGCCAGCAGATACGACGACAGCGAGCCAGTCAACATTGGCACCGGTAGCGAAATCAGAATCTCAGAACTGTTGCAGACAATTGCGCGTCTCACTCGCTTTGAAGGTGAGATTCGCTGGCAACATGATAAACCTGACGGTCAGCCGCGCCGTCGTCTGGACGTCTCACGGGCGTTCGAGAAATTCGGCTTCCGGGCACAAGTATCTCTCGAAGATGGATTGCGACGAACAATAGACTGGTACGAAGCGCAAGTGGCTGGTGAAACCACACTTGTTGAAAGCCAGTCCCAAGAGGCTTAGCGCGTGGCGTTGCCCAAGATTTCAGTCATCACTCCTTCTTACAACCAGGCGCAATATTTGGAACAGACCATTATGTCTGTTCTTGATCAGAATTATGAACCGCTGGACTTCATCATTATTGATGGCGGGAGCAGCGACGACAGTCCCGCGCTAATCCGTAAGTACGAGAGCAGACTTTCATACTGGATAAGTGAAAAGGATCGAGGTCAGGCCCACGCTCTTAACAAGGGTCTAGCCCATGCGACTGGCGACATCGTAGCTTACCTTAACAGTGACGACCTCTATCTGCCTGGCGCCTTTGCAGCTGTTGTTTCTTTTTTTCAGGCACATCCGCAGTGCGAATGGCTGTGTGGCGACACGCGCATGTTTGGAGAGCAACACGAAACGCAAATCATTTCCGCCAATGTGCCCAGGAGCGCGGCCCAGGCACTCTCCTGGGCGTACAAAGCGCCACAGCCCGGCATGTTTTGGAAACGCAGTTTACTCAGCGGCGGGTTTGACGAACGTTGGCGTTATTGCTTCGACCATGAATTGTACGTTCGTCTGTTGCTGGCCGGGTATCAATGTGATCACTTGCCGGTGCTGTTGGCAGCTTACCGGCTGCACGAAAGTAGTAAGACGGTTGCGGAAGGTGGCTTGTTCGATCGCGAGTTTGACCAGATAGCTGACATCTACGAACCTAAACTAGACGGTAGTGGTCGTCGTTGGTGTGCGGCCACGCGTTTGTTGCGGCAATCGTTTGCCAAAAGTGGAGAAGGGAAACGCTATACCGCAGCGAAAGATTTGGTGCAAGCTGTGCGCATTCATCCGGAGAGTCTGGTTGGCAGAAACTTTTGGGGATGTGTTCGGCAATTGGTGCGCGGTGCTCCAACAAGTGGCGAGCCTGGATGAAAAGAGATGGCTGAATTCGCTCAGTGGTTGATAAGGATACTCTAGAAAGTCCCCCAGCATGCACTATTACCTAATAGGAATTTGCGGGACGGCGATGGCCGCTGTGGCGGGGATGCTGCAAGCGCGCGGGCATCGAGTCAGCGGCTCGGACGAGAATGTCTATCCGCCCATGTCCACAATGCTTGCTTCGCTCAGCATTCCCGTGCATCAGGGCTATAGTCCCGAACATCTGCGGCCCGCTCCCGATGTCGTAATTGTTGGTAACGCGATTCCTCGTGGGAATGCCGAGGTGGAAGAAACGCTGAGATTAGGGCTCGCCTATCGATCGCAGGCGGAAGTGGTCAAAGAAGAGTTTATCCGCGGCCGTCGCTCGCTGGTCGTTGCCGGTACCCACGGCAAGACAACGACCACGAGCATCGCTGCCTGGGTCATGGACCAGGGAGGACTCGATCCCAGCTTTCTGATCGGCGGTGTGGCGCAAAACTTCGGCGTTAGTTTTAGAGTGACAAACAGCCAATACTTCATCATTGAAGGCGATGAATACGACACTGCGTATTTCGACAAGGGACCGAAGTTCATGCACTACCTGCCCGAGCTCGGTATCGTCAACAACATCGAATTCGACCATGCCGATATATATCCTGACCTGGCGGCGGTGAAACTTGCGTTTCGGAGATTCATGAACCTGATTCCGGCGAATGGCCGGTTGATTGCCGGATGGGACAGTGCCGCCGTACGTGAAGTTGTCGCCTCGATGGGTTCCCGACTCTTCACACAAGTCGAGACATTCGGAACCAGCGAAGATGCGAAATGGCAGATTCGTAATACAAACTACGCCAGCGACATGTCCAGCTTCAAAGTGTTTTGCGAAGGCAAGCAGTGGGGCCAGTTTCAGACGCCGCTAATTGGCGAGTTCAATTTGCTCAACTGCCTCGCGGTGATCATTGCGGCAGATGCCTGGGGTCTTGAGCGTGAATCCATTGCGGCGGCTCTGGCAAGCTTTAAGAACGTACGCCGCCGCGCCGAAATTCGAGGGCAAGAGCGCGGCGTAATTGTAATCGACGATTTCGCCCATCACCCCACTGCAGTGCGGGAGACTCTTCGCGCGTTGCGCAACAAGTATCCAGAGCGACGTTTGATCGCGGTCTTTGAGCCGCGCTCGTGGTCGTCGCGGCTAGCCGTGTTTCAGGACGAGTATGCCCAGGCTTTCGCGCCCGCCGACTACGTGTTGATTGCAAATGTTTTCGACAGTGGGAAGGTCACCGAGAAAGGGCGGGCCCTTGATACCGACCAGCTGATTGCGGATATTTCGAAACTCGATAAGCCGGCGTTCGCCTTGCCCGGGGCGGACGAAATAATCGCGCAACTAGTTCCTGAGCTCCGCGAGGGCGATGTTGTCGCTATCATGTCCAACGGCGGTTTCGACGGGATTCACGAGAAACTGCTGGGTGGCCTAAGAACGACGGATCCACGAAATAGCACGAAATAAGGCGACCGTTTCCGTGCGGTTTAGTGTGTTTTCGTGGATCGTATTTGTTCTTCGGCTTCCGGTTCGACCACTAACAGAGGCCGCGGTAAACCTTTGAAACCTTCGTCCTTTTCCGGGGCCACGTCGATGCGCGACGTGAGCACGCGTCGAATCCGCTTAGGCAATAATTTGCCGGCCATCTGGGCCATTGACTCGATGAGGTCGACCACGTCTCCGCCGCCCTGCCAGTGTTGGCGGACAACCCGCGCGTCGGTACGATCCACCAGCCGCAGAAGCGTGACAGCAATCAGATAGGCGTCATCAATCTGGCCCACGAAAGGGATCATGTCAGGGATAAAATCCAACGGAATGATTGCGTAAATCACCGCACCCGCAACCAGCGCTTTTTCCGTAGCCGGCACCCGGGAGTCTGTCATCAGGCGCACACAAAGCAGGACCATGTTGGGAATGAACAACACAAGATTTTTCATTCGCCGGCGTGCTTGCAGAGGGGGCATCATTTTCTCCCAAACTTATCAGTAGTGGTGGCTGGTAAGAACAGTTTCAGGTCGGGTGTAAGCTATCACGAGTCTGACTCGACTCAAACACGCACCGGGTTGCAGATTGGTCACCCTGGCGGAACAACTCAACCAGCACCGCACGGAACTTGGCAGGTAGTTAGCGGTAAGAGGTTTGCGACCGGCCCATGGTTCACGGTAGACACACAAGCTTGCGGTCAACAAATCAGACGCGAATGACGTCGGTTCACCCCGTCAGGGCGTGAGATGTTTATAGCACCGGAACCCCCCCTCGTCGCCCACCGTTCTGAGGGGCGGAACTCATCTTGACAGGTACTCATCCAGTATCATTCCGCCCCTCAGAACGGCGAGGAATAATTGTGGGTCCCGGTCTATAAACATCTCACTCCTACGGAGTGCAGCCGCATATCTCTATACACTTGTTCTCTCTTTCCGAGTTGGTTAGACTCGACCTTCAGCTTTTGCTCTAATCCGCGTTCGTCCGCGTGAATCCGCGGCTAAGTGTTTTTCAGATCAACTGCATCTTATGGACGTACTCGAACGAATCAGGCAGCGTGCCGCCGGAAATCTCCAACACATTGTCCTGCCCGAAGGTAACGACCCGCGCACCGTAAGTGCGGCTGCTGAATGCTCTCAGAGAGGCATTGCTCGAATCACCCTCTTGGGAGATGAGTCCACAATACGCGAGACGGCGGAACGGGAGCGCGCCAATCTCAGTGGCGTTGAAGTGATCGATCACAAGCACGCGCCCGACTTCGATAAAATGGCGTCCTATTTTCACGAATTGCGACGCGCTAAAGGCCTGATGGCCGACGAAGCTCGCACCATGCTCGCGGATCCTCTCTACTACGGAAATCTGATGGTACGACTCGGCAAGGCTGATGGCTCAGTGGCCGGAGCCACCAACACCACTTCCCACACCGTGCGCGCTGCGCTTCATTGCATCGGCGTTCGTCCCGGCTTCAAGCTGGTTTCGAGTTTCTTCCTGATGGCCCTTTCTAACAGTAGCTTCGGTCACAATGGAGCTCTGATTTACGCCGACTGCGGCGTAGTCATTGAGCCCACTTCCGCCGAACTGGCCGAGATTGCAGTGACCTCAGCAGATTCCTGTCGCGCTTTGCTGGGAATTGAACCACGCGTTGCCATGCTGTCATTTTCCACCAAGGGTAGTGCCAAACATCGTTTGGTTGACAAGGTGGTGGAAGCCACCAGAACCGCGAAAGCCAGGGTGCCCGAGTTAATAATCGATGGTGAATTGCAACTCGATGCAGCGCTGGTACCGGCTGTTTCCAATTCCAAGGCCCCCAGTTCCACCGTAGCCGGCCGAGCGAATGTACTAATCTTTCCCGACCTTCAATCTGGCAACATAGCCTACAAACTAACCGAGCGACTGGCGGGCGCGACGGCCATCGGCCCAATTCTTCAAGGCCTGGACAAACCAGCCAATGATCTCTCACGTGGATGCAAGGCCGAAGACATTGTCGATGCTGTAGCTATCACCGCGGTACAGTCCCAGGCACGAAAATCCTCAGGTTAAATTATTCAGGCAACACTCCGGTGCCTGTTTCTGCATCAAAACCTCCGGAATTTCCCAATCTGTACGACAGGCAAACAGCTTTGATATATCCACGAGCAACACTAATCGTTCTCCTCGTTCTTGTCTTAGGGATTTCTGCCCTTGGGCAAGCGACGCAACGACCTTCACCTTCACCCTCTCCTACTCCGCCAAACGAGGAACAGGAGCCAATCAAAGTCTTCACCGAAGAAGTGCGCTTACCAGTCGTCGCTCTTGATCAATATGGGCACTACGATCCGACCCTTGAGGTAGATGATGTACTCGTCCTGGAAGACGGGGTGGCCCAGCAAATCAGGAGTGTTCGTCATCTGCCCGCGAACGCACTATTGGTCCTGGATACGGGTGGTGAATTAAGCGGGATGGGAGGGATGTCAAAACGAACTGGCCTCACGCGCGACGTGGCCATCCAACTGCTTAACAATCTTCAAGACGGCACACTGGTCTCAGTCCTGCAATTTAGCAACTCGGTCGAGGTAATTCAGCCGTGGACCGACGACAAGCGAGTAGTGCTGAAGGCACTTAAAACAAAGATGTCTTCCGGGAAACGTTCACGCTTCTCAGATGCCGTAGCCGCGGCCGCCCGGCAACTGAGCGAACGACCAGAAGGAAGCCGCCATGTGGTGTTCATAACTGACGGTGTGGATAGTCCCGGCGGAAAGATCGAACGGGCGGAAGCGATCAAACGACTGACGGCGGCTCGAGCTACTGTACATATCATTAGTTACACGGAATTGGTGCGGCAAAGAAAAGACGGCCGGCCTTCTTCGGTTTCCATAGGTCAACGGCCTTCTGGTCCAATCACCTCCAACGATCCCACATTGCCCCCGGGAACAACGCGCAGTCCGTCCTACGGAGTGAGCATAACGTTCGATCCGGCTATGAAACGACAGCGGAAGGCGTACGAATCAGACGTTAAGAAGAGTCAGCAGGTGCTCACAAATGTGGCCGAAGAAACTGGTGGCCGGATCTTTCTACCAAAGTCGAGCCAGGAGATGATTGCTCAAGCCGGAGAAGCCGCTCGCGAAATCGGCGCGGAGTATGTAGTCACGTATCGACCGAAGCGGCCGCTAACGTCTTCCCGGCAGGGTGAATACCGCCGAATCGAAGTCGCCGCTCGCCGAACCGGACTGAGTCTGCGTTCCCGACGTGGCTACGTGGTGCCGGAAAGGAATGAGTGAAGGAAGGGAAAATCGGCCGCGGATTTACGCGGAGAAACGCGGATCTGAAAAGAACAAAGGACTAGTAGAGCAAGTGATTAGTAGAGCAAGTGACTGGAAGAACAGACGATGGCGGGCCGATTTTGTATTCGTTCTGATCCGCGTAAATCCGCGGCTGATTTTTTTCTTTACGTGACTACAACCTCAAGCTGACTCTCTAGCATTTCCATCACGCGCCGCACTTCGAATTCGTCTTCTTTTGGGAGCAACGACTGCCGGTGCAATTCATCCCAGTCATCTTGTGGAACTCGATGAAATGCTTCCACGACCTTCGGGTCAAACTGCCTTCCAGCCCAGTCGTCTAATTCCTGGGCGGCTTCCTGATAAGACTTACCACGCCGATAAACCCGGTCGCTGGTGATCGCGTCAAAGGCATCGGCTACCGCGAAGATGCGAGCACAAACGTCTACCTCTTCCTCCCGTAGGCCCAGGGGATAGCCCGACCCATCCCATTTCTCATGGTGCTGGGCCACAACACGGGCCGCTCCCTCGAGAAATTCGATGCCCCGCAGTATTTGCTGGCCATGCACCGGGTGCTCGCGCATTTTCACCCACTCGTCCTCGGTCAGCTTTCCGGGCTTTCGCAAAATCGAATCTGGCACCCCAATCTTGCCGATGTCGTGCAACAGTGAGCCAAACTCCAACGCTTTCAACTTCTCACCAGGCAGTCCGTACTCTCGGCCTAAACGCAAGCTGTAAGTTACGACTCGTTCCGAGTGGCCATGGGTCTCAGAGTCTCTCGTCTCCAGTGCCGACGTTAGGGCCCTCAAGGTTGAGCGGTAGGCGTCCTCCAGTGAGTTGAGTGCCCGGTCAAGTTCACCGGTGCGTTGTTCAACTAATTCTTCGAGATGATCTTCGTAGCGCTGTTTGGCGAGGATGAGTCCATAGTGATCGAGCGCCCGCTTTACAACCGCTTCGACCTGGCGAATGTCAAAGGGCTTCATCAAGTAGTCGAAGGCGCCTAATCGCAATGCTCCGATCGCACTCTCGACCGTTTGCACGCCGCTGATCATCACCACGACCGTGTTGGGTGAAATGCGCTTAACGAACGGGAGCATATCCAGTCCGCTCATTCCGGGCATGGTGATATCGCTGATGACCAGTTGAAAATCACTTTCGGCTAACCGTGCGAGCGCGTCTTCTGCCGAACCCACCTTCTGGCAGTAGTGGTCAACGCTGAGCAGGTCGCTTAGGATTTCAGTTATTTCATGTTCGTCGTCGACGATGAGAATTCGCGACTTTAGGTCACCGGACATTTTTCTAACTCCTGTACTTTCAGGATGCATAGCGACACTCAACCCGATTGAATGATTTCCAGGCCTAAATTGGAGGACGGATTGCGGCGTCGTTGAAATTGCTGGAACCGCTCCTGCGCCGCAGGGCAGGCTCAGGAATTCTACTAGGTTTGTTGTCTTGTGGCAAACAGGTTTTTGCACCACGTTTTGCAGTGAGTAAAATCCCTTTAATTTAAAGAACTTAGGTCAGAACCGCGAGCGGTAGCGACCGGGTCCGAGCACTCAATTCAGTGGTATTTCTCACCTTTGGCCCAGGGACTATGCCCGATTGAATCTCAACCCGGCCGCTACCACAGGCAGCAGCACCCCAAAATACGAAGCGCGCCCCGCAGACGGTAACTGCAGGAACGCGCTTGTTGCTTACTGACTGAATCCCTCTTAGTAGCGAGCTGAACGCCTACGCTTGCGAACTCCGTAAGTATAGACAGCGGCTCCCCCGCCCCCGACCGCGGCACCTATAGCAGCACCCTTGCCGCCACCGGCAATTCCGCCGATGATTGCACCAGCGCCCGCACCCCCAGCGGTCGTCAACTTATCTCGATGCTTCTCCCAGAAGCTTCGCCCATGCTTGTGTCCGTCACCGGTGCAGGCAGAATGGGTGTGAGTGACGTCGCTATGCCGGTGCTTCAATTTGCCGCACGTTCTAGCGGACACCGGTACCGTTAAAAGCATGACCATAGTAAACACCAACAAAAGACCAATTGCCTTCTTCATAGTTTCTTGTTCCTTTTCCAGCAAGTTTTGCGGGGAGTTGGAGGATGTAACGGGGGGCAGGCTTTCCCATTCTATTCTTAAGGCTTATGACTTGTCGAGGATTGCTACAGGGCGGGCCACGAATCACATAAACTAAACACAATTGGCGCCATTTCTTGTAACTTGATGGGTCGTTTTTGTCCGCCACCTGCGTAATGACACGCCAGACAGCGATTGAGCCCACCCACCGGTAGCTTGGTTGCGTGTCAAAGCAACAGGCTTTATTATCTCCCAACGCGATGCCGGAGTGGCGAAATTGGTATACGCACCAGACTCAAAATCTGGCGAGGTCACACTCATGTCGGTTCGAGTCCGACCTCCGGCACCAACTGCAAAGTCAGCAGCGACCGAACCATACAGCTTTCAGTCTCGCGGCTGGCGGTGATTCCTCGAAGAGTTTTTCGTAGCTCCGTCCACAAACTTTGTAGATCTATCTCCCGGTTCTCCTGATCCAACGGCATCGAGGCAGACAATAATGACAACGAGCAACAGCAGCTTCCCTGGCCGCAAACTGGCATGGCTAGTCCTGTTGGTGATCACTGCGGCCATCCTGGCTATAGTTCTTGCGCCAGTTTGGATCATTCAACCTTTCAGCCCGCAAACTCAGCGTGGTCTGGAATGGTCCTTTGCAATGAAACGTTGGTCTCCAATCCTCACTCTGATTGCCGCGGCGGCAGCTTTGATGTTGGTGGTGTGGCTATGGCGAAACTCCCGCGGCTGGTGGCGTAAAGCTCTACTGGTGATCGTCTTTCTGCCTGTCCTACCGGCTACCTGGTTGGCGCGTCAAAATCATTTTGAGTGGATGTTTAATCCGCTTCCTAATCCAGCGTATGCGATGGTGAATGAAGCTGGATTCGTTGACGACAGCGACATCGTTTTGGCGATAGAGTTCAAGGGAGAGGCCGCGGCTTACCCCGTACGGCAGATGGCTTATCATCACGTCGTGGAGGACGTCGTAGGCGGCACGCCGATAGTCGCTACCTATTGAACGCTCTGTCACACCGGTCTGGTGTGGGAAGCAACGGTAGACGGACGTCAACTTCACTTTCATCTCGCAGGGATTAACAACCAGAACTTCATCATGCGCGACGAGGAAACGGGATCATGGTGGCAACAAGTTAGCGGCGAAGCGATTCTAGGCCCACTGAAAGGGAAACGCCTGAAATCCGTGTTTCACGATGAGCTGACCTTCGCAACCTGGAAGCGCGAGAAACCTCAAGGGCGGGTGCTAAAGCCTGATGAGGGTGTAGCCGGGTCGGGCCAGTATGCTAAAGCCAACTGGGAGGAACGCATGGCTAACGTACCCGTGGCCACGTCTCAAGTCCTCGATCAGTCGCTCAAGCCTCGGACACTTGTTGTTGGGATTACCGTCAACGGGGCCGCAAAGGCCTATCCCTTCGACGCCGTGCTAAAGCAGAGCCCGATAATGGATGACCTGGGCGGTACTCCAATTTTCGTTGTGGTTGGGGATGATAAGAGATCTGTGCGTGCCTTTGAGAGAACAGTGGACGGTCGCAAGCTGGAATTCTTTTTGAAGCCAGGGTCATCCCAACTGGTCCTGGCGGACGCTGAGACCGGCAGTGAGTGGGACTTCACCGGCAAGGCCATCAGCGGCCCACTCAGTGGGCAACAACTGAAAAAGGTCGCCGTTCTCAATGACTATTGGTTCGACTGGAAAGCCTATAATCCGAAAACAATTGTCTATGATTTGGGTGGGCGTTAACGCTGAAAGATAGTTTCAACTCTGATAGAGTCATCAAAAACGCGGAGGGTTTCCATTTATGAATAACTGGAGAAGGTATTCGATCAAGGCTGCGGCTTTCCTGCTGGTCGCTTGTTTCCTACCGACGTTTGTCGCGGCCCAGGACGGAGCAGAGATACTTCTCGGATCAGAACTCGCGCGCGTTGTTCCGCCCGGATTCTATTTTCAGGGTCTCAGCGCCCCTACCCAGACTCGCAACTCAGCCGCGGCCCGTTGGGGGAAAAGCCGTCATGTGATCGCCGGACTCATCGACACATCCGGTTATAGCTCCGATGTACGGGCCAAGTATGAGGGCTTTCTGATCACTGACTCAGACATCACCATCAGCGGAGAGTCATTGAAAACGGGCGCTTACGGATTCGGTTTTTCGAAGGATGGAAAGCTGAACATCATGAATCTGGCCGGCGACCAGATTCTGTCCGTTTCCACGACCAAAGACAGCAAGCTGCAACGGCCCCGTCCCTTGATGATGTCTCAGGATGGCGCTCGCGTACGTCTTTACAGCGGACGTGATTACGCGCTCATCGATGCGAAGTAATTCCAGGATGATAACTCCGCATAACCTGACACGCTTTCGCGTTAGACCCTTCGTATTGCTTTTGCTGCTCACCCCTTACGCTCTCATTGCGCAAGAACCGAAGAAACCGGACTCGCAACAGCCAATGGGCGGCGTCAAAACTGGCCCGCCAGTGACTTACACCTCGAAACGGACGGTGGGGATTACGGACCCCACGGCCCCGGTCGTTTTTGAAAACGTAACCGGGAAAACTGCGCTGGCGAATTTCAAACACCTTTCCGGCGGTGCGAACAAGGATTACATCTTTGAGACACCTTCGGGCGGTGTTGCCATATTCGATTACGACGCCGACGGGCTGCCGGACATTTACCTGCTAAACGGATCCACGGTTGCAGCGATGCGAGGAAAAGAGAAGGCCCCTCGCGCTGCGCTCTACCGGAATCTCGGTGGTTGGAAGTTTGAAGATGTTACCGAGAAGGCCCGCGTGGCAAATGAGCGGTGGGGCTTTGGAGTTGCGGTCGGTGATTATGATAACGACGGACGAGCCGACATGTACGTCACAAACTTCGGTGTCTCGCGTCTCTATCACAATAACGCCGATGGCACTTTCACGGACGTTGCGGAAAAACTTGGGGTGGCGCGGAAGGGCTGGAGTACGGGACCAACCTGGGGTGATTACGATGCAGATGGACGTCTCGACCTATTCGTCCCCGGATATGTTCAGATCGATCTCGACAACCTTCCGCCCAGTCCCGCTGACGCCGGAAAGGTTGGTGGCGCGGGACAACCCTGCCAGTTTCGCGGGGTTCCGGTGATGTGTGGTCCACGCGGATTGCCGGGCGAAACAGACACGCTCTATAGACAGAAACCGGACGGCAGCTTTGAAGATGTAAGTGTGAAGGCGGGCGTTAACGATCCACAAAAGTTTTACGGGTTCACTGCTGCATTCGTCCACGTCGATGACGATAAGCTACTCGACTTGATCGTCGTGAACGACTCTACGCCAAAGCAGTTGTACATCAACAAAGGTGACGGTACCTTCGAGGAAGTAGGATATCCGTCGGGCGTCGCCCTGAATGAAAACGGCCGCGAGCAGGCCGGGATGGGTTTGGCCATCGGGGACTACGATAATGATGGCCGCGTTGATTTCCACATCACGAATTTTTCCGACGACTCGAATGTCCTCTACCACAACGATGGCGAAGCAAATTTCACTGATGTGACATTTCCGGCAGGTCTCGGCGAACCAACCATCCCGTTTCTCGGCTGGGGGACGAGCTTCATAGACTTTGATAACGACGCGTGGCTGGATCTTTTCGTGGTGAATGGGCACGTCTATCCCGCAGTCGATTCCTACCAGTGGGGCACAAGCTACTCTCAGCAGGCGCTGTTGTTCCGCAATCTCAAGAATGGCAAATTTGAACGCATCGGCGCACCGCCAGGAAGCGCCCTCGCAAGTTCGTGGCCCGGTCGAGGTCTGGCGATTGGAGATTTGGATGGCGATGGACGTCCCGATCTGGTAATCAACAATCTCGATTCCCAGCCGGCGCTCCTGCGAAACGTCGCGCCGCCGACAGGTCATTGGCTCAACTTGCGTTTGGTGGGAGAGGTGACAAAAAAGACCCCTAGAGATGCCATTGGTAGCGTGGCCTACCTGACGACTGGGAAGCTTCGCCAGCGTGCAGATTTAGTAAGCGGGGCAGTCTATTGCTCGCAAAATGACATGACGCTACATTTCGGACTGGGCGCCGCGACCAAAGTCGACAAACTGGAAATCAAGTGGTCTGATGGCACCGTGGAAACTTTCAATGTTCCGGCTGTCGACAAAACCATGACCATTACTCAGGGGAAGAACGTTAGCAGGTAAACGGCGGAAGGATGAAGGCGGAAAGCGTGGTGATTCGAATGATTTTGTCATTACTTCATCCTTCATCCTTCCGCCTTCATCCTTGGAAAGTAAACCTTCCCAACCTGCGAATTGCCGGATGTTGATTAGTACTTGTTTCTTATGCGTCGACTTGATCTCAGAAAGACCCAGCCCGCCAGGCTCAATACGATCCGCGATATAAATCGGCAGATCGTGTTGAACTATGTGCGCGAACGCGAACCCATTTCACGGGCAGAGATTGCCCGCGAGACCGAGCTGCAGCGCTCAACAATATCCGCGATCGTCGAAGGGCTCACCGGCGAGGGCTTGATCGAGGAAATTGGTGAGGGCGAGTCAACCGGCGGACGCAGACCCACGCTTCTCAGGATACGAACGGCGGGAGCCATCGCCATTGGCGTGGCGATCACTCCCACGATGACGACAGTCGCGACCAGCGATTTGGCCGGACGGGTAATTGAGCAGCAGCATTTTGTGACTGATTCGGATCCTGAGAAGACTGTGAAACAGTTGATTGACCTGGTGCGTGAGTTTTCCACCCAGAGCTCGGGCTCAATAGAGTCTATCGGCGTGAGTCTTCCAGGACTGGTCGATCCTTCAACCGGGACGGCGATTTACATTCCTTACTTCAAGTGGCGCGACCTTCCGTTAGCCCAGAAAATATCTTCAGCAACTGGTTTGCCGGTCACCATTGACAACGACGCTAACGCTGTCGCGTTGGCTGAGTTATGGTTTGGTCGGCCTGAGGTTTGCGATGCGCGCGACTTCATCATGGTTCTGGTTGCCGAGGGAGTCGGCACCGGAATCATCTTCGATGGCCAGGTGTATCGGGGAGAACGGGGAGCTGCGGGGGAGTTTGGCCACATGATCGTTGGTTCCAGAGCTCCAGTCGCCTGCTCGTGTGGCAACTATGATTGCTGGGAAGCCTTTTCTTCAGAGCGAGCCACCCTTACGCGCTACCACAACTTTGCCGGTCTCGAACAGTCGCCAGATTTAGATTTCAACAGTCTCGTTGATCTGGCGCTCGAAGGAGAACAAAACGCCAGAGGCGCCTTAGTCGAGACGGCGCATTATTTGGGTATTGGCATTTCAAACCTGATCGTTGGTTTCAGTCCCGAAGCTGTAGTCGTTGGTGGTGAGATCACGAGAGCCTGGTCGCTGGTGGCCGACGCACTCAATGAAACAATGGAACGCAGCATTAGGAGAGGGCTTCCTTCGGCGCGGATCCTACCTTCGACTCTGGGACCTAGACCAACGCTAAGAGGCGCGCTCAGCCTAGTGCTCGCGAGCAAGTTTGCTTCAGCCTTTGCGGCCTAAGCTCTCCCAGGTTCGCTTTTTGGATCTGTCGGTTGGCCAAGCAATCTCTACCTCTCCCCAATAATTTATTTCTCAATTGGCTATAAAAACTATTGACAGCCCTATAAAACTGTATTAAATACTTAGTTCAGTTAGGCAACAAACTGTTTGGTCGTTCGCCCCCGACGTAACAAGTAACTAAAGCTCACGCTTTTAGTCGCAGAGCCCAATTAAATTTTTGCCAGGGCGTGCTGTCTGCCCTGGCAGTTATCTTCAGTCAGAACCTATTGTACCAACTCCTTCCGCAAAGCCTTGCGGGGAGCGTACCTTTATCTTCTTGACTGCATACGAGGACTAGCCATGAAAAAGTCACGACTTCCGCGCCGACTTCTCTTTGGGACGTTAGCGATGTTGATTTGGATCCCAGCTGCGCTCGCGCAAAGCAACAAAGGCGCTATCGTCGGAACCGTCCGAGATCCGAACGATGCTTTGGTGACGCAAGCAAAAATCAAAGTCACCAGTGTGAAAACAGCGGAGGTTCGTGAGGCTGAAACAGGCGACGAGGGTACTTATACGGTCACAAACCTCGAGCCGGGCACTTACAAGGTAACTGCCGAGGCCCCGGGGTTTGAACCCGTTAACATCGAGGCGGTCCAGGTCGAGACAAATTCGCGTCTGCCCCTGGATGTGAAGTTCACCAGTATTACCGGCGGCGCTGGCTCCGTAACTGTCACCGCCGACTCTGCCCCACTGGTTGAAAGCGAGACCAGCGTGCGCGGCGACGTTATCACCGGCAGACAAGTGACTGACCTTCCGATTGCGCAGAGAAACTTCACCTTGCTGGCGGCACTTTCACCCGGCGTGACTCGTCCCAATCTTGGCTTGCTGGGGGGAGGCGGTAACTTCGTGGCTGGTGGCGGCGGTCAGAACAACACCGAGTCCACACGCTTTCGCGAATCCGGCGGCTCTGTGTTGGTAGTCAATGGCGCCCGTGCGACGAACAACAATTTCCGCCTCGACGGGGTCGACAACAATGAGTCGCAGTTCGGACAAATCGCGATCTATCCGAACCCTGATGCTATTGCCGAGTTTAAGATTGAATCCAGTGTGCCCTCAGCGGAGTCGGGTCGTGCCGGCGGTGGAGTTATCTCGACCACCTTCAAGTCTGGCGGCAACTCAGTGCATGGAACAGTTGGAGAGGTTTACCAGGGCCGTTTTCTTAGCGCTGCTGCCAGCCGGTTCGACGACCCAACGTCGCCTCCGGTGCCGAATACCGTCACGCATAACTACTATGGCACAGTTGGTGGGCCAATATTCTTACCAAAGCCCGGAGAGGGTGGGTCCCCAATCTACGACGGTCGCAATCGCTCATTCTTCTTTTTCTCGCTGAACGGTCAGCGCAATAGCACGCCCATCTTCGGTTCCGGTGAAGGCCTTTCGGCCGTGCCGGTGCCCACAGTCAGAATGCGCGTCGGCGATTTTGGAGAACTGCTGCGGCCCGGCACAACCCGTGTTTACACGCTGGCTGGTGGCGGCACCGTGACCGCGCCAATCGGGACCATCTTTAGTCCGGCAGGAGTTCCGATCCCCGGCAACGATTTGCGAAATTGCCC